>NZ_JAFNNC010000001.1:0-508004 GCF_026537005.1 Gilliamella sp. B2785 | reverse complement strand
ATAAGAACTTTCCGACTACAGCTGCTAACAACATGTACTTTGATTTAAGCATTGCAGGTAATAAACAAGCATTGTCTTGGTCTCCGGTCTCGCGTGGTGGTATCACGGCGACTATGACCAATTCTACAGCGACAGGCGTACGGGTTACCTTAACTGGCCCTGTTGCAACCGAATCTCAATGGAATTCCAGCAATCCTGATCCTATTACTATGCCTACTTTGCCCCAGACCTTCGAGTTAGTTGGTCGAGATAGTAGTGGTAACGCTATCGTTAAATATGGATTTACGTTAAAACAATGGTTTGTCAATCGAGGTAAAACTTATTACAGCTATCCTAGCATGGAATCCTGGTGTAACAGTATTGGTTATCGCCTGCCTAAAGTTAAGGATTTAACTAATGCAAAACGTTATGAAATTACTGGAGGTACACCTTCATCATCAGGTGATTATTATATGCGTACAATTGGTGCAGGCTTGCTTGCGGAGTGGGGTAATATAGGCAAATATGATCGAACCAACTTTGACGCCGTCCAATGGTACTGGACCAGTGATGCAAAAGGTTTGAGCCGGTTCGTCGTTTTTCCTAAAGATGGTCATGTGCATTGGGCTGAACCCTCGTATGATGAATCGGTAGGACTTTGCACTTATCCTTAACGCTTATTTTTTCGTTCTTAATTACATTAAGGTTTAGGGAGGGATTAGGAACGGAAACGATTTTATGGCTTCACGATACATAAGCACCCGCTTCGGCGGGTTTATTTTTTAGGTATTTTATCGCAAAAAAAGTTGAGGAGTGGGGTTTTTGGGGGTTTAAATTCTGTTTTGAAATATTGTCTTAAATAAATAATTCCGCTCTAACTGTGGTGCTTTTTAGTAGCTGTTTTTTCCATCAAAAAAAGTTGAGGAGCGGGGTTTTTGAGGTTTTAAATGTCACTTAAAAATTATTAAATGATCCAAATCACTAAATTTCTAATTCAAAGCCCTAAATTAAAATTTTCGAGGATCAATCGCTCTAATTTTAAAGATTTGTAATTGAAATATCTCTAATTAAAACATCAATTAACCAATTATAATTTAGATCATTTTTAGATCCTATTTACAAAAGTTAACGTAAATGAGCGAAAAAAAGTGTTGCATCGTGTTTTTCCAATCACTATACTTTTTACACGGTTTTAGCTCAGAGGCTAAAATTTGATAAAAAAGTATAAAATTGTAAATTAATCAAAAAATTACTTGACAGGATTGTCACATATGCATTATAATTTTCAACAGGCAACAGGCAACAGGCAACCTGGCCAACCTATCTTTTAAATTCGTCTAAGTCCAACACCCAGTTTAAATTTTTCACTGAAACTTATTTTTCCACTCAATCAAGTGAAATTCTGCGAAATTTCGCGCGATCGCTTCCGCGATCCTCTTCTCGATCTTTTTTCCGATCGTTTTCCGGATCCTGTTTCAGATCCGGTTTTCGATCCTTCCGTTTTTCTAAATTATCCCGGCAGATTGTTTTTTTCGTGGTCTTTTTCCTTCCTTTTTCGGGTCACGCATTGACATCACAGACAACTAGGAATGCGATACAGGGTAGTGCACCTTATCTGACTTTCGACGGTGGTCGTACTCGTGCGGTTGATACTAACGGTCTGCTTGGGATTACTCTATCTGACGGAACTAGGTACACGCCTTCAACCAATACTTCATCTTCTTCAGCACCAATCTCCTTGCCGGTTGAGGGTCAGAGTTTTGCTGATATTCGTATGTTCGTTCCTACTGATACTACTTCAGTCGCTTTGAGTTCTCTTATTGGTCCTCCTAATAATTATTGGGGGGATGATGATGGTGATTCTGGCGTTAGTGCTACAGGTTCTTTAAGTTTATCTATCGTCGATAAAAACAATCAAGTTGTATCACGTAATTCAGTGCTAACAGTTTGTAATGCACCTTATAAAGTTACGCTATCTAGTACTAACGGTACATTATCAACTCGTTACGGATTTCCTAATCGTAGTACTTTCAGTGCCAGTAATGTGACTTATTACGTTAATCCTAAGGCTGCGCCGGTGGTTTGTTTTGCTAGGCCTAGCTTAAGGTTTGGTAAGCGTGGTGATTATCCTAGTTACCCATCTTGGGATTTTGCTGGTCCGTCTTCAATGTGGGACCCTGCTAAGGGTTTTCTCACTCAAAAAACAGACCCTCTCTATTACGGTCAAAACTTTCCTACAACTGGCGCTAATGGATTGTACTTTGATTTAGATATTAGTGGTAGTAGTCAGCCATTGTCTTGGTCTTCTGTTTCTCGGGGTGGTATCACAGTCACAATGTCTAATTCTACTGCTACAAGCGTACGCGTTACTTTAACTGGTCCTTACGCTACTTTTTATGGTGACAATTCTGGTCGTATTTCTACTCCATCTTTGCCTCAGACATTCGAGTTGGTCGGTCGTGACAATAATGGTACTCCAGTCGTCAGATATGGTTTTACTTTGAAGCAGTGGTTCGTGATCGATGGTTCTACGCAGAGCAATTATTCTGATACTTTATCTTGGTGTGATAGTCTTGGTTATCGTGTGTCTCGCGTAAGGGATTTAACCAATGCATCTTGTCGTGGTAGTAATTCAGATTCTAACTGTCGTGGTTCAGTCGGCGCCACTCCGTCCTCACCTGATAATGGGTATATACGTCATATAGGTTCAGGCTTTTTCTCTGAGTGGGGGGCTATGTACAATTACTCTGGCGTTGGCTTCCGCGATAACAATTGGTTCTGGACTAGTGACTCGACTGGTAGTAGCCAGTTTGTCGTGTATTCAAACTACGGTCCTGTGTCTAAGTACTCCGGCTCCGTACGCGCTTACGAACTTTGTGTCTATCCTTAGTTCTTATTCCATTGTCCTTAATCCTAAGGGCGGGGGGGGGAGTAATTAAAGATAATATTAAGTCATTAAAAGTAAGCTAAGAGTCAACGTCGTTTAGCCATAAAAAAGCGATTTTGCGGCTTAGCGACGCTTGAATCACCCGCCTCGGCGGGTTTATTTTTTAGGTATTTTATCTCAAAAAAAGTTGAGGAGCGGGGTTTTTGAAGCTTTAAATCACGAAATTATAAGTTTTATAGCTATTAGCAATAAAAAGATACCAAAGTATTTTATCAATTTATTTATCGATAATCGTTGTGCAATTTGTACACCCATTTTTGCCATGGGGATACTGGTGATCATAATGGATATTACTGCTGGTAGATAGACAAAGCCTAAACTATATTCTGGTAATTCTTCAATATTCCATCCTGCAATAATGTAGCCAATCGTTCCTCCAAGCGCTACCGGTAAGGTAAATGCCGCAGAGGTGCCAATCGCTTTACGTATATCTACCCCGCATTTTTTTAAGAAAGGAACCACCAATACCCCCCCACCGACACCAACTAGGGCAGCAAACACGCCAATTAGTCCACCAATAATGATATAAATCGTGTCATGAAATGATACAGCGTTTCGATTTTGGGCGACATTGGTGCTTTTGAGAATAAATTTACTTCCGGTGTAGACAAGAAAAACGATAAAAATCCATTTCAACCAAACACCGGGAATATAAGGTGTCATATACGATCCGCCCATCGTGCCAATCATGCATCCTAACACCATCTTTTTTAGAATCGACCATTGGATATTATGATTTTTATTCTGAACCCAACTTGATGATAAGCTGGTGCCAATAATGGTGGCAAGCGATGAGGCGACGGCGATGTGGTTTATCCATTCTCCACCATGATTAAAGTGATTAAGTACGATTATTAATGCAGGTACAATTAACGATCCACCACCCACGCCAAATATACCGGCTAGCAATCCCGCAAATGCGCCTATCATTAAGAAGATTATAAATTCGACAACCATTTCTTGTGCTTTTTTATCATTTTTTAAATTCAGGGAGATAATTATAACTGTTTTTTATAAGTGCGTAATAATTCTTGGTTTTGATACAAAATTTTTTGTTCTTTTTGTATAATGCTTACTTTTCATTGATTAAGGATTTTAGGTTAAATGCTGACCGATATTTTACGTGGGGCGATGATTTCGGCAAGTTTAATTATTGCTATTGGCGCGCAAAATTTGTTTGTGCTTAAGCAAGGATTGTTAAAAAATCATATCTTTTTTGTTGCTGCTATCTGTTTTTTTTGTGATTTCGCTTTGATGACTATTGGTATATGGGGCGTGGGGTCTTTTATTAGTCGTTATCCTATAATTACTAATTCATTAGCCATCTTTGGTGCATTGTTTTTGCTTTGGTATGGATTTAATGCATTTAAAAGCGCAGTGAGAGGTGATAGTAGTATGCAGGTTGATTCTGCCGAGCAACGAAAGAGTTCTTTAACAAAAGTGATTTTGTCGACAATTGCGGTGACTTTACTTAATCCTCATGTTTATTTGGATACAGTGGTAATTGTTGGTGGGATTGCCGGTACGTTTTCTACTGAGCAAAAATGGGCGTTTTTAATTGGTGCAGTTTGTGTGTCATTTATTTGGTTTTTTGGTATTGGGTATGGCGCTAGGTTGCTTACGCCTCTATTTAGACAAAAAAGAATGTGGGTCATATTGGATTCGGTTGTTGGGCTGGTGATGTTTTATATTGCTTATCGACTTATTGTTTATGTGATTTGTGGTCAATAATGTGACGCTTTTGGCGTTGCATTTTTTATTAATCTGTTCGTTTTCCTCATTTCTTACTCATTTTTTACGTGATATCCATCACAATTATCAGATTTCTTCTCTTATACGATATTTATTTTGGTGTTAATTTGTGAGTAATAATTTGATCCAAGCTTTTTTCGGCTGATTATTAACATTTTTAGTCAATTATTTTTGCTTTATTTTTGCCAAAAAACGCTCAATGGAATAAGGCGTTCAAAGTTGATTGTTTAGATAAGGAGTTTATATGACAAGTAAAATAGTTAAGTTGACGTTGTTGATTAGTGCAACGCTAGTCACTGGGCAAGCACTAGCGCTTAAACAAATAGGGCTTAAGAGTCATCAATTAAAAAATATTGTAGTTGATAATCTGAAATTTAAAGACTTTGATCGTGATGGTAAGTTATCACCTTTTGAAGATTGGCGCTTATCTCCCGAAGTTCGTGCACAAGATTTACTTGCCAAATTGTCGTTAGAAGAAAAAGCAGGCTTAATGATGCACGGTAATGCCAAAGCTTATGGTAGTGAGATTGGGCATGGTGATAAGTATAATCTAGATGAAATTAAACAGTTAGTGCTTACTGATAAGGTAAATAGTTTAATTACGCGTTTAGAAGTCAATCCTAAGGATTTTGCTAAGCAAAATAATCAATTACAAGAAATTGCTGAGTCTTCTCGATTGGGGATTCCTTTAACGATTAGCATCGATCCTAGAAATACCTTTTATTATGATGATAAAGTGACCAGTAAAAGCGGTTTTAGCCAATGGCCAGGAACTTTGGGGATGGCGGCGATTGGTAATGAGTTTGTGATTAATGAGTATGGTAATATCATTCGACAAGAGTACCGTTCATTGGGTGTCACTCAGGCATTATCACCCATGGCTGATCTGGGAACTGAACCAAGATGGTCTCGTTTTGAGGGGACATTCGGCGAAGATCCAATGCTGAGCAAAAGCATGGTTCGTGGTTATATCTCTGGTATGCAAAATGGTAAACTTGGTCTAAATTCACAAAGCGTGTCAGCCGTGGTTAAACATTGGGTTGGCTATGGTGCCGCCGAGAATGGTTTTGATAGTCACAGTTCTTATGGTAAATATGCACTTTATTCGAAAAAAGATAGTTTGGAAGAGCATATCATTCCATTTATAGGTGCTTTTGAGGTGAATGTGGCAGCGGTTATGCCGACATATTCGATTTTAAAAAATGCGGAAATTAATGGTCATAAAATCGAAGCAGTTGGTGCTGGCTTTAACCGTTATTTGTTGAAAGATTTGCTACGCGATACTTATAAATTTAAAGGGGTGATTATTAGTGATTGGAATATCACTAAAGATTGTAATGAAGTCTGTATTAATGGTAATCCGCCTGATGTTCCGTCTAAACCTGAAGGTATGCCTTGGGGCGTTGAAGATTTGACTGTCGAGCAACGGTTTATTAAAGCTATCGAAGCGGGTGTTCAACAATTTGGTGGCGTGAGTGATAGTTCGGTTATTGTGTCAGCAGTAAAAAATAATAAATTGGACGAAAAGGCAGTCGATAGTGCTGTGTTAGCGATTTTGACGCAAAAATTTGCTTTAGGACAATTTGAAAATCCTTATGTTGATCCAAACCAAGCTAGTCGTTTTGTTGGCAATAAAAATTTCCAAAAGATTGCTGATGAAGCACAATTTAATTCAATGGTTTTACTAGAAAATAATGATAAAGTTTTGCCATTGAAAGCGAAAAGTAAAGTCTTTTTATACGGTTTTGCCGATGACGCTAAAAATACCCTTAAAGGTAAAGTCACCATTGTTGATAAGTTAGAGCAAGCTGATGTGGTTGTGGCTAGGGTAAATGCACCTTTTGAGCAACCTCATAAGAACTACTTTTTTGGCGCAAGATATCATGAAGGTTCATTAGAATTTGCGGCGGATGATAAAGATATTAAATTTATCAATGAGGCGAGGAAATCACATCCCGTTGTAGTAACTGTTTATTTGGATCGCCCAGCCGTTTTAACACCTATTAAGCAAAGTGCTAATGCGATTGTAGCAAATTTTGGTGTTAAAGATGAGGTGCTATTTAAACGTTTATTTGATAGCAAACCTTATAATGCTAAATTGCCAATTGCATTACCAGATTCAATGGATAGTGTTATCAAACAATCTTCTGATTTACCAAACGATATGAAGGCGCTCTATCCGTTAGGTTATGGAGTAACCCGTTAGTCGTTTGGACCTTTTTAATGTCGTTTTATTCAATGCTATTGCCTAAGGGCAATAGCTGTTTTGCGTTACATCATTTTCTCTATCAATTTTATCTTTAATCAATAGTTCTCACTTATCTCTATTATTTTTTTATTTTGAAGGGACGCTTCAACGTAGTTTTTTGAGGTAAATAATAAATAGATTGAACGATAACGTTCTTATATCTCAATGAGTTTGATTAATGATTTTTTGATAAGGAAGAAAAAATGGTGGGTCGTGAGCGATTCGAACGCTCGACAAACGGATTAAAAGTCCGCTGCTCTACCGACTGAGCTAACAACCCATAAAATAAGTAGTAAGTGGTGGGTGATACCGGGTTCGAACCAGTGACCCCCTCCTTGTAAGGGAGGTGCTCTCCCAACTGAGCTAATCACCCCAATGTTTCTTTCGAAAACTTCACGGTAAGAATTGGTGGGTGATACCGGGTTCGAACCAGTGACCCCCTCCTTGTAAGGGAGGTGCTCTCCCAACTGAGCTAATCACCCTTACCGTGTGGATGTGCATTATAAGGCGTGTCTTATTTCAGTCAACCTTTTTTTTTTACTTTTCCTAAAATTTAGCCCTGTTCGGTGTAATTTTAGTCATTTTTTGGATGATACTTCGCAAAAATGGATTTTGTAGGTTTGAATCTAGATAATTGTGATTAAGATTGGGCGATATTGTTTTTCAATCTATTTAGTATGATGGTTTTTAATAAAAGTCGCGTAGTAATTTATATCGAACCCACAAAACTGCACTATCAGTTAGTCGAATCAAGCGGTAAGGTGAATGAGGATTTTATCGTTTATCAAGATTTGGCTGATGTCGATCAGTTTATGCATAATCTAAAACTACCAAGATTAACGTCAATTGAATTAAATTTAAGTGATGATTTTGTACAGTACCAGAAAACCACTTATCCCGATGTTAAACTGACGGTAAGCGAATTGACTAGTTATGTTGAAGCCTCCCTATACAAACTTTTCCAACAATCTGGCAATCAGCTTTTTTTTGATTATGTATTCATTTCACCTAAAACTTTAATGATTGCTATTTGTGAGCGTAAAACGGTTAATGACTGGTTAGATTTGTTCCAAAAATATGGAGTAACATTTGTCGGTAGTCATTTTGAAAATAGTTCATTTAACTTTCTACCATGGCGAAAACAAAAGGCAAAACAGCACCAATTTAAGTTACTTCTTTTTGTTGTTAATTTTATCGGGGTGTTGACCTGTTATTTTTTTTATCTTTTGATGAACACGCAGTCAGACATCGAACACTATTCTCAACAACTATCTGCTCAACAAGTGTTGCAACAAGAGTTGTTGGCTGAATCTTATATTCCTAATCCTTCACCAAGTCAAAAACAGATCCAACAGTCGCTACAAATGCTTTCTAACAAACTACCAGCAACGATTTGGTTAAATCTGTACGAATATGAGCCTGAGAAAATTAAAATTACCGGTCGTAGTGTCAATTATGTGGATATTATCAATTTTAATCAGCAACTTTCTGCAAATGTGACGAAAAGTCAGGTAAAAAATATTGAGAAAAGTCAGGATAGTTTGTTGTTTCAAATGGATATTGAGTTGAATGAATAATGACTTTCTAGAGAGGCCGATTTGGCAACAATACTTAGTTTGTATTTTATTACCGTTAACACTGTTTTTTATTGGTTATCAATTTTTTATTCAGGATTTAAAGCAACAAGCTGATCAGCAAATGGCATTGTATCAAGAAAAGCAAGTTGAAATTGAAATGCTTCAAGCAAGAATTGAACGTTATCATGCCGCTAAAAATAGTTCGCTAACTTTGATAACCGAGCATGAACTTGCTAACGCTATTGATCGTCATCATTTGACGTTGATGTCGTTCAAACTGGAACAAAATGATTCAGCAACTTATTGGGATGTTGAATTAAATGGGCAATTTTTTGATTTTATGAAATTTATTGGCGATTTTAACGAAAATTTCTACTATTTGAACTTTCAACAGTTATCAATCGGTAAGCAAGATAATTATTTGCGGATTAGATTTAGTTTGTTGTTTAAGAAGGGTATGCAATGAGTCGCTATTTATTTGTTTTTGCATTGATGATGTGCTGTTTCACAGTGAATGCTGATGGTCATCGCGATCCTTTTTTGCAAAAGATTGAGCTAGGTTGCCAAGAACAGACCGATCTTTTAAATATGCAGATTCAGGCTTGGCAGTTTAGAGGATCTATTCAACGCGTTAATTATCAGCAATTATGGCTTTCGTCAGATAATGATTGGTTAGCTATTACTGATAATAATGTTCCTCATGTTTTGTTTCCTTGGGAAATTGAAGCTGTGTTCAGCGATAAAATTTTATGGCAAGCAAGTTTACCTGAGTATTGTAACGATAAAGTGCTTTGGACAATGCCGTTAACTAAATAAGATGAGATCGATATTTGAGGTTGTAATTAATGAATCAAGCCAGCCAACTATTTAGTCAATTAGTTCGTCAATTAGCAAAGAATTTAAGGCAATTGACGATTTTGCTTATGCTTTTATCAATTCCATGTTTGGCTGAGCCTTCCATTTCAGCACAAAAAGAATCAAATGATCTTATTTCAATGAATTTTTATCAAACGGATGTCGCAATTATTTTGCAAGCGCTGGCTGATAATAAGCAGATGAATTTAGTGATGATAGATGATATATCAACTAAACAAACCATCAAACTTAAGAATGTTGATTGGCAAAAAGCTTTAAAGGTGGTGTTAAATTCAGCAAATTTACAGGCCGAAATTGAAGACAACATTTTGTTTGTCTCAAAATCTATTGAGCCGGAGGTGCTTGCGCAAAGAGAGTTATTAGAGCAAAAGGAACAGGAGTTAAATCAGCCGTTAACTTTGTTAACCATTCCGATTAAACATGGCGATCCTAATAATTTAGTAGAGACCATCCAGCAACAAGGATTATTATCTGAACGCGGAAAGGCGATAGTTGATAAGCGAACCAATTCAGTGCTTATTACTGATATGACCAAACAATTTGCGGATATTAAGAAGTTAGTTAAGGCTTTGGATCAACCCATTCCACAAGTCCATATCTCGGCCCATATTGTCACTATGAGTGATGAGAGTATGGAGGAGTTAGGGATTAAATGGGGATATTTGGGTAAATCTTCACAATTTTTTAATCAGCTGGATGTTGACCTTGGGGTCGTTAATCCTTCTTCTTCTGTGGGTTTTAATTTAGCGAAACTTTCTGGTAGTTTGTTGAATTTGGAACTTTCAGCATTAGAATCAGAAAATCAGTTAGAAATTATTGCTAGTCCGAATTTATTAACTGCAAATCAAAATATGGCATCGATTAAGCAGGGAACAGAGATTCCGTACGAAGTGTCAACGGGGGGGAATGGTTCGACATCCATTGAATTTAAACAAGCGGTATTAGGTTTAGAAGTTACGCCTAAAATTCTTGCTGATAAACAAATGATTTTGGATTTATATATCACACAAAATACTACGGGTCGTTCGATTAAGCGCCGTGATGGGGGAGAAGCTTTAGCCATTGAAACGCAAGAAATTAAAACTCAAGTGAAAGTTAAAGATGGTGAAACTGTGGTTTTGGGTGGAATTTTTCAGCAAGTTAATAGTAATGGGAAAAAGAAAGTACCTGGTCTTGCTCAAGTGCCAATTATTGGGAATGCCTTTAAATATAATGCTAAAAAAAATCAAAAAAGGGAATTAGTGATTTTTATTACTCCGCAATTAGTTGAGTAAATAGCGATGGAGTTGTATCATACTCTACTATAATTTATGACTTTGTATTGAGTTAGTTGATTCTCTGCAAAGTGTCGTTATTCTAATCACCAATTATTATAAAAGTTGAGAATATCATGTTTCATTTTGTTGCTTCTGATCTAGATGGTACTTTGTTAAATACCGAACATAGTTTATCGCCGTTTACAAAAAAAATTCTTCAGGCATTACGGGAAATGGGTATTCATTTTGCTTTTGCGACAGGCCGACACCATATTGATGTTACTCAAATGCGTGAAAATATGGAAATCGATGCTTTTATGATTACATCAAATGGGGCAAGAGTTCACGATAGTAATGGTAATTTAGTTTTTAGCCGTAGTTTTGATCCTAATTTAGCTAAAGAGTTGGCGGTAATTTGTAAAGACAGTCCATATATTTATACCCATGTTTACCGTGGTGATGATTGGCTGATTAATAAACCTGATGCCTATTCGCTTAGCTTTTTTGTTGATACAAAATTTAAATATCAATTTTTTGATCCAACTAATTTTGATACCAGTGATATTGCCAAAATTTATTTTACGACCTCTGATATTAACCATAACCATTATTTGGTGGAGTTGAAGGACAAAATTGAAAAGCAATATGGTAATAAAGTTAGCATCGCGTTTTCAACGCCAAACTGTCTTGAAGTTATGGCGGAAAATGTGACTAAAGGCAGTGCATTAAAGTTAGTGGTTGAAAGCTTAGGCTATCAACTTAAAGACAGCATCGCTTTTGGTGATGGTATGAATGATTACGAGATGTTAAAAATGGCAGGTAAGGGCTGTATTATGCAAGATGCGAGTCCTGAACTTAAAGCACTGCTTCCTGAGTTGGAAGTTATTGGATCTAATGCTGATGATGCTGTTCCCCATTATTTAGCTAATCTTTTACTTTAATCTATTAATTATGATTATTGATAAAGAATTAAATACATTAGGTTTGCGTTGTCCTGAGCCGATTATGCTAGTGCGTAAAGCGATTAGGGAATTAGCTGTTGGTCAAATACTGCACGTTGTTGCTGATGATTTGGCCACAACGCGTGATATCCCGAGCTTTTGCCGGCATATGGATCACCAATTAGTTAACTCACAAGTTGAATCCATACCATTTGAATATTGGATTAAAAAATCACATTAATATAGTGTGTTAAGCTATTTTTTATTACCTATTTTGATAAATCAATTTTTTTGAAATGATAACGAAGTGTGCGCCAGTCATTAGGCGCAAGGTTATCAATCATTAAAAAAAGAGTTCTTCTTTTACCATTTCGCCGTGATTTTAAATTAATAATGATTATATAACGTAGTAGTAGTGGTTTTCGCGTTAAATACCAACGCTGTTTGTACCAATAAATTTGGTGTATATATTCAAATAGCGCAAATTCACCTTTTATAGTTTTGAAATAGCAAATACTACGCCACCATTCGATTATTAAGATTAATATTAAAACAAAAGTATAACTATTTAATGAAGTATGCGCTAATTGCAATAAGCAAAGAATAATCAAAATAAGATAAAAGCAGGTTGCACTCAAAAATTGTACTAACGAAGGGGTAAGTTTTGTGCTCCACATATTAATCTTGTTTAAATTGATAAAATCACAATTATCTATTCGTTTTATCAGTTTTATTTAAAAATATAAAAATATTGTGAGATAATACACAAAATAATTTGAAAATTTACTAACTTTTGAGAACCTATCAATTAGTTGTTTAACCTGTAGCAAACCTATGTGGTATTTAATATCTGATCTATTAAGTTCTGCTAAAAAATTAAGTTATAAACTAATAAGTAATGGAATATGAAAGTGAAAATATATTAAAGGTAAATTTCTTTTTTTAATTTAATATGTTAATAATTGTTTAATGGATTTAAACAATTTTTTAAGCATGGGTTAGCGTCGCTTTTTATTTTGAGTCTTTTCGAGTAAGTAGTATACTCATCGGCTAAAATGGATTGAGATCAATTAATACAGTTTTATTATCTTTCTTTGATTTAAAATCAATTGGATAGGAATGATTTGTGATAATATTAAAAATATTAAAATTTTGCCTTAAACTTATAATCGGTTTAGTACTTTGTGGCTTAGTGATAGGTATCGCTGGCTACAGTTATTATTCTAAAGATCTGCCAGATGTAGCGACTTTAAAAGATGTTCGCTTGCAAACCCCAATGCAAGTATTAAGTAAAGATGGTGAACTAATCGCTATTTTTGGTGAACGTCGCCGAATTCCTCTAAAATATGATGAAATCCCACCGATTGTCGTTAATGCTGTTATAGCTACCGAAGATGCACGTTTCCATGAGCATTTTGGGATTGATCCTATCGGTATTGTGCGTGCTATGTATATCGGGTTGAAGGATAAGAGCTTTTCACAAGGTGGTAGTACTATCACCCAACAAGTGGCGAAAAACTTCTTTTTAACACCAGAAAAAAGTATTTCTCGTAAAGTAAAAGAGATGATTATTGCAATTCGTATGGAGCGAGAATTATCTAAAGACGAGATAATGGCGTTATATCTTAATATGATCAACTTTGGTTCGCGTGCTTATGGTGTGGCTGCTGCTTCATATACTTTCTTTGGTAAAACGCCAGATCAGTTAACTATCGATGAAGCGGCACTACTAGCTGGTCTACCCAATGCGCCTTCTGCCTATAATCCAATTTCCCACCCAGAAAAAGCATTAACAAGACGTAATTGGGTTTTAGGTCGTATGCTAGATCAAAATTATATTACTCAAGCGCAATATGATGAAGCGACTAAGAAGCCTTTAAATGCAAGTTATCATACGCCAAAAATTGAATTTTCTGCGCCATATGTTGCTGAAATGGCAAGACAGTTTATGTTCGATAAATTTGGTGAGAACGCTTATACAGATGGTTATAAAGTTTATACCACCATATCTAAGACAGACCAGGTGGCAGCAACAGAATCAATACAAAAGCATATTATTGATTATGATATGCGACATGGCTATCGTGGGCCTGAAAAAGTGTTATGGCAAAATAATGAGCCAGCACTGAGTGACGAGAAAATTCAAGAAGCTTTACATAAATATATTTGCTATAGCGGGATGTGCCCAGCCGTGGTTCTAGAATCATCTGATAAGGAAGCAAAAGCAGTATTATCCGATAAAAGTAATATTACTATTGCCTTTCAAGATATGAAATGGGCGCGAAAATTTATCAGTGATAATCAACAAGGTGCCTCGCCGAGAAAGGTTAATGATACTTTAAAACCAGGTCAGTTGATTTGGGTTAAAAAATCTGGTGAGAATTGGGCATTAGCGCAAATTCCAGCAGTTAACGCTGCACTGGTTTCTCTTGATTCTGATAATGGTGCAATTAAGGCGATTGTTGGTGGTTATGATTTCAATTTAAGTAAATTTAATCGTGCAACACAAGCTTTACGTCAACTAGGTTCTAATATAAAACCATTTGTGTATACGGCTACGTTAGAGAAAGGGCTAACGATGGCGACGCTACTTAATGATGCGCCGATCGTTCGTACAACAGGTAGTGTGACTTGGCGTCCAAAAAATTCACCGCCTACTTATGCTGGTCCATTAAGAATGCGAATTGGTTTAGGGATGTCTAAAAATGTGATGATGGTACGTGCATTACGCGCAATCGGTATCGATTATGCTGCCACGTATTTAGAACGTTTTGGATTCCCAAAAGAGAATATTTCACATAATGAATCACTTGCTTTAGGTTCAGCTTCATTTACGCCATTGCAGGTTGCACGTGCTTATTCCGTTATTGTTAATGGTGGGTATTTAATTACGCCTTACTTGATCGAAAAAATTGAATATGACAATGATAGTGGCGTAATTTATCAGCATCAACCATTGATTGCTTGTCATAACTGTAAAGATGAAGTGGTAAAATTTGATTCTGTTTCAGTATCGTTAGATAACGTTGAAAACGAATCAAATGAGACGGGTAGTGAAGAGCCTGAAGAGGCAAATCTTAAAACAGAAGATAATTTAATCTTACCTAATATTAATAAAGACAATAAAACCACTGATGTTACACCTAAATATGCACCACACACCGTTGATAGTGGTATAGCATATATTATGAAAGATGGACTAAGAACAATTGTTTTTGGCGGTTCGGATTGGCAAGGTACTGCTTGGCGTGTAAAAGCATTAGGTCGTAAGGATGTTGGTGGTAAAACGGGTACAACTAACCAATCGAAAGACGTTTGGTTTTCTGGTTTCGGCGGTAACATTGTTACCTCGGTCTGGATGGGGTTTGATGACCACCGACGTGCTTTAGGTCGAACTTTCCGCGCTGAAGCCGGTGCAGTTACAGCTAACCCTATTTGGGTTGACTATATGAAAGTTGCTCTTAAAGATGTACCTGAAAAACAAGATGTAAAACCAGATAATGTTATTTCTGTTACTATCGATCAGCGAACCGGTATGTTACCAGGTTCTGGAGCGAGAACGATGTCAGAATACTTTATCAAGGGAACCGAGCCAACTACCTATGGATCGCAAGAAGTTGGTACCAGCGTGAAGGATTCACAAGGTAATACGCAAGAACTATTCTAAGTAAGGTTTTTATATGAATGGTTCTATAAGAATTATTGGTGGAAAATGGCGCGGAAGAAAGTTGTCAGTGCTTGATAAACAAGGCTTGCGACCAACCACAGATAGAGTAAAAGAGACTTTGTATAACTGGCTAATGCCAGTTATACAAAATAGTGTTTGTTTGGATTGTTTTTCTGGTAGTGGATCATTAGGTTTTGAAGCCGCATCACGCGGTGCTCAAAATGTCACATTATTAGAGAAAGATAAACAAGTTGCCAATCAGCTTAAGAAAAATAAGCAGTTGATTGCATGTGATAATGTCGAAATTTATTCGACAGATACTTTTCAATGGCTTGATAGACCAGCCCAAAGACAATTTGATATTGTATTTATCGATCCGCCTTTTCATTATTCTTTAATCGAGAAAACACTAGAGCTTCTTGAGAATAACCATTGGCTAAGTCCATCTGCTTATATTTATATTGAATCTGAGCTGGGGCATGATTTTAATATTCCATCAAATTGGTATTTGCATCGAGAGAAGACAGCAGGGCAAGTTCATAGCTATTTATTTATACGAGAAGAGAGATAATGTTCATACTTTTAGGTAAACTAGTCTATTTATTTATATGGTTATTTTTATTATTTAATCTTGTTCATCCGTTTCCTAAACCAGCAAATATTCTCGCTTATATTGGATTGGTTGCTTTTACACTTATTCATGGATTACAAGCATGGATATTACAATCAACAATGGTTAATCAAGAAAAAGAACAGGATAAATTTAAAGCACTTAGATTTTTTATTTTTGGTGTTTTTGAAGCACTTAGCTGGAAAAACAAAAAATAAAGAATAAAATAGGTTGTCAGATATAAATATTTTTGTATAATGCTCACCACTTCTTTCGAAGCGTTCAATATGCGGGAATAGCTCAGTTGGTAGAGCGCAACCTTGCCAAGGTTGAGGTCGCGAGTTCGAACCTCGTTTCCCGCTCCAATTTCATCTCTATACAAAGTTTAGCTGTTAACTTAGTTCCAACACGATTATTTTTGTCCTGATTAGAAACTATCAGTCGTTTTAAAACCTCCGCCACCTGTTGATGAGCTGGATGAAAACCCACTGTCACTTGATGAACTGTAAGATGACGAGGAGGAAGAACTCGAAGAGGAAGATGAGCTCGAATAGGAAGATGATGATGATGAGCGTGAAGAGGATGAAGAGAAAGAAGAAGATCTCCTTGATGATGAATCGTCACTCGCCCATCCTGAATTATGATTAGATGATTTTAATTCTCTCCTTATTGCTCTATACCCAAAAAGGGTTTGAACAACTGTTTCTGGAAAAATTTGATTGCTAAATAGCTGGTCTAATAAATCATTAAGCTTGAACGATGGTATGTTATATTCATAAATTGAGCTAGGAATATTGTTTTCCCTAAATAAATAGAATGTTTGTTCAAAACGATTATAAACATTGTCTAATTCGTTAAGCGTTTTTAATAACGAGGCCAGATATGCATCAATATCAAGTATTTGTTTATTTATCGCGACAATTTTTTCTAATAATTTATCATCTTCTGTTGATTTAGTTTGTAAAGTTAAATCATTAAGTTGACTTAAAGATTGTTTTTGTAACAGTTTAACTAATTGATTTGAAATTAGTTTAAACTGCGAATTATTGCCTTTTTGAAGTTCTTGTAAGGTATTTTCTGTATCTTGTTTCTGTTTTTTATAATGTGCTAAATCTTGCTCAGTTAGCGCTATTGTTTTTTTCAATTTAGATAAATTTAGGTTAGTATCAACCTCGCGTTCTTTCCGCTCTTTTGCTTTTAATGCTTGCTCATATGCTCGTTTTTTATTATTAAACCGTAACTGAGATTCTTTATATAAATCTTTAAGCATTTTATGATTTTTGAAATTTTCTGAAAAATTGATAAACCTTGCTACCCATGAGTCTAAATAACGAAATATTTTGAAGGCTTTATAATTTTTCTCTCCAAAGCGACGATTAATTAAATAATTGTAATAGTAATTTTGTTGATATTGTTTCAACTTGGTTGAAAATTCTTGTTGTGAACTTTTGAAGTTTTTTGTTTCTTTGGTTAGCTCGTCTTTAGTAATGTTATAATTATTTAATAATGATAGATAATCTGCATCACTTTCAAGTTGTCGAATCTTTTCCGCGGTTAATTCATCTAATTTTAATAATGTTTCATCCATTTTTTGTTGGGAATCAGCAATAAAATGATCTAAATTACTGGATTTATTTTTTAAATTACAGTTTAAATCCTTTAACTGTTTAATGATTTTCTGAATTTCCAAATCGTTATTTTGGGGAGATTCTAATAGATAAATAGTCGCTATCTTTTGATAAATCTCTACTTGTTTATTTGTCAAATCAAGGATTTTTTGACGAGAGTTTTGCACCTCGTTATTAGTTTTCTCGATTGCACTAAAGATTTCCTGAAGTTTTATTTCAATACTTCGTTCAATATTGCTAGATTGCATATTTACCACTCTAAAATCCTACCTGTTTTAACTGTATTAGGACAGTTAAATTCTAGACGACCAATTGGTTTTTTACATAATTTATTTTCATCAATATGCCCATCGGCAATTTTATCTTTTTTAACCTTATTAAATTCTTTTTGAGAAACCTGCTGACCAAACATATCTACGAGTTTCGTTTCACCTGTTTCAATACTGGTTACCCATAGCGGTGTTGCTATTCCGGATGATGTTGTTGGTGTGACAATCACATACCAAGATTTACCGTTTGTTTTTTCGTGGGTGCGCTCAACTCCTGATTTATAATTAGGTTTGTCGACAATAGTAAGTGTCAAATTAGTTTGAGCTAGATTGAAATAATAAGACATCATTTTTTGATAATTTTCAAACTTATCAAAGTTGAGATTTTTTAGGTCAGCTTGTAAATCACTTTGTAAAGCAATAACCGGTACCATATCCGACTTCGGAACTTTTAGGGCTAATAATTTCTGATTATCAATCTGAATTTTATTTATAATGGTTTTTGCTCGTTCTGTGGAATTGTAAAGTGTTTCAATTTGATTGAAATCGATAACTCTTTGTCCTTGATTAAGATTATCAAGAACGGTATCGACTGCATTTTGTAGTACGTGATACTCTTTGCTTGTTTTTATAAACTCATCATCATCTATTAAATTAGCTAGCCGCTTATCATCTTCCAATAATTTTTTTAATATATTTAATTGAGTTCTAATATCCGACAATTTAGTGGTTACTGAGTCATTAATTTGCTTAAATTGTTTAACTAAACTATTTTCATCATCTGTAATAAAAGCCCCGTTAATGGTTGGCTTGGTGACTGTGGGAATAATTTTCTGGCTAAGTAGATTAGAAATTGAGGTCTTTAAATTTTTTACTGGAATCTGCGCATAATGAACAGAAGTTTTATCAATTTGCTTAAACTCGTTGCGTAATTCTGTTAATGAATCTTCCGACGCTAATATTTGACTATAGTAACTATCAATTTCTTGTCTAACGTCTCTTGTATAGATTAAATTATTAAAAAAGATTAAGGCTAAAATAAATAAGAATATGCTAAAAAGGCTAAATATTAACTTTCTTTTGATATAACAACGAACTAGAAAATGTTGAAACCAAGGACGTTTAGGTGCAACAAACCGTAACCGATTATCAAACCAAAGATCGATTCCTTCATCAACGATTTTATCGTCCACAATTTGACCTTTGGCTTCATAGAAAGTTTTAATGTTTTCTTTTAAATTAGCTCGTAATCCTTCGCGGTCAAGGTGCTCAAGTAGTAATTGTTTTTTTTGATATAATTCATCAATTATTGCCATTGCACCTAGTTGGTCACTAAGTTTAACATCCTGCATTAACCATCAACCTTCAAGATAATATTATTAAAGCGCTGTTTTCCATCTTCCACTATACGATCGATTTCTTTAGCATTATCAATCGATTCATTTCTTAGCTCTGTAATTAATTGTTGGCTTGATTCTTGATAATTGACAATGGCTTCAACTAATGCACGTAAAGAATCAGCTTTAATCGTCGAACCATAACCAGCTCTTAAACCTTCTTCAAGTTGCTTATTAGCTGAAGTAGCAATACTTTCAATGCCTTTATTCATACCATCTTTCATTGCTTCTAGTGTTTTAGTGCTTTCACTCAAACCTGTCAATGAAGTTATAGAAGCGCTTAATGCAGTAAATACAATTTCGTTGGTTGAAAAAAAGCTTACACTTTGTTGGTAGACACGCTCTTTTATGGAGGTTGTTTGTTGCAATCTTGCAAATACTGCTTCGGCAGAATTATAAGAAACGGTTAAATTATTGGCGAGATCTAAGATGATTTGATAACGGCTATCTTCTTGTTGTACATTGCGTAGAGCTTCGTCTCTAGCAAGTTCTAATCGTCCTCGAGCGACATGATCATCACCTGTAAAATTATCAACTTGAGCAATAGCGTCGGTTAATTTTTGTTTGCGTTCTTCAAGACGATCTGTCGCAATTTGCAGTACTTCTTCAGCAACGATTTGAGCTTGTTTTAGTCCAAAACGAAAATCTTGGTAGGCGTTTAAAATAATATGTTCACGCTCGACTTGATTACTTGTTTCTTTTGAAACATCTAAATAGGTTTTTTTTATTAAACTAAAACGATCAGGAATAGAACCACGTTGAAATGTCATCCAACCCATTTTAATTTTTTCCAAAAGATCTAACTTTCCGTCATCTAACCAACCAAGCATTTTTTCCATATCGGTACGAATACTATCAAAATGCTTAACAATATTAGAATAGCGATCAGAAACATGTACGCCATCAATTTGTTCCCGGACTACTTCATTAAATGCGCTTTGTTGTTGCAAAGTGTGAGCAATGGCGATAATACGATTTTTATCAATTTCAGCAACATTATCCAATAACTTTAAAATTGGCGCATCAGCCTGAGGTTTAACCATGATGCCGATTTTATTCAACAACTGTACTGCTCTATCTACATATGAAACTATTTGACTAGACATGTTTAATATTCCTTTAACTATTGTTCCTTAGTTAATTAAGAAAACTAAAAAGATTATATATCACTAAAAAAGTTATCACAAATTAGGATTAATTAGTTGTGAAATATAAATTTTAATTAAACTGTGATAAAAAACTAAGCTAAAGATGAACAAGGTAATAATATCCAAATTATTGAATATACCTAGATTTGACTTCCTCCTAGTTCTATAGGCCTAGAAGGAGGTCCATTTTAATTTCATTTGCATCTTTTTTATAATTTTGCTAACTTTTCCTGCCAGTATTCTTGATATTGTGGCAGGCGTTTTTGTGCTGTTTGGTATACCTGTTTTAGTTCAGTAGTATCGATTCTTTGCAGTTTCTCCATGGCATAATCTAGTTTTTTCTGCTGTATATATGCCATAAACAATAGTGAGGTATCATACACTTCGCCCATATCCGGGGTGATTTTTTCAAGCTGTTTGATTGCCCGATAATTATCATCCTTCAAAACTCCGGCGGCTATAGCTTCATCCAAATACATCATACCGGGCTTGGAGTAATCAATGTTTGGGCTTCCTTTTGGACTATCGAAGTAATAGTATTGTTTTCGCAGTGCGAATAATTTCTCTTTATCGGGCGCTTGTTTGTTCATTGCATCTGCAATTTTAGCAAAATCCATTACTCCATAAATTAGCTGAGCTTGATTTTTACCATAAATTCCCATACCCACTTGATAAGGTGTGCCACTAAAATCAATCACGACCCTTTTACCAAAAAAGTAAGCTTTTTCAGCGCCCCAAATGATAACAGAGCGGGCACCTATGTCATTTCGCACCTTATAATATTGGATAATAGCGTCGAAAATATAGGGATTAGTTATCGTTAATGGGGCAAAAATAACGGCTATCCATGAGGAATCACAAGTTTCTAATTCTCTAACATTAAACCCACGCTTTTTAGCTTGCAAGGGTGTAATAACACATGGTGGATTTTCAATAAAATCTTGGTCAACTATTGTTAACGCTTCAGATTCGCTTTCATATTTAGGTGGGAGATTATAGATAATTGGTTGACCGCTAACTTCTCCTTCTTCCTCAAGAGCTTCTAAAACTAAATTATAAAAATCAGCATAAATCAATTTCTCTTGCGGATCAGTCGCATTATTAAATAATTTTTTTAACTTTTTAAGACTATCACTAGGTTTACCAAAAAGATATTTTACTAAATAACTCAATTTACAATATGGATTTTTTGGCTCGTTCATACTGTAATAATCGGTCAAACTAGCTAAATTTTGCGGAATTTTATAAAATTGACTGGATAATTCATACATATGTTGACCTTGAGTTAATTGCAATAGAGCAATCGCAACCGCAGTTTCGGGCGTAATACCCCAATATTTTTCAAGAACAATACCAAAATTACCTGCCAAATATTCATGGTCACCATCGGTTTCAAGTGCAAATTTAATAGCCAAATCCATATGTTTCACATCCGTCATTGCCAGGGCAATAGCAGCAAATGCCCCGGCGACTGAATTATATTCATCTTGTAAATCAAAACTACAATCAAATTCATACATGGTTAAGTCAACAAACTCTCTTATTTTATCATGTAAACTTTCGTACATCGCTGCTTTGCGGAAAAAGACATGTGAACAACAAGCTATTCCTCCTGCCCCTAGCTCTAATTCTTCAAAGTCTTCATATTCTTCAACGTATTTAGCGAATTCAGAATAGTATTCAGGCTTGGCAACAAAATAAATATGAAGCCAATGCCCCTCAAATATATTTGAATAACCTTTTGCCATTAAGCCATTTAAATAATCAAGCGCATCTGAATATGCCTGTTCACTTTCTTGTTTGAAGCGTAAGTAAATTTCACCGCCCGTAGGCATGGCTCTGGCGATAATGGTGTCAGTTTCACAAAAAACATCAGTTTCAGTAAAAGTATCATAAAAACGTTCGGTTGCTGATTGATTGTCTGAATCGTATTTTTTTTCTGGCTTGCTATCTCTAATGCCCAACTTATCCCACGCTTGTTTTTGTAGAATTGCTGGTTCATATCCTTTATCAACTAAGTTTTGAATATGTATATCAGCATATTTAAATCCAAAATTTTCCCATTCAAACTGTAAATCAACTAAACGCCATTTGTTATAATCAAAATCGCAGTATTTATCTAACAAAGAACGTCCCTTCGATTCAGCCTCTTTTTCACCCGAATAAAGATATTTTTTTAATAATGCTAAAATTCTATCGGTATCATAATTATCAATAATGCCATTGAAGGCAAAATATTCCTCAACCGTGTTAGTTAGCAAATCTGCATGATATTCTTCTGATTGCTCCAGATATTTTAGGTCGCTTTCAAGCTCAAGTATCTTTGTTTGTCGGTAGGTTTGTTCTATTGGTGTTTCGATAAGAATATTATCCGGTTGACAAAGACTAATTCTGAAATATTTACTAGTCATATCAGCAAAAAAACCATCATCCAGCATTTTTTGAAGTTTTTCGGTAAGTAGTGAAACTAAATATTGATTATTTATCTCAACACCATAAATACTCGCATTATATTCTAGCTCATTTATACTTTCTGAATAATAGCGTTTGGAATTTCGTTCATTGAATAAAGCATATATTTCCAGCGTTTTATAATCAAAGGTGATATTAAAGCCACAAACATTTTCAGGGAATTTGTTAGCTGGAATATTTTTTTCATCTTCTGCCTGAGTAGTATCAAAAATGCTCTGTAATGCGTTAACTATTTTATCCACCATTTGTATCGGATAATCGGTAAAATATTGTTCAGCCAGACGATGGATTGATTCGACGTGAGTCTTGTTGTGGTCATAAATATATTTCATCACCCCTTGGGCAAAGATGCCTACAAATTTATTTTCTGGATCTCTAATTTTCAAAAGATAAGTAATGCAATCAAAATGCATAGGTGAGATGTTCTTCATAAGTTTTGAAAAAATGAGTTGAAGCATCTCTCTGATAAAAATTTGAAATTTAAGATCATTTGGACTTAATGCTTTTAATTGTTCAAATGTCGCTTCGATATCGAATTGCTCACCTTGCTTTATATAGTTTTGTAACAATATTTTTAAGTTATCAAATTCTTGTTCTTGTTGTGTTTTGGTTAAAGTGCCTTCTTTGATCGGGTTATTAATATTTTTTGTTAGTTGTTGAACGGGAGGTACTTTACGTAACTCTTCTAAATCAAATGGATTCGGTTTACCTTCACCAGCCCATTCATCTAGGTCAAACCACGGTTTTTCTTTACCATCATCAATCACATCTTTGGGTGGTGTGAGTTTTGGGTGGTTTTTCGGTTTTGGGGCATCGGGCATTTTGATGATTGTTTTTTCTGTACAGGTTGATTGTTCAAGCGCTGGTGGGATCGTTTTTTCCTGATAGCCTTTTTTGATTTTCGATCTGATCAGTTTGTTGGCTTCTTTTTCCGCATCGGCAGGCGATGAAAACGTTTTAACTTGTGTTTGTCCTTTTGCCCCTATCTTACCAAATACGATTGTTAGGGATTCGTCTTGTTGGGTGATATACCAAAATTTATTCGATAATGCATCCTTAAACTCCAGATAATACTTCATTTCCTATATTCCTAATTATAATTCTATGTCAGTTCTTATAAATAAATTGAAAAGTAATTAATATAACTTTTTAGTTTATAAAATTTTGATTATAAAAACGACCATTATGAGTGTGTTGATTTAGTAAAACCGAGATGAAGAATTTTATTACTATAAATTATGTTATTGACTAATTTTTAACAATAATTTTCTATAATTACTTTCGAATTAGAATATTGCTTAGCAGTTTTTTAAGAAACTTTACATTATTATATGTAAATTTTTATAATTTTATTGTTGTTTTTAATGGTATATGGTACAACTAGCAATTGATAGTTGATTTTTTTGAAATGTTAATTCCTTAATATTTCTGAACTATCAATACTTTTCTTTTTTCCATCTTAAATATTTAAAAATGATTTTGAGCTTTGTTTTTCAATAAAGTAATAATTGTTTTATCTATCAACATGTTATCCAAGTTATTTAAAAAATAAATCCAGTATTTATTTTGAAATGTAAGGTTCACATTATTCAAGAGTTTCATTAATTAAGTTTTTCATGTTTTTAAATTAAAAATTGGATTATAACCAATAAAAGATTTAGTGAGATAAAATATGAATAAAATAAATAAGTTAATTTTGAATTCACAATATGCTGTTAGTAATTCAAGGAAAGGAAAATTTAAAGGTAAAGCATCTCTAATCAAATTTATTACTACAACAAGCATAACTTTAGCAATGACAAATCCAAGCTTTGCTCAGTGTATTACTAGCGATCCAAATAATCAGGCTTGTACCGGTGATGTAAATAATCCCAACGGTAATGGGTATGAAAATACAAGTTCTTCTGATATTTTCTCTTTTGTCCAATCTGATGGATCTATTACAGGTAGTAAAAATGGGGTAGAAATTAATTACCATGGCAATGGTATTTTGAGCATCAATACATTAGCGAAAGTTTTTGGTAACGGAGGGGATGGAATTAATGCTCAAAATAGTAGCAATTCACAAGATATCAAAATAACACAATTAGTGAGTGGTGAAACGAGAGGGAGTAAATCGGGCATAGAGGCTACTAATAATGGTAAAGGTTTAACCATTATTAATACAGCTGGAATAATCTCTGGTAATCAGGATAACGGTATATCAGTGCTCAATGGGACTCAATCTACCGATTTAACTATTAATCAATCAAGAGGCAGTATTGAAGGGCATAATCGTGGAATAAGTGCTGAAAATCAAGGGAATGGTATCTCTGAAATCATTGTTTCCGGTAATGTGAATGGATTGAGTAGTGAAGGTATATTTGTTAAAAATAGCACTAATAGCAAGAATATTACAATTAATCAATATGATGGTAGTACGGTTAGTGGGCAAAGTTATGGTTTGGCCGCTTATAATAATGGTAAGGAACAAACTGATATCACCATTGCTGGTTATGTTGAAGGTCGTAATAATGATGCAATTTATTCAGAGTCGTCAAGTACAACATCAGATGTCTTTTTAACGCAAATGGCTGATTCTCAAATTAAAGGTCATAATAACGGTATTAATATTCTTAATAATGGTAATGGATTTAGTGATTTAATCATTTCTGGTTCGGTAACAGGTGAGCAAATTGATGGTATTGTTGCTAAAAATCTTTCAGATACATCAACTGCTATGTCTTTGAGACAGTTAGGCGGTAGTATTTATGGTCATGTGAATGGTGTGAATTTATTGAATAATGGTAATGGTGATACCACTATCTCAACTAAAAATAATATTCAGGGTGATCAACAAGATGGTATTGTAGTTGTAAATGGAACTAGTTCTAGTAATATAAAATTAAATCAGATATCAGGTACGATTAAAGGTCATAATAATGGCATAAATATCACTAATAATGGTAAAAAGTCGACGATCATTTCAACTTCTGGTGTTGTTGAAGGTGCTCAAAACGATGGAATTAGGGCAATCAATAACAATTCGACAACCTCTAATATGAGCGTTATTCAGTCAAATGGCACAATTCATGGAAATCTTAATGGCATAAATGTAACGAATAATGGACAGGGATATACGTCAATTCAAACAGCTAAAAATATTATTGGTGATCAAAATGATGGTATTGTGGTTACTAACGGTAATACATCAAGTGATTTAACGATAATCCAATCAGCAGGTAGTATTGCTGGCAAACTTCGTGGCATTAATTTAACCAATAATGGAAAAGGGAATACAAATGTTAATCTTAGTGGCTCAGTAACAGGCGATATTAATGAAGGCGTTGTAGTTCAAAATGGTACACAATCAAGTCACTTAAATTTAATTCAGATAGCAGGAAAAATCAAAGGTTTATTAAATGCGGTTAATTTAGTTAACAATGGTGTCGGTTCAACAAGTGTCAAAACTTCAGGCGATTTAGAGAGTGTTCAACAACATGGTTTGTTCGTTTTAAATAATAGTACAGCCAATAATCTTAATATTGAACAATTTGGAGGTACGATTACAGGTAATTATAATGGACTTAATGTAACCAATAAAGGAAGTGGAACGACTGAAATAAAAATTGCAGGTAAGGTTTTTGGTAATAATTCTGATGGCATTTTTGTGCTTAATGATGTTGCGGCACAGAACTTAATTGTTTCTTTGAACGACTCAGGTTTTGTTAAGGGCCATAATAAAGGACTCAATTTAACAAATAAAGGAAATGGCGAAACAAAAATTCTCTTAAATGGCAACATTGAAGCTGATCAAGATGATGCTATTTATGCTATAAATGAAAATAATGCTACTAACTTGACTGTTCAACAATTAGCAACCAGTAGCCTTAATGGTTTAAGAAATGGCATAGAATTAGAGAATACAGGATCTGGTTCTACAACTATTACTACTTATGGAACGGTTAGTGGTGAACAACAAGCTGGTATAGTTATTAATAATCGTGGTACAAGCACTGATGTTAATGTTAAACAAAATTCTGGAACAATTTTTGGTAAAAATAATGGAATAACAATCAATAACAGTGGTACTGGCTCAACGGTTATTGATATCTATGATACGGTTTATGCGAATGGGACCGATGTAAACAATAATTTAGATGCGGGTATCTATACAACGGGTAAATCAGACACAACAACTAATATTAACCTTAATGATGGTGCTAATGTTTATTCTGTTCTTGGTACTGCAATAAGAAATGATGTGACCAATTCTATTGTTAATTTAAATAGTGGTTCTAAAGTAAGTGGTAAAATATTGCTAGGAACAGGTGATGATACGCTTAATATCAATCAAGGCTCTGATATTTCAGATTTAACCATGATTGATGGTGGACGTAAAAATATTCGAGCTAGTTCATCGAATGAAATGGATGTTCTTAATTTTAGTACCCATCTAGTTGGATCTTCTGATTCAGTAGGTATTCGTGGTGATGTAGCGATTCTTAACTGGGAAAATATCAATGTTGGTTCAAACGGAAGGTTATCATTAACTGGTAACTTAAATACCGATAAGCTTACTCTAAATTCAAATGCTATTTTAGATTTTGTTCCAAGGATACATCAAGCTTCGGTAAGTGGCGATGTTTATAATAGTGGTACTATTGCGCTGAATAATAATTTTACTGGAGATCATCTAACTATAACCGGTAATTATATTGGTAATAATGGTCAGCTTTTGCTTGATACAGTATTGCAAGATAGTAGTAGCTCAACTGATAAGTTGTTTATTGGAGGGAATGCTTCCGGAAATACATTGGTTAAAATAACCAATATTGGTGGATTAGGTGCAGATACAGGTAATACGAATGGTATTGAAATTGTCAATGTTAATGGTGTAAGTTCGAACGATGCATTTAATTTAGACGGATCACATTTAGATGTGGGCGCTTATGAATACTATTTACATAAAGGCGATATTAATCAACAAAATAATAACTGGTACTTACGTTCTAGTAAACCTACTGAACCAACTAATCCAACTAATCCAACTAATCCAACTAATCCAACTAATCCAACTAATCCGACGAATCCAACCAATCCAACCAATCCAACAAACCCAACAAACCCAACAAACCCAGAGCAACCTGTTAATCCAGTGTCTCCGAATAAGGTTGCTTATCGTAAAGAAGTACCAATGTTTGCTGGGGTAGCGGCACAATTACGTCAGGCTGATTTAATTATGCAAGCAAATATGCATCAACGTATTGGTAATACTTTACTACCAGACTCAAAAATTAGTTGGGGACGAATAATCGCTGAGCGCACAGATATAAAACAAAATGGCATAGCTGATACACATAGCAAAGGGAATTATACTGGTTTCCAAATAGGTAGCGATATCTGGAAAGAAGAAGATAGCTATTGGCGTGTAGGTGGTTACTTCGGTTATTTACATGGTAGTTTAGATGTTGATGGTTTTGCCAGTAGTATGAAAGGATATGTAGGAAAAAATCGCTCAAATAGTTATTTCTTAGGTCTCTATGGTAACTATATGGATGAGAATGGGGCTTACTTAGATTTGGTGTTCCAAGGGGGGCGTCATAAAGTAGACATTAAACCAAATTATAATAAAAATAGTAAACAAAAGGGAAAAGGATTAAGTGCTTCCGCGGAAGTCGGTAAACCATTTGATTTAAATTATTATGATTGGCGAATTGAACCTCAGTTTCAAATTATTCACCAATGGATGAATCTTAATAATAGTCATATAAGTGGTAATACCACCGTCAAACAAAGTCATAATGATTCATGGCTTTTCCGAGTGGGTGCTAGACTTGATAATCATTTCCAGTCAGAGTTAGGAACGTTTCGTCCTTATACTCGTTTAAATTTATACTATTCGCCCGATGGTTCAGATCGTATAAGATTTGATTGTTCCAGAGCTTCAACTAAATTTAATAGTGGTGCTGGTTATACAAGCACGGAATTAGCTATCGGTGGTAGTTATGAATTTAATAATCAAGTTAGTGCTTATACTGAGATTGGTCATACTTGGTCCAATAGTGGTGATGCAAACGTTAAGTCGCCAATTAATGGCTCTTTAGGAATAAGAGCTAATTGGTAACACGAGTAATAAACTAAGTTGTTTATCTTCCTGACCGATACTTTTAATAGAAAGTATCGGTTTTTTTCTTTATTCATTTAAAATAATTAATCTTAATAATTAATCTAAGTCATATAAAAAATAGTTATCATAATAATTTTTTTATAGTTTTAAGATTTATTTATGGTAATGTTTTTGCATTGTTTTGTTATATAAGGAAGTTCCATGACTCATTCAACCAATCCTTTGGTGCGTTTTTATTTTAAAGTAGGGCTTATTCCTCAAATTGTTTTGGGTTTGCTCTTAGGTATAACATTAGCAGCAATTTCTAAAGACGTTGCGTTAAATATGTCTTTTATTGGCTCGCTTTTTATTAATGCCTTAAAATCAGTCGCGCCAATTTTGGTACTTATTTTAGTTATTGCGTCAATATCTAATCACCAACGTGGTAAACGCGCTAATATGGGTAAACTTTTTGCCCTATATTTTTCGGGAATGATGTTGGCCGCTTTGTTAGCAACTATTGCTAGTTTCATCTTCCCTTCTGATATTTCATTAGGTGATGCTGCTGATCAGAGTAAATTAACACCTCCAGGTAGTATTATTGAAGTATTAAAAACTCTGCTAAATAAAATGATAGACAATCCTGTTAATGCGCTTGTTAATGCTAACTATATTGGGCTCATTGTTTGGGGAGTCGGAATTGGTATTGCATTAAGACACTCAAGTGAAACAACCAAAACGATGATGAGCGATCTTTCTTTAGCAATTTCATTCATTGTAAAAATCATTATTCGTTTTGCTCCATTAGGGGTTTTTGGTTTGGTTGCTTCAACACTTGCAGAAACAGGATTTGGTGAATTACTTAAGTATGCTCATCTATTAGTTGTATTAGTGTCTTGTATGTTAATTGTGGCATTGATTATTAATCCATTATTAGCTTATATTGTAATGCGTAAAAATCCGTATCCATTGGTTTTTACCTCATTAAAAGATAGTGCTATTCCTGCTTTCTTTACTCGTAGCTCAGCAGCAAATATTCCAGTTAATATCGAAATTTGTAAAAAATTAAAAATGGATGAAGATACTTATTCTGTCGCTGTACCACTGGGCGCAGCAATTAATATGTCAGGAGCGGCAATTACTATCACTATTTTAACGTTAGCTACCGTAAATTCTTTGCATATAGACGTTGATATTCTTTCTGCAGTATTACTTTGTATTGTGACGAGTATATGTGCTTGTGGTGCATCAGGAATCGCAGGTGGTTCATTACTGCTTATTCCTGTCGCTTGTAGCATGTTTGGAATACCTAACGAAATTTCAGCTAAAGTCATTGGTATCGGTATAGCTATTGGTGTTATTCAAGATTCGGTTGAAACTGCGCTTAATTCATCAAGTGATGTTGTATTTATTGGTGCAGTATCAGAAAAAGTAAAACGTAATGAAACAAAATAGTTTTTTGATATTTAGAAATTAGTTTGTACTTACTTTAATAGCCTGATAAATAATAAATTTATCAGGCTTTTTTACAATTAAAAAGGTTTAATCACAAGGCCAATTATTGCATTTAGTGATATGACTATTTATCATAATTTAAAGCTCAATCATTGATATTCACCTAATATGTTGGAACTCTATGTCAATTAATCAAAATACTTTTGCAATAACACCTACAAGAATAGGTAATACAAAAAAAGGTAATGAGACAAGATCTGCCTTGATTCGTAGTGGAGTAGAGTTGATGACTACTTATGGGTATATTTCATCAAACATTGAAAGAATCTTAAAGCAGGTAGGAGTCCCCAAAGGTTCTTTTTATCATTACTTTAAAAGTAAGGAAGACTTTGGAATAGCAATTATAGCTAGCTATGACAGTTTTTTTACTCACAAATTAGATAAGCATTTAACCAATTCATCGATTGGTTCAGCTATTGATCGAATTTTAGCTTTTTATGAAGATGCAAAGCAAGGTATGGCAAAATATGATTTTAATCGAGGTTGCCTAATCGGTGAATTGATACAAGAAGAATCGTTATTACCGGATGGGTATGCACAAATACTTGAACAAATTTTACAAAATTGGCAAGCCAAACTTGAAAAATGCTTACTACTGGCACAACAATCTGGAGAATTAAGTTCACAAGCCAACTGCAAAGCACTTGCAGAATTTTTTTGGATTGGTTGGGAAGGTGCAGTAACTCGAAGCAAATTAATAAAAAAATCACAACCTTTAGATCTGTTTATGCAACTTTTTTTTGATAAAATCATCAATTAATATCAAAAGTTAATTTTGATTTATTTACCAATGCCGTCTTATTTTACAAACGCCATCTTATTTTACAAACACAATAACGACCATCAAAAGACACTTTGCATTATTTCGATTGCCTATCTTTAGGCAATATGATACAAATAAAAACGAATTGTCGAATTAGCTAGTTAAGCAAAAATCGATAATTTCAATAGTTAATCTTTCCACCCTGTACTTTGTGACACCTTTTATTTGTAAATAAAGCTATTTTATTTGTATTCATAAATGTCTTTAAATAATATTTTTAATTTTCAATAGGTTATTTTTTGTCTTCTTAAATGAAGGATCAGTTTTCATTTGGTTAATCTCTAACAGCATCTTCAATTAAAAGCTATATTTTACATAAATAGAATCATCTCTGATTAAGTGAGAGGAAATAATGAACAAAGTCTATAAGCTTATCTGGAATGCAGTTCGTCAAAGTTATGTTCCGACTTCGGAAAAAACTCAATCAAAAGGTAAAAGTTTTTCGGTTAATTTGCTGACAGTCGTTAGTTTAACTTCTGTGTTAACATCTAACAGCTATGCAAATGACACAGCCAACGATTTAAAAAATGACATACCTATTCAAAAGAGCATCATCAATCAATCATTAAACTTGTCATACAATGACAAATATCAACAAAATTTTATTAATCAACGTGCCGGTATCAGTCCCTTTGCTAACACAAAAATCATTACAATATCAAACGACATTGAAAACGCAAGTGATGGATACGACTTATCAACTGATACCAACACTACTGATCTCACCTTTAACCAAGCTGCTGGCTCAATAACCGGTCAAAATAGTGGTGTAAACATTTCTCACGGCGGTATTGGTTCAAGTAATATCATGCTGTCAGGTGTCATAACAGGAAAATCGGATAATGGACTTGTCGTAAAAAACACTGATACTACAAAAGATTTAAAAGTCACACAAATGGCTAACAGTACTATTCAAGGCAAAAATAATGGTATTGAAGTCGAAAATAAAGGTAATGGAACCACAACACTCACCACCTCTGGACAGGTTGTCGGTGAGCAATCTAACGGAATACAAGCTAATAATGATAAGAATTCAAAGGATCTTAAAGTTATACAACTAGTAGGTAGTATATCTGGCGGCGCCAACGGAATTTATGCAAACAATAGCGGGCTTGGATCGACAAGTGTCACAACCTCTGGCGAAGTCATTGGCGCCCACAATGAAGGAATTTACGTACATAACGATAAAACCGCCAAAGATATAAACGTTACACAAATGAAGGGCAGTAGTATCAAAGGATACTCAAATGGTGCAAGTATTATTAACGACGGTATAGGCTCAACCTTGGTTAATGCGTCTGGAAATATTGAAGGCCAAACCACAAATGGAATGTTTATCATTAACTATGAACAAACAGAAGATCTCACCGTCAATCAAATAGAAGGCACTATTCATGGTAGTACCAACGGCATTAACATGAATAATTATGGTCGTGGTTCAACACTTGTCACGACCTCTGGTAATGTTATTGGTGATCAATATGACGGGCTATTCAACACCAATGATACCAACGCTCATGATCTTACTCTCAATCAATTAGCAGGAAAAATTCAAGGTAAGAGAAATGGCATCAATATGGCGAATAATGGTAAAGGTTCAACCTATATCACCACATTAGGTGAAATTATTGGTACTGAAAATGATGGGCTCTATTCCATTAACGGCAATAGCAGTCAAAATCTAATTGTACATCAATCAGGCGGTACTGTGCATGGTAAACTTAATGGTATCAATCTTGCCAATCATGGAAACGGATCAACCACCATCAATTCCGTTGGTGATGTCATTGGCGATCAGAATGATGGTATGTATGTGGCTAATGATGCCAACACACAAGATCTAACCATTAAACAAAACAGCGGAAAAATCAATGGTAATTTAAATGGCATTAATCTTGCAAATAAAGGGAAAGGCTCAACATTTATCACAACTAAAGGAACTGTGATAGGCAACCTAAGTGATGGCATGTATGCAATTAATGAAAATACCACTCAAAACCTTATCGTAGAACAATCTGACGGTAGCATTCAAGGTAATAAGAATGGTATTAACATGGCAAATAAAGGGAACGGTTCGACCCAAATTACGACATCGGGTGAAATAATTGGTAAAAATAACGATGGTATGTATGCTTTTAATGATATCAATACGCAAAACATTACCGTCAATCAAGAACAAGGAAAAATAAACGGTAATTTAAACGGCATTAATATGGCCAATAGCGGAAAAGGCTCAACCACAATCAACACATCAGGCGAAGTGATTGGCAATCAAAATGACGGTTTATATTCAGCAAATCAATCCAATACCCAACATTTAACCATTAATCAATCCGCTGGAAGCATTAAAGGGAATAAAAATGGGATCAACATTGCAAATCATGGGAATGGATCGACCTCAATTTCAACCGCTGGCACAATAAAAGGTCAAAATAATGATGGTATGTACGCGTTAAACGGCGCGAAATCACATGATCTAACCGTTAAGCAATCATCTGGGGATATTTATGGTGAATTAAATGGTATCAATATGGCAAACAACGGGCTTGGTGACACTAACATTACTACTTTAGGATCAGTAACGGGTGCACAATACGATGGATTATATGCCGTTAACGATGTAAAAACCCAAAATATGAAGATAAATCATATAGGCGGTGACATTACAGGCAAAAAAAACGGTATCAATATTACCAACAAAGGGCAAGGTTCATCATATATAACATTAAGCGGAAATGTAACCGGTTCAACTTTTGATGCGATCGTTGCTTCAAATCATACAACTGCTCAAGATTTATCGGTCATACTCGATAATAATGCCACTATTCAAGGACAACTTAATGGTATCAATTTAGTCAATAAAGGTCATGGCTCAACCTCTATTAACATTAATGGAAGCGTCATAAGTCATTCTTTAGATGCATTAATTGTAGCAAATGACACAACAACCAAAGATTTAACCTTTTCGCTTCAAAATCATGCAAATATTCAGGGAAGTAAAAATGGTGTCAATCTGACTAACCAAGGACAGGGATCGACAACCATTACTGTTGAAGGGAACATTAAAGCAGGACACGGCGATGCGATCTCTGCCTCGAATAAAAATAATGCTCAACATCTCTATATTGATCAGAAGTCAACAAGTAGCATAACCAGCTCGGAGAATGGGATTAATGTGACTAATTTAGGTACCGGTTTTTCATCCGTTACCGTATCGGGGAAAGTCAATGGTGACAATGGATCAGGAATATTAGTGAAAAATGGCAACACATCGAGTGATCTCATCTTATCGCAAACAGCGGGTAGCATCATTGGACTAAATAGTGGGATTAATGTCACCAACAACGGGACAGGCTTTACCAGAATTGATATCGCTGGTACAGTAATTGGTAAGGGAGAAAACCAACTTAGCCGGCCTGGTGCGGGTATCTATTCATCAGGCAACGTAGGGACAAAAACCTATCTAAATCTCAATGCGGGGGCAGATGTTTCAGCCGTAATAGGCGCATCAATCAAAAATGAAATTAGTGATGCGATCATTACCCTAAATGATGGTTCAAAAGTCAGTGGACTAATTCAGCTTGGCACAGGTAATAATACGCTGACCATTCATAAAAATGCAAATGTGACCGATCTCACCATTATTGATGGTGGTAGTGATGTGACTCGTAATGCACAATCAACTTCAACCGATACACTCAATCTTTACCAAAATTTGACGGGATCATCAACAAGTACAGGACGTATTGGCGATGTTTCTGTTCTTAATTGGGAAAACATCAATGTGGGACAAGCGGTAACTTTCACATTAACCGGTGATTTAGATACACAAAACCTCAACCTAAACTCGGATGCGGTTTTAAAATTACAAAGATCATTAAATCAAGCAACGGTAAACGGTAATGTGAATAATGCAGGCACCATTACGCTTAGTAATGCAAATGCTGGGGAAAATTTAATCATCAACGGTGACTATGTCGGCAACAATGGTAAATTAATACTGGATACTGTTGTACAAGGCAGCGAAAGTGATACCGATAGATTAAATGTGAATGGTCATGTCACTGGAAAAACACAAATACAGATAAATAATGTCAATGGGATTGGGGCTGACACCACAAACACAAACGGCATTAAAATTGTGAATGTAACAGGAAGCAGCACTAATGATGCTTTCAATCTTCAAGGTGGACATTTAGAAGCCGGTGCCTACGAATATTATCTTTATAAAGGGGATCTGAATAAGCAAAACGAAAATTGGTATTTACGCTCCTATTTGAAGAAAGAATCTGAAGATCAAAATAAAGATAAAACCAATAATGATTCGACCAACAATCATCAATCGGGCAATGAAGAAAATAATAATGACTTAAACCATATTATTGGTTCAAATCATGAACAAGAAGATAAAACGAATATCAATAACCGACGCATAACCTATCGAAAACAAGTACCGCTCTATTCAGCTGTTGGTGAACAATTACGCCAAGCTGATATTATCATGCTCAGCAATCTACATCAGCGCATTGGTAATACACCAACCAACGAAGAGACAAACACGTGGGGTAGAATCATTGCTGCACGCAACGATATAAAACAAAATGGCGTATTGAATACTCACAGCAAAGGAAATCACACCGGTTTACAATTAGGTAGTGATATCTGGCAGACTAATCATTGGCGTTTTGGTGCTTATTGGGGTTATCTCTACGGTGATTTAAAAGTTAACGGGTTTGCCAGTGGTGTAAATGGACATGTTGGAAAAAATACCACGAACACGTATTTTATCGGTGCTTATGGTACATATACCCATGATGACGGAAGTTATGTCGATCTCGTCTTGCAAGCGGCTCGACATAAAGTCAATATCAAACCAAACAGTAACGCCGACAGCAAACAAAAAGGTTATGGCGGCACCGCTTCAGTCGAATTTGGTAAACCTTTTACGTTATTTGATAGTGGTTGGAAGCTAGAACCTCAAGCACAAATTATACACCAATGGCTTGATCTGGATAAAAGCCATATAAAAGGTAACACAACAGTCAAACACAGTAACAATAATGCTTGGCTATTCCGTATTGGGGGTAGAGTCGAAAACGAAGTTGACCTTGACCTAGGCACTTTACGTCCTTATGCAAGAGCAAACCTATTCTATTCGCCGAACGGAGATGATCATACACATTTTGCTACACCGAGTTACACAACATCAATCAGAAGTGGAGCTTCACACACCAGTACCGAATTGGCTATTGGTGGAAGTTTTGACATTAATAATCAATTAACCGCCTATGGCGAATTGGGTCATACTTGGTCAAATGGTGGAAATGCCCGAGTAAAAGCTCCAATCAATGGTTCAATAGGCATCAAAGCTAACTGGTAAATAGCGTAATAAACACAGACTAAACCGATATTATGTGATCTTAACAAATATCGGTTTTTTATATGAAAACAATCTTACAAATTTATGCTAGAAGAATTGACCTTAAAATTAACCACATTGATAAAAACAGTTAATACCATTTTTTACGTATCTAATAGATTGAATGATATTGATTGCAATAGACAAGACAGTTGGTCTATAATTTTTAGACCAATTGTCTAGTTACACGAAATCAGCCTGTTAACTGACTTGCTGATCGACCTATTGAGTAAATTAGCAAATCTTATACTGCCAAACGTAATAAGGAATAACCATGTCATTCAAAGCGATAGTATTAGAAAAAAATGATACTCACGGTTTTACCCATTCAATAAAAGCCGTACCTCAACAACAATTACTTGCTCAACAAGGCGACACACTAATCCAAGTCCACTATTCAAGTATCAACTATAAAGATGCGTTAGCACTGACTAACAAAAGCCCGGTTGTAAGACAATGGCCAATGATACCGGGCATTGATGGCGTGGGTAGTGTCATTGAATGTGCAAATGGTCACTATCAAAAAGGGGATATTGTCATCTTAAATGGTTGGGGATGTGGTGAAACGCACTGGGGATGTTTAGGGCAATATGCCTATTTAAAATCAGAATGGTTAATTCCATTACCGAAAAATATGACTCCTTATCAATCCATGGTGCTTGGCACGGCGGGATATACAGCGGCATTATGTGTGAAACGCATTATTGATTTTGGCGTTAAACCAGAAGATGGCAAGATTTTAGTTACGGGAGCGACAGGCGGTGTAGGTTCAGTTGCTGTCGCGTTATTGAGTAAATTAGGTTATCAGGTTGCTGCCTCCACTAGCAAAGTGGCAGATGAAGATTATCTGCATAAACTTGGTACTGTCGAAATTATTGATGGTCAATCTTTGAAAGAGCCTAATAGACCGTTACAAAAAGAGTTATGGTCTGCAGCAATCGACGTGGTTGGCTCTTATACATTAGCCAATATTTGTGCACAAACTCAATATGGTGGTATTGTTGCTTGTTGTGGTCTTGCGCAAGGTATGGATTTCCCTGCAACGGTTGCACCGTTTATTTTACGAGGAGTGACATTAGCTGGTGTGGATAGTGTGATGGCTAGTTATGATAAACGAATAGCTGCTTGGCAATTAATAGCAGAAAACATGGATGAAAAGCTGTATTCTCATATCGCCCAGACTATTGCATTAAATGAATGCATTGAAGTGGCAAATAAGATGATCGCAAGTAAAATTAAAGGTCGCTTTTTGGTTGATGTAAATAAGTAAATCAATATGCAATAAAGTGGTGTCATTTTACACACTTTATTAGTACCTAGATCTATTCAGATAAAAATTAACACAATTGATTGTGTAATAATTCTTGTATTTCCTATAATATCAGACTAAATTTACTTTTAGCTGTTTTGAAAGTAAAATTCGCAATGACTGTTTAGAATGATTAATTTTCTTTGAGTATTTTAAATAGGGGAATGTGATATGCCTTATCAAACACGAGATGACTTACCAGAATCTGTTCGACATGTTTTACCTGTCCATGCTCAAGATATTTTTAAAGAAGCATTCAATAGTGCCATAAAAGAGTATCAAGATCCTAAAAAACGACGAGACAATAGTTCACCAGAGCAAGTTGCTTTTCGTGTTGCTTGGTCAGCGGTTGAAAAGCATTATCATAAAGATGAAAACGGCAAATGGGTTGCAAAATAGTAATTTTAACGATGTATACTTTTTTTTAACATTCTCATAATAGTGTATGATTGATGCTCAATAAAAACTAGTATAATCAAAGCCAACATATATGGTTGGCTTATTATTTTTTAAATGGAGGCATTAAAATGTTTATTTTCTCTCTTACCTACTTGAAATCCATTAGTGAAGTAGAAAAATACTTACCGCAACATATCGATTATCTAGAACGTCATTATCAATCAGGGCATTTTATTGCTTCTGGTCGCAAAGTTCCTCGTACTGGTGGGGTGATTCTTTGTCGTGCAGAAAGTAAAGAACAAGCACTAGCAATAATGCAAGAAGATCCGTTTTATATTTATCAAATTGCCGAGTACGACATAATTGAATTTGTACCAACTAAATATGCCAACGGATTTGAAGCATTTATTTAATACTTACCAATTGAATATTCAAGCTTAAATATTCAATTTAGTGATATCTTCAAAATTTCATAAATATGATAGGAATTTGCTCGACTAATTGATCGTCATAATCCGCACGCAGATTTAATCAATATCTAAAATTGCAAATTTTTATGAATCCTTTTGCCACTATTCATCCTCTATATAATCAGATAAATGTTATTTAAAAGTCTTAGGAAATGATACTTTTAGCATAACAAAATTAAAAAATTCACAATAATTAAATTATATGAACCTAAAAAACGAAAAACTCATTCAAGCGGCTTGTATGGGCAATAAACAAGCTTTAGAACAACTACTTATCCTTTGCCAACCTGATATTAAAAGGTTTGCTAGGCGAACTTGTTCTTCAGCTGAAGATGTTGAAGATGCTGTGCAAATCGCTCTTTGGCTAATGTATAGAAAAATTGGCACATTGAAAACAATAGCGACTTTCGCCAGCTGGTTATTTCGAATTATTGAAAGGGAGTGTTATCGATTATTTAGAGCTAGACAATCAAGAAGTATTAATAGTGAATTTAATCTAGAAAACATCGCTATGCAAAATACAGATTTGAGTCTGCATATTGATTTAACCAATGCTATTGGTTCGTTACCATTCATCTATCGTCAAGTATTAATTTTGCGCGATATTGAAGAATATAGTGCACCCGAAGTTGCTGAAAAATTGGGTATCACTATTGAGGCAGTAAAAAGCAGATTGCATCGAGCAAGAATGATTACAAAAGAAAAGTTGGATTCAAAAACCTATCTAAATTATCTTTTAAGATAAGTTGATACTGTTCTAAATATGTCCTAATTATGTTTAGGACATTCCAGCAATGCATATCTATTTTCCTTATCAATACGGAAAATATTGGTTCGTAATTCGATTTTTTTCCTTTTATACTTAACTTGAATTCTTAATAATACAGGTGCTTGATTATGAATAATAAAGGTTTAGCAAAAGATTTTTTATGGGGAGGCGCTGTTGCTGCTCATCAATTAGAGGGTGCTTGGCAAGCTGGTGGTAAGGGTCCTAGTGTTGCCGATGTGATGACTGTTGGATCGCCTAAAAGTTATCGAAAAATTACCGAAGGAATCATTCCTGGTGAGTATTATCCTAATCACGAGGCTATCGACTTTTATCATCATTATAAAGATGATATTAAACTCTTCGCTGAAATGGGGTTTAAATGTTTTCGAACTTCGATTGCTTGGACTCGAATCTTCCCGAAAGGTGATGAGCTTGCACCAAATGAAGAAGGGTTGAAGTTTTATGATGATCTTTTCGATGAATGTTTAAAATATAATATTGAGCCGGTTGTTACCCTTTCGCACTTTGAATTACCTTATTATTTAGTTACCGAATATGGTGGCTTCCGTAATCGTAAATTAATTGATTTCTTTGTTCGCTTTGCTGAGGTCTGTTTTGATCGTTATAAAAATAAAGTGAAATATTGGATGACCTTTAATGAGATCAATAACCAAGCTAATTTTAATGAAGATTTTGCGCCTTTCACTAACTCAGGTATTTATTACAAAGCAGGTGATAACAGAGAAGAAATCATGTATCAAGCTGCACATTATGAATTAGTTGCAAGCGCAAAAGCGGTGCAAATAGGTCATGCTATCAATCCTGATTTTCAAATTGGTTGTATGATTGCCGTTGTGCCAATCTATCCGGAAACCTGTAAACCAGGTGATATCTTAATGGCTCAAAAAGTCATGGAGCGTAAGTATTTCTTTACTGATGTTCATGTTCATGGTCAATATCCTAATCATATTATCAAATACTGGCAACGCAAAGGCTTTAAATTAGACGTGACAAGCCAAGATCTCGAAGTATTAGAAAACGGTACAGTCGATTACATTGGTTTTAGTTATTACATGTCTAATGCGATTAGAAAAAAATCAGATAACTATGAATATAATGAAAAAACCGATTTAATTGGTAATCAATACGTTAAAAAATCTGATTGGGGTTGGCAGATCGATCCGGAAGGTTTGCGCTACACATTAAATTGGCTAACTGATATGTATCATTTACCGCTTTTCATTGTGGAAAATGGATTTGGTGCATATGATAAAGTTGAAGCTGATGGAAGTATTCATGATAGTTATCGTATTGAATATCTACGAGAACATATTAAACAAATGAAGTTAGCGGTTGAAGAAGATGGTGTAGATTTGATGGGATATACTCCATGGGGTTGTATTGATTTAGTGTCAGCTGGAACTGGTGAAATGGAAAAACGTTACGGCTTTATTTATGTTGATAAAGATAATAAAGGTAATGGAACCTTAAAACGTAGCCGTAAAGATTCATTTGCTTGGTATAAAAAAGTCATTGAGTCAAATGGTGAAACCTTATAACGATTTAAATTCATTAGGAGAAGTTATGAAAAAAGCGTTAATTATTTGTGCAGCGGGTATGTCATCATCGCTTATGGCCAAAAAGGTAACTGAATTTTTTGCTAGTAAAAATGTACCTATTGAACTTGATGCGGTATCTGCAACTGAAGGTAGTAATAAAATTAAAAATAGTGATTTTTCACTGTTTTTAATTAGTCCGCAAACCATGATGATGTTTGATAAATTAAAAGCATTAGGTGATGAAGTGGGTAAACCTGTTGTGAGTATTCCTTTTCAGGCTTATATTCCAATTCAATCTGGTATTGAACAACTAGCTAAATTAGTTGAGGACAATATTAATTAAATTTAGGCAAATCTGAGTTCTACCGTTCTTGATGCGATTGTTTAGTTTAATAATCGCATCATTGAAGTAGCTTATATTTTAATGACTTGATCTTTTAGGATAATTCTCATTAATAGTTAAGGTATAGTAGATAATGATAAAACAAAAACAACGAGAACTTATTAGTTTATTAATTCGTTCTAAAAATGGATTTAAAAGTAGTCAAGAACTCGCGGAGGAATTATCGTTATCAGATCGTACTGTACGTACCTATCTTAAAGATTTAAAAACATTAATAGAACGCAATGGCGGTAATATTGTTAGTAAACAAGGCTATGGTTTTCAACTTGAAATATTAGATCGAACTGCATTTAATTTATTTTTGATTGAATATCATTTATTAGATAAAAATATTGAGAAATCCCAATGCCGGGAAGCAAGTGAACGAAAGCACTATATCCTTAATTTATTATTACTTGAAAGCCAAAAAATTGATGTTGAAGCATTATCTGAACAGCTATTTATTAGCTCATCCCAATTGAATAAAGATATTACGGAAATTAAGTCCCAATTACAACCTTATGAACTCACGCTTAAAAAAAGCCATTCTTTAATTTATGTTGTTGGTGAAGAAAAAGCTAAACGTCATTTTATTATGAGTTACTTTTTTCATGAGGATTCAATCAATTTTTTACACCATTTATCCTATTTTAATCAAGCATGTGAAGCAATTAGCTTTGATACCTTAACTATCATTATTTTAGATGAGTGTCGTGAAGCGAATATCAAATTATCTGATGTAATGATTCAAAATATAGTCCTACATTTGTCATTAAGTATTAAACGTTTGCAGTCGGGGCTTACAATCCAAAATCTTGATTTACTTGTTTCAGCTGATTCAGCTATTGAATATCAAGTTGCTAATCGAATCATCGCTCGTATTGAATCGATAATTGGTTTTCATTTTCCTAAAGAAGAGCAAATGTACCTTACGCTACATTTGATGAGTAAATCAAATTTAATCCAAGACGATCTTGATGAAGAACTTGGCGCTTTATTAACTAATTTACTTTTAAAAATTGAACAAGAAACAGGCTATCCTTTTTGGCATGATGAACAGTTGAAAAATGGGTTAATTCAGCATTTAAAACCAATGCTTGTGCGTTTAGCACAGAATATAAAATTAGAAAATCCTCTAATAGATGAAATTAAAAGCCAATATGGTGAAGTTTTTGGGTTAGTTAAACATTATTTCAATCAACTACCCAATTTAAATAAATATGACGTCATTGATGATGAGTGGGGATATTTAGCACTTCATTTTTTAGCATCACTGGAAAAATTAAAAAATGAACAGAAAGCTAAAGTATTAATTATCTGCGCAACGGGGCTTGGTAGTGCACAATTACTTAAAAATCGAGTAGAAAGTGAATTTGATGAGCGAGTAAAAATTATAGCAACACGTGGTTATTATGAAATAGAACAAGGGATGTTAAATGATATCGATTTTATTATTTCTTCTGTCGATTTATCATCCAAAGTATTTAAAGTACCAGTATTTCATGTCTCTGTATTTTTTTGTGAGGAAGATGTTCAAGCAATTCGCCGATATCTTTCTCATAGACAAACCCCCAATTCATTACCCAAAAATTTCTTACCAATTGATGATAAAAAACAGAATCATTCAAAATATATAGCTCAAGTATTTGATGAAATTGCTGCTGATTATTTTTACTTGTGTCCCAATAAACCATCTAAACAAGCCGTGTTGGATCATTTGCTTGATTTATTATCTATCAATGAATCAAAGAACTTTAAGCAAGAGATGAAAAAACAGATGGAAAAAAGGATGGCGTTAGGTGAAATAATCTTTAGTCCAACCATAGTGGTTCCTCATCCAGCTATTCCAGTAGGTAAGATAGCCAAAATAGCGATTGCTGTTATTCCTCAAGGTATGAGTTGGGATATAAATTATCAAGATGTTAAGTTTATTTTTATGATTTCTCCATCAATATACCAAAATTCCAACTTAGCTATGATGACCAAAGCGATTGTCAATTTAATTGATGATTTAGCTATGCAAGATGCAATGTTAAAAATTACCGATTTTAATCAATTCAAATCTTACTTTATCCAATTAATTGAAAAAGGAGCGTAGCAATGACTGACATAATGAGCTCGGAGGATATTCAAATTACTGCTTTCAATATTATTTTGCATAGTGGTAATGCCAAAACCAAAATTCACCTTGCATTTAAAGCGATGAGAGAGGCTAATTTCGAACAAGCAACGCAGTTACTTGAAGAAGCCAATCATGAGATTTTAGAAGCACATAAATCTCAAACTGAATTGCTTCAATCTTATGCAAGTGGCACTAAAATTGAGATGGAAATCATTATGGTTCATGCTCAAGATCATTTGATGACGACGATGACATTGAGAGAAATTGCTATTGAGATGTCCCATCTATATCAACAAACATATAAGTTATCAAATCAATAAAGAGGTTTGAGATGAATACACCACTAGAAAGCCAACTTAAATTACATAAAAAAGTTAGTTTGACTAACCTCTATTTTAATCGCTTTTTAGCGGTTCGTTATGCTACAGCATTTTTTTTGTTTATAAATCTCTATTGGGCAGTTTTTTTGATGGGAAGTTTATCTATAGCTATCGTGCTACCTATTATGCTCATAATACTTGCTACGCTAACCAGTTTTGAGCAAATTAAACTTTATCGAAATCATAAAAACCATCTACGCTATGCAAGTTTATTTTATCAAATAATGTTGATATCTATCATTGCGTTAATTGTTTCGATATTCACTCCATTATTTCACTTTTTCTTTCCATTCTTAAAAAATTCACAAGAGGCCATAAACATACTATTGGGAATAATGTTAACAAGTTTAGTTTTTACAATTCTTATATTAATAAAATTGAAAAAAATCGAACGTAATGAGGATAAACATTTTAAAAGAATTCAAGCTTATCAAGAAATCATTAATTAAATGAGGAAAACAAAATGAATACCGGATTTGTGTTGCTACAAAAATATCTAATGACTCCGATGGCTAAAATATCGCAGTTTAAGATTGTAAGGGCAGTAATGGCAGCGGGGATGGCATCAGTTCCTTTTTGTATCGTTGGGTCAATGTTTTTAGTATTTAATACATTACCAATGACATTTACTGGATTAGAAACTCTTTTCCAAAATACCATTTTCAAAGTAAGCGATCTTTATATGATTGCGAACACAGCGACAATGGGAATATTGGCGCTTTATTTTAACATTGTAGTTGGTTATGAATTAACCAAAATTGAGGAAGAAGAAACCGGTTTAAAAGTGAATGCGCTTAATGGTGCTATGTTATCAGTATTTGCTTTTGTTATGACTTTACCGGAATTAGTTCTACAAAATGGTTCTATGGTATTACTTAGTGACCAAAGTGAAGTCTTCAATGGATTACGATTACAACCATTTGTTTTCCGATTAGGTACTTCGGGTATTTTTATTGCAATAGTAATGGCTATTGTGGCAACTCAACTTTATTTCCTCTGTGTACGTCGTAACTGGGTGGTTAAAATGCCTGAAACCGTTCCATTAGGTGTATCACGCTCATTTACTGCACTAATTCCAACCTTTGTTATTGCTTTTACAGTTATTATTTTAAACGGTATTTTAATTTTCTTTGGTACTGATATTTTCGATATTATTGGTGTTCCATTTACCTTTGTAACCAATTTGACTAAAAGCTGGCTTGGTATTATGGTCATTTTATTTTTAATTCATGCGCTTTGGGTTGTAGGTATTCATGGTGCAAGTATCATTGGTGCTTTTATAACACCAATAATGCTGGCTAATATGAATGAAAACGTTGGTGGTGCTCATATTCCATTTGCGGGAGAGTTTAACAATTCTTTGGTTATTTTAGGTGGTTCAGGTTCTACACTTCTTATGACATTCTTTATTGCTTTTTGTGCTAAGTCGAGTCAATTGAAAATTTTAGGTCGAGCCTCAGCAGTTCCTGCAATCTTTAATATCAATGAGCCAATTATTTTTGGTATGCCGATAGTTTATAACCCATATCTTGCCATACCATTTTTATTAGCGCCAATGGCTTGTGGTACTTTAGGTTATTTTGCTATAAGTAGTGGTTTTATGAATCCTATTATTGCGCTAGTGCCTTGGCCATCACCAATGGGATTAGGGGCATTTATTGGTACCGGCGGTGATTATCGTGCTATGTTTGTTGCGATACTTTCAGCAATATTAGCTTTGGTGATTTATTTGCCGTTTGTCAAAATGTATGACAATAAACTTTATAAAGAAGAACAAGTAAAATCAGAAACAGAAGTTCAAACTGAGGAATAAGTCACGAAATCGTTTAATGAATTATTCTTGTTAAGGTAGTAATAGATAGAAAAAATAAATTGATATAATAAAAAACCCGTTATAGTAAACGGGTTTTTTTATTGCTATTATCTGATGATTATTCAGGAATAATCTCAACAATAATTTTAGCAAAAGCTTCGCTATGTACTTGGAATAACACTTCGTGTTCACCAGTAGTACGTAATACACCATTTGGCAGGCGAACTTCGCTTTTTGATACTTGAATACCACGAGCTTTAACTGCATCAGCGATATCACGAGTACCAATTGAACCGAATAGACGACCTTCATCCCCCGCTTTAGAAGTAATAGTTACTTTACCTAATGCATTGATTTCAGATACGCGCTCTTCTGCGGCTTTTAACGTTTCTGCTAGTTTTGCTTCTAATTCAGCACGACGCGCTTCAAAGAATTCAATATTCTTTTTAGTCGCAGGTACTGCTTTACCTTGTGGAATTAAAAAGTTACGAGCATAACCCGCTTTAACATTAACTTGATCACCTAAGCTGCCTAAATTAGCAACTTTATCGAGTAGAATAATTTGCATTATATGTTCCCTCTGTTGCTAATTACTGATGGTTGTCAGTATATGGTAATAATGCCAAGTAACGAGCGCGTTTGATAGCGCGAGCTAATTGACGTTGATATTTTGCGCTAGTACCAGTGATACGGCTTGGTACAATTTTACCACTTTCTGTGATATAGCTTTTTAATAAAGAAACATCTTTATAATCAATTTCTTTAACGCCTTCTGCTGTAAAACGGCAGAATTTGCGACGACGGAAATAACGTGCCATTTGGCTATTCTCCTAATAGTTTAATTTGGTCAGCATGTAAAACTAATTGACTGGTTTTATCTCGTTTAGTATGTGTGCTGATAAAGCCACTTACTAATACTTTGCTGCCTTTTTTAATACTGTAACTTAACTCTTGTTGTCCACTGACAATAACTGGCATTGTGCACCATGCTTGTCTTGGGAATCCTGCTTCGATTTGTTCAGAAACGTGTTCTAAATAAAACTGGCAGTGTAAAATCCCACTGGGACTCATTTTTTTTATCGGGGTTTTGGTAACCAAACCCGACAAAACTAAACGATTATTCTTCTGAATCATCGTCCATGTTTACATCGCTATAATCTTCTTCTGAACTACGACGTTCATCTTTAGCTTTTAGCATAGGTGATGTTTCAGTTACAGCGTGTTTTGTGCGCATAATTAAACTGCGAATTACTGCATCATTGAAACGGAAGTTATCTTCAAGTTCATTGACTGCTTCTTGAGTAGCTTCTACATTCATTAACACATAGTGTGCTTTATGCAGTTTTTCGATAGGATAGGCTAATTGGCGACGACCCCAATCTTCTAAACGATGGATTTTTCCACCATCAGTGGTTAATGTACCAGTATAACGTTCAATCATACCAGGTACTTGTTCACTTTGATCTGGGTGAACCATAAATACAATTTCGTAATGACGCATTATCGCTCCCTACGGATTAATCAGCTTTCTGTCGGGGCAACCGCAACCCATTGAAAGCAAGGAACATGAAAATTAAGCGGTTGAAATCGACGGCGCATTATATATCAAATTAATCTCTTTAACAAATGAATAAGTTATAAAAATACGATTTGGCTATTTACGAGGAAAATATAGTCTTAATCATCAAAAAAACGGCTACTAGCTCCCTCAAAAACCCCGTTCCTCAACTTTTTTTATCAAAATATGAAGCGTAAATATAAAAATGTAACGATATCTATACATTTTTGTCATTAAAGTATGCTATTCTTAACAGAATAAAAATTTAAAATTAATAGCTATTTTTTTAGGGAGTGTTTATATGGCTGAAGAAACCATTTTTAGTAAGATTATTCGCCGTGAAATTCCTTCTGATATTGTCTTTCAAGATGATAAAGTTACTGCATTTCGAGATATTTCGCCTCAAGCTCCTACACATATCTTAATTATTCCCAATAAATTGATTCCAACCATAAATCATATAGAAGCGTCTGATGAAGCTTTGCTTGGTCATATGGTGGTAGTGGCAGCTAAAATTGCCAAGCAGGAAGGTATTGATGAAAGTGGTTACCGTTTAATTATGAATTGTAATAAGGATGCGGGACAAGAAGTCTTTCATATTCATATGCATTTATTAGGCGGTAAAAATTTAGGGCGATTAATAGGTTAACTTATATGAAACAGTTTAAACGTACCGCAGTAATTAGTATGCTAGCTTTAAGCTTGGCTGGTTGTCAACTTTTAGGTTCTAATCAAAAAACTGAAGTTAAAGCCCCAATTGAAACACCGAGTGATCCAGGTGTAGTAGATACGCCTCCACAGATTGCAAAGACAATTGATTGGAATACAATTTTATCACCACTTGTAAATAAAATAATGCAATCTTCATCCTCAATTGAAGGCAATAAAGTTTTGTTGATTAGTGATATTCAAAATCGCAGTGGAGATTATTTAGCAACAAATCAGGTTGATGAAACGTTACATAGCTTAATGAATAAACAAAATCTTTTTACTGTCGCTGATAGGCAATCTATCAACCGAGCCAAACAAGCATTAGGTATTTCGGCTGATGATAAACTTGTATCACGAAGCAAAATGATAGGCTTAGCAAAATCAATGAATGCTGGATATGTGCTTTTTACTACACTTTATAAATCTCCATCAGAAAATGATAATGCAAACCTTTCTATGGAGTTACTTTCAACGCAAACTGGTGAAATTTTACAACGGGTAACATCAAAAGATATGCCATCGAATAATGTTCAAGGGGCTGCGGAATAATGGGGCCTTTATTGATTGATGTGCAAGGAACATCGTTAACTAATGATGATGTAAAGCTTCTACAAAATCCGTTGGTTGCAGGTATCATCTTATTTAGTCGTAATTACGAAGATCCAGAACAATTAACTGAACTTATTAAACAGATTCGTGCTACCACATCTGAGCGTTTATTAATTTCGGTCGATCATGAGGGGGGGCGAGTTCAACGCTTTAAAAAAGGTTTTACCCATATTCCTCCTGCTCAATCATTCGCATTGCTTAATGATATCGAAAAGGCTAAATCATTGGCCTTCGATGCTGGCTGGTTGTTGGCTATAGAATTGATTGCCTACGATATCGATCTTAGTTATGCGCCGGTATTAGATTTAGGCCATGAGTGTTTAGCAATAGGTAGTCGATCCTTTCATTCAGATATCAATATTGCTTATCAAATTGCATCATCTATGATTGATGGTATGCATTGTGCAGGGATGAAAACAACGGGTAAACATTTTCCAGGTCATGGTCATGTGATTGCTGATTCTCATAAAGAAACACCAATAGATCATCGCTCTAAAGCACTTATTGAAAATGATATGCAGATCTTTGCAAAATTGATCGCAGAAAAGAAACTTGATGCTATTATGCCCGCTCACGTTATTTATCCTGAATTTAATGATAAACCAGCCAGCGGATCAGCATTTTGGCTTAAAACTGTATTACGTGAACAATTACATTTTAATGGCATTATATTTTCGGATGATTTATCAATGGAAGGTGCAGCGATTTTAGGTAATCATGCTCAACGAGCAGAAGCTGCACTTAATGCTGGTTGTGACTTATTATTGGCATGTAATAACCGCAATGGCACATTAGCTATTTTAGATGCGTTGACTAATTTAAATAAAAAACAATCATTACTAACTGATAAAGCAAAACAGTTATTGACGACAACTAAAATCAATTGTGTTGACTTAATTAATAGCCATGAGTGGCAAGTTCGTCATAACAATTTAATGAAGTTAAATGAAAAGTGGGAAAATTATAATGCAAGCAGCCATCATTGAAATCGATAATAATTCAAAACTGTTGGCTTATAATAATGTAGCAAAAGCGCTATTTTCTATTAATTTATTGAATTTAAATCAAAAATTTGATTATCAAAATGTATTTAATTTGGATGCAGCGTTCAATTTAGCTCAGCATGATGATGCTATTATTGTTTTAAATTCGCAGTATTTTTTATTGCAAAAAGTCCGTGAATCATTCAAAATTACTTTTGTTTTACAACCGGTTGAATATTTAAAAAGACGACTATCAAAAATCAATGTTGTTGGCAGTCATGCTTTTGATATTTTCGCCGTTCAAAGTCAAGCTATGCAAAAGTTGATTGCTCAAGCTAAAGCATTTTCGGTGCAACGAGAACCATTACTAATCACTGGTGAAACTGGGACTGGTAAAGATTTATTAGCTAGCGCATGTCACCAATATAGTCCTAGGGGTGATAAAGCTTTTTTAGGTTTAAATTGTGCAGCAATGCCCGATGATGTTGTTGAAAGTGAACTTTATGGACATGCAGCAGGCGCTTATCCCGGAGCAGTTGAAAGTAAAAAAGGTTTTTTTGAGCAAGCAAATGGTGGTTCTGTATTACTTGATGGCATTGATGAGATGTCATTCCAAATGCAAACCAAATTATTACGTTTTATTAATGATGGATATTTTCGAAGAGTAGGTGACGATAACGAAGTTTACGTTGATGTTAGAATCATCTGTGCGACTAAAGTTGATTTAGCTGAGTTGGTGGAACAAGGAAAGTTTAGGAAAGATCTTTATTATCGCTTGAATGTATTGTCTTTAAATTTACCTTCACTAAAAGAGCGCAAGGATGACATAGAACCACTTACTCATATTTTCATTGATGAATTTGCTAATAAGCAAGGTATTATCCCGCCAAAAGTGAGTCAGGATGTTATTCCTTACTTAACGCAATACTCTTGGCCAGGTAATGTAAGACAGCTTAAAAATGTACTTTATTCCGCATTATCTCAATTGACATCATCACAATTAACAGTAAAAGATATTGTTCTACCTACGATAACTTCGACCCAAGTTTCTTGGATCAATGATATCGAAAATAAAACACTTGATGAAATGACCAAACAATTCGAAAAAAAGATTTTGTTACAGTTGTATTATAACTATCCGAGTTCGCGCAAACTCGCGAAACGTTTAGGCGTTTCACACACATCAATAGCCAATAAGTTACGGAATTATGGCATTAATCGAATAGATGATTAATTTATAAAAATAATAAAAGAATAAAATAATAATGATTGATTTGTTTTAAAAGATGAAATTGCTGAAACATTTATTATGGAAAATTGACGAGATAATAAAGAATGATTAATTCCTTCAAACAACTTAATCGATATAGAAATTTTTTAATTAAAAAAATTAAGAATAATTTCAAAACAAATCAACTTAATAAACGAAAGTTGAAAAATACTGTATTTGATGCGGATAATTATCACTCAATATTAATTGTCATGTGCGATTTTGGTATCGGTGATGCAATTGTTGCTTCTTTTCTTATTAATCAGTTAAGACGGAATAATTATCAAGTGAATGTTGTTGTGGATGAACGGTTAAACTTCTTATTTAATGGTTTCATTGAAGTCGACAACGCCTACTTTTTTAATAAAAAAAAGATAAAAAAATTTTGTAAAACCGAAAAGAATATCAAGATAGATCTTGCTATTGATCTTTATGATGAAGGTGATAATAGTCTTAGAAGGGTTGAACTTATCTCATCTTTTAACCCTACGCATACCATAGGGTTTAATCAATATAAATTCTTACAATATGATACTTCAATTGACTTTAACGAGGTGAACGCTCATATCACTAAACGAAGCTGTATGATTCTAGATCTTCTGAAAATTAGTTATAATTGTGTTCAATATCATCTTAATATTTATCATGATGAATTATTAACAGCCAAAAAGTTTATTGATGAAGTGTGTAATGGATCGGATAAATTTATTATTGTTTTTAATCCGTTTGGATCGTCTGAAGCGAAAAGTTTTTCGCATGAACAAATAACAAAAATTAATGCTTTTTTATCACAACAAAAAAATTGTACTACCATTATTGTCGGAGAACAGAAGCAAATTTGTGGTATTGATGAATTACCGAATATTCATCTTAATAGAAATCCATCTTTTATTGTGGCATCAGCTCTTGTTTCGCTATGTCATTTAGTCATCAGTGTAGATACATCAATTGTACATGTTGCATCAACTTATAACAAACCAATGATCGCTGTTTATAATAATCGTTATAATGCCGGTTTTAATCTAAATAAAGTTTGGGCTCCTATTGGAACGAATACTAAACTTTTATTTACACAAGAAAACAAGATTACAAAAGAAGGCGATCGTATTGGTGAATTAAATATCCAATTGATTATCGAGCAGATAAAAGAAACATTAAATAATTTCAGACCTTTAGTTTAATTTAAGTTTAAGCGTAATATACGCTATCGATAATTGTATAATTTTACGTAATGTGGGTTAAAATTGTTAAATAAATTAATCTTCTGCTTGCACGAACAAGTTTTAAAAAACATTATTTACCTACTTTCATTTTTAAATCAGTGACTAAATGTATAAACTCGTCGCCATCCGATATTGAGTTTATAAATATTAGTTAACTTTTTTATAAAAAAATAATGTTGACCAGTAATCAATTATTAAATATAACATTGTATTGTAAATTGTGTATTAAGTCTCAATAAAATCTTTTTTGTTGTGTAATAATCCCAAAATTTTTAATAGAGTGAGAGCTCTAAAATTTAGTGTAAATAAATAGAGATTGTTGAATTATAAATGAAATAAAGGCATCTTGTTTTAAATAGTTGGATTTGGAATAAACAATATCTTAAAATTCAAATAATTACTATTAATTTAATACTAATTTTGGTGTTTAAACAAGACTGATGTTATTTGACATATAATTGATAAGCGCACTTTATACGTCATATGATAATGTTAAACGATACAGTACAAAAAAATGAGTTTTATAGTACTTGTATGATTTGTATAAATTTTTCATATAATTAATATATATCAAACCTTTAACTTAAATATTAGTTAGTTTTACCAGCTAAATAATTGAATGTTTCAACCCAATTGCAAAATAGTACGTAGTAGAGATTAGAAAATTATAAACATGGTAAATTTTTAATACCATTAGCGTTCTGATGTAAACATGAAATAGCAACCCATTTAATTGATAGCGTTTATTAAATTACGAATTGTAATTGATGGAAAAATTCAAATTAATACATGAGGTAATATTAATTATGAGTTATCTTAAAGAGTTACAGAGAAAAGTTAATAAATATAAAATAAAATACAGTGTCAATAATAAGAAAATTGCACTTAAATTAATTTGGTGGAACATTGTTCAAATAATTAGTTTGAAAACCAGTAAAGATAAAATATCTAAGAAAAATCTAAATAAGATAGCCTTAATTTTATCAGGGGGTATTGGTGATATTTTAATTGGTTTTAATTACGCTTGCTATTTAAGAGAATATTTAAAGCCTAACAACATTATCATTGATATTTTTGTTAATAATGCCTCTATGGTGAAATCTTTAGATGGTGGGGATGAATTTAATATTTTTTCAGTCTTAGAACCAATAAATGATAGATATCTGTTGAAAATAGGATTAGTGAGATATCCACAAATTTTAGAAAATAATCTTATTTATTCAAAACACTCCAAAAATAAAAAATTGCTTAAACTTATTGACGTTTACAAAGATTTTTACAAGAAAAATTCCCGTTTTTTTGATTATTTACCTTTTATGGACGGCATGACTAATCAGTTTTCACTTATTAACGGACATAAAAGAATACAACAACCTGATATAGCTAATTTATTAAATATTAGCTGCAATTTTAAGTATACCCCTAAAATATTTCATGAAAACAGAATATTAAACAATTTAAGGCTCCAGCCGGGTAAATATATCACTATTAACAGGGGGGTTGATAATCAAGGTAATGTAACTGAGTCCACTAAACTGTGGAGCTTACACAATTATAATGCTCTAGTGAATCTTATTAAAATCAATTATCCAAATTATAAAATTGTTCAATTAGGCGCATCAACCGAACGATGTCAACTGATTGATAATGTTGATATTAACTTGGTTGGAGAAACATCATTAGACGCACTTAAAGTATTGCTTAAGCATTCTGTACTACATATTGATAGTGAAGGAGGTATGGTTCATTTAAGAAAGGCTTTAAATGGAGGGGTATCTGTGGTGATTTTTGGACCTACCTCTGTCGATTTTTATGGGTATGCAGACAATATTAATATTGCTTCTAAAGCTTGCCCATTTAGTTGCGAATGGTTAAATGAAACATGGGCAAAAACTTGCATCAATAGTCTCAACAAACATATCTGCATGAAATCTATAGATACAAATTTTGTTTTTGAACAAGTCATACAATTTTTAAACTATGATGAAAGTATAAATTAATTATTATCTATTGTCGCTTTATTGGAAAAGTCAAAGGCTAAACTAGCATAATTAAATAACACGATTGTTTACTCAAGTAATAAATATAATTACTTATTTATTCAGTTTTTTTGCTATAACAACAATTTTTATTATTAGAAATTTTTTCTAAAAATTTTCCTTTATTTTAAGGTATAATACTTCGCTCAAAAGCTAGGTTGATGTAAATATATTTTAATATTGAAATTATATGAGTAAATAAGAAATCAATTATGAACTATTTTGATAAATTACAGCAAAAAGTTAACAAATATAAATCCCTTTATTCCAATAAGTATAAAAAAGCTGCAATCAAATTGTTGTGGTGGAATTTGTGTAAACTTTTTGACTTTAAATCAAACAAGCAAAAATTTGATCCGATTACTAATGAACCCTATGATATTGAATATCGCTTAGATCGTTTATCTTTTTTCATTCCAGGGGGAATCGGTGATATTTTGATTGGTCTTAATTATTGTAGTTATTTATTAGAGTATTTGAAAGATGAAATCAAAGCCATTGATATTTTTGTTAAGAATACTAAATTAGTCAAAGAATTAATTGGTGAATCGTGTTTTAATATCTATCATGAAGATGAGTGGAATCAAGGTCGAGTAGCTTATTTAATTGATTTTAGAATAGATCGTTTTCCACTAATAGTTAAAAATAATTTAGTTTTACTCCCGTCAAATGTAAATTTGAAATTAAAAAAATTGGTTAAATTGTATGAAGAATTTTATCGAATAAATGATAAAATTGTAAAAGCATCGCCTAAAATTGACTCATTAAGTATTCAGTATTCAATAATAAATAATCAAAATAGATTGCAACAGCCAGATATTTATGGTTTTTTGAATATTGAACGCAACAATTATAAATTTTTACCAGTCGTATCTGATGATAAAAAATATCTAAAAGATCTGAAGTTAGCAGATACAAAGTTTATTACGCTTAATCGAGGTGTTGATGGAAATAATCTTGAAAGTGAATCCACAAAATTATATCCGCTTGAATACTATAATGAATTAGTCAGGCAGATAAAAATTAACTTTAAAGATTATAAAATTGTTCAATTAGGTGTTTCGACGAATAGGTGTCAGTTAATTAAAGGCACAGATTTAAATTTAGTTGGAAAAACGACCTTAAATCAGTTAAAAACTATTTTGAAAAATTCCATGTTACACATTGACGGAGAAGGTGGAATGGTTCATTTAAGAAAGTCTTTGCAAGGGGGTATTTCAGTCGTGATTTTTGGTCCTACTTCTGCAGATTTCTATGGTTATTCGAATAATGTAAATATTTCTTCCAGTGCATGTCCTTTAACATGCGAATGGATAAATAATAAATGGGCATCATATTGTATCAATAAGAACAATAATCATATCTGTATGAAAAGTATCAAACCAAATTCGGTTTTCGAAGAAATAAAAAAAATTTTAAAATAGCATAAACTGGAAATATCAATATGAATCAATTTTATTCTTACCTTTCTAGATTTAGAAATACTAAAGTAACGGTCATTGGGGATATTATGTTGGATCGTTTTTTGTATGGAACGGTAGAACGGATTTCTCCAGAAGCACCTGTACCCATTTTCAGATTGGATTATGAAGAGATAATGTTAGGTGGAGCAGGAAATGTGGCGGCTAATTTAGCGTCTCTTGGCTGTAAACCTACTTTTTTAGGATTTGTTGGTTTAGACTCAAACGGTAAGCTTGTTACCTCACTTTTAAAAAAAGCTGGTAGCCATAGTCATCTTTATCAATTAAAAAATCATCCAACTATTATCAAAACAAGATTTATAGCTAATCATAATCATTTACTTCGTGCGGATGCTGAAAAGCTACTTCCTTTTGTTCCTGAATTACTTCCTAAATTTTCTAAATTAGTTAAGCAAGCAATTAAGATGACCGATATTGTTTTGTTGTCGGATTACAATAAAGGTATTTTTAATCAAGAAACTACTCAGATGATTATTAATCTTTGTAATAAGTTTAATATTCCGGTTATTGTTGATCCAAAAGGTAATGATTATTCTAAGTATCGTGGTGCGACATTAATTAAGCCAAATATCAAAGAATTTTTTGATGCAACAGGTATTAAACTCAATCCTGATAGTCCACAATTTGATGATGAATTGAAACAAGGTGCTGATATTTTCTTAAAACAATATGGTATTAAAAATATTATTGTGACTTTAAGTGAATATGGAATGGCTTATATTTCATGTGAAAATAAAAATTTCATTGTCAAAATACCAACAGAAGCTAAAGAAGTTTTCGATGTTTCAGGCGCAGGAGACACCTCTTTAGCCACATTAGGTATTGCTTTAGGTGCAAAAGCACCAATTGCCGAAGCGATGCAATTAGCCAATATTGCATCAGGAATTGTGGTTGGAAAATTAGGCACAGCAACAGTTTCTTTTAATGAGTTAAAAGCAAAATTAACGACAAAAAAATGTGAAATTAAGTGTACTCGAACAAATAAAATTATCAGTTTATCCGATGCTAAGCCAATTATTGATGAATTAAAAAAACAAGGTAAAAAAATTGGATTTACAAATGGCTGTTTTGATTTGTTACACTTAGGGCATTTAAGTTCTTTGCAACAAGCTAAAAATGTTTGTGATATTCTCATTGTGGGAGTGAACTCAGACGATTCGATAAAAAAATATAAAGGTACTGATAGACCTATTCAAGATCAAAACACTCGAGCCACGTTACTGGCTTCACTCGAATTTGTTGATTATGTCATCGTATTTAGTGAAGATAATGCGTGTCATATTGTTGAAGAACTTCGACCTGATGTGATTGCGAAAGAAGGCTACACCATTGATAATTGGCCTGAAGCGCAAAAAGTAGTCAGTTATGGTGGCGAGGCCATTATTCTTGAACGTATAGAAGGTTATTCAACCTCTCAGTTAGTCGCTAAATGTAAAAAATAATCGACGATTCGGTGATATAAATGCATATCGAGCAGATATGCATTTTTTTTGATGCATAGATTCTATTCTATTTTCAATTAACGAAGTTTTATTGTAGGAATAATTAACTAAGACTCTTTTAAGCATTTATTAAACTAACGAGACATCGTTATTTGTAGTATAATACCTATTATTTTGATAATTTTTAATTAACTTTATGTCGGACAAATATACCTCTTGGAAAACACTTAGACTGCTTTGGCCTTTTGTTGCACCATACAAAAAAGCATTAATTGCGGCCGTGTTTGGATTGCTATTAAATGCCGCTACTGATGCTACGCTAATTTCTCTTACAAAACCGTTATTGGATCATGGTTTAATGGGGAAAAATTATTCGTTATTGATGATCATTGCTGGTTCGATCATTGGTTTAATACTGTTAAGAGGATTGTCAAACTACGCATCGACCTACTGTCTATCGTGGTTGTCGGGCAAAGTTGTCACCAAATTTAGGCAGTTAATCTTCAATCATCTTGTTAAAAGCCCCGTTAGCTTCCATGATCAGAGTTCTGTGGGTGACCTTGTGTCAGTTATCACATTCAATACACAACTCTTATCCAAAGCTTCATCTGATGCATTAATTATCTTGGTTCGAGAAATTACCTACGCCATTGGACTTTGTTGCGTCATGTTTTATGGTAGTTGGAAATTAGCATTAGTACTATTTATCATTGTTCCTTTAATCATTTTTATCGCACAATTTATTGCCAAAAAATTTAGAGAAACCATTAAATCGATGCAAAAAGGGATGGGTGAAATTACAATCGCTGCCGATGAAATGTTAAACGGTCATAAAGAGGTATTAATATTTAATGCCAAGGATTACGAAAAACGTAATTTTAGCCAGATAACTGATACAGTGCGACGTGGCGTATTAAAAATTGAATTTGTTTCAAGATTGTCAACGCCAATCATCCAGTTGATTGCAACTTTAGGTTTAGGGGGCATCTTGTATCTGGTTGCCAGTGAAAGTTTGGATATCACGCCAGGATCTTTTACCGTTGTATTTTCTGCTATGGTTGCGGTTATGCGCCCACTTCGTGAATTAACCAGTTTACATGTTGAATTACAAAAAGGTGCGGTAGCTTGTGAATCATTATTTGGGATCTTAAATTCACCTTTAGAAGAGGATGAAGGTAAAATTGAGAAAGATAAAGTTAATGGTAATATAGAGTTTAGACATGTTACCTATACTTATCCTACTCGAAATACACCCTCACTCAATGATATCAGTTTTACGATAAAAGCGGGGCAAACGGTTGCATTAGTTGGACGGTCTGGAGCCGGTAAATCCACCATAGCCAGTTTAATTCCTCGTTTTTATGATGTAACAAACGGCGAAATTCTGTTAGATTCGATTAATATAAAAGATTACACATTAAAATCGTTACGAAGCCAGATTGGATATGTATCGCAACGCGTGCATTTATTCAATGGAACAATAGCCGATAATATTACTTATGGAGAGAAAGGAAAACATTCTCAAGAAGCCATTATGCACGCTGCAAAATTAGCAAATGCTTTAGAGTTTATTGATAAATTAGAACAAGGTATTAATACTGAAATTGGTGATAACGGCGTATTGCTATCAGGAGGACAGCGACAACGGATTGCAATTGCCAGAGTTCTGTTACGTAATAACCCGATTTTAATTTTAGATGAAGCGACTTCAGCATTAGATAATGAATCCGAACGATTGGTACAGGAAGCCATTGAAATTTTGCAAAAAAATCGTACATCTATCATTATTGCACATCGATTATCAACCATTGAAAAAGCCGATCGAATTTTAGTTATTGATGAGGGAAAAATCATTGAAGATGGGAATCATGAATCACTTTTAGCGCTGAATGGTATTTATTCTCAAATGCATAAAATGCAATTTAATGCGTAATATCATTAATTTATTTATGAAGAACAATATGACTAAAAAACATCAACAAGAAAAGCATGATCTCGATAAAGATTCATCAACATGGCAAACGTTTTTGAAACTGTGGCCATATATTATTGAGCATAAACTCATTTTATTTGTCTCTGTATTATTACTTTTCTTAAGTGCATTTGCCGATACATCACTCATAGCAATATTAAAACCCCTTTTAGATAGAGGGTTTAGTGATGGTGATAAAAGTTTTTTATTTATGGCTCCCATCTATATTTTTGGGTTGGTTTTATTACGAGGTATAGCTAACTATGGCTATTCGGTTTCGTTAGCGTTTATCTCTGGTAAAATTGTTATGCGGATTAGACAAAGGTTATTTAACCATTTTGTCGATGCGCCGGTTAGTTATTACGATCAAAATTCGAATGGTCGATTATTGTCTCGCATAACTTACGATACCGATCAGGTAGCCTCGTCATCATCCGATGCTTTAATTATCATTATTCGTGAATCAGCGTTTATTTGTGGATTATTTTATACGATGTTTTATAACAGTTGGCAATTATCATTGTCACTGATCATCATTACTCCCATTGTTATTGGTTTAATTACGTTTATTTCTGTGAAATTCCGACGATTAGCTAAAAACATGCAAAATTCAATGGGTAATGTCACCATGTCTGTTGAACAAATGTTAAAAGGACATCGTGAGATCATCGTATTTGGTGCACAAGACGAAGAGTCGAACAATTTTGTTAAAATAAGTAATAAGTTTCGTCGTGACGGTATGAGACTTGTCTCTATTTCAGCGCTCTCTACCCCAATTGTTCAGTTAGTTATTTCATTTGCAATTGCTTTTGTTTTATTAACGGCAAGTAATCCAGATTTAAATATCACAGCGGGTGAGTTTACGGTTGTTTTTTCTTCCTTAGTTGCGCTTATGCAACCTATTAAAAGTTTGACTAGTGTGAATGCGAGTTTTCAAAAAGGTATGGCGGCATGTCAAACACTCTTTTCCATTTTGGAGCAACCTGTCGAAAAAGACACGGGTAAACTTAACATTGAGCGTGTAAAAGGGGATATTGAATTTAAGCATGTTAGTTTTGGTTATGAAACCCGACAACAACTTGCGATCCAAGATATTAGCTTTACTGTTTCGGCAGGAAAAACCGTGGCTTTTGTTGGGCGTTCGGGTTCAGGCAAAACGACGATCACAAATTTACTGACACGTTTTTATGATATTTCTGAAGGTGAAATATTGATTGACGGACATAACATTCAAGATTTAACCCTGTTTTGTTTAAGGAACCAAATTGGATTAGTCTCGCAAAATGTTTTTCTGTTTAATGATACCATTGCCAATAATATTGCATATGGTCGACTTGATCAGTATTCACAAGCTGAAATCGAAGCAGCCGCTAAAAAAGCTTTCGCTTATGATTTTATCATGAATTTTGAAAAAGGTTTTGACACAAAAGTCGGGGAAAGTGGAGTATTATTATCAGGCGGTCAACGCCAGCGAATCGCTATTGCAAGAGCATTATTGCGTGACAACCCTATTTTAATCTTAGATGAAGCGACCTCTGCATTAGATACGGAATCTGAACGTGCCATTCAAAAAGCGTTAGATGAATTACAAAAAGGCCGAACTTCTTTAGTGATTGCACATCGACTCTCAACGATTGAAAATGCCGATGAGATTCTAGTCATTGATGATGGACATATTATTGAGCAAGGTAATCACGCAGCTTTATTAGAGAAAAAAGGAATATACTTTAATTTATACACAGGTAAACAATTTCAATGAATTAAGTGAATGTAAACTATAATCAAAAGCTGTATTAGTAAAATCGGAAAAGTTGCTACTATTGGATTTTTGAGGGTAAAAAGAATAATTGCAAGATATTTAATTTAAAAATATTATTTGTAGTAGATGGTGAATCATGGAAATAATTTAGATGAACAAACATAATACGATAAACATCGCTTTTTGCTCAGATAAAAATTACTTAAAATATGTAGCGATAGCTATTCAATCAATTTATTTTAACAATATGAATAATGCGTTAAAATTTCATGTTTTTCTTAATGATGTCGAGCAAGACGATATTGATCAATTGAGTCGTTTAAGCTCAGACATTATCGTCTATCCTATACCTAAAGCATGTTTGGACAAATATGATAACGAACATGCGATAAAGCATCTTAATCGCTCCATGTTTATTCGACTACTTGTTCCCCGTTTATTAAATGGAAAAGTGGATAAATTAATCTATTTAGACGCTGACATACTTTGTTTCAAAGATATATCTGCAATAAATAATATCGACATCGATAATGTCGTGTGTGCGGCCTGTATTGATTCATTAAATAATGAAAACGTTTCTAAAAATATTCAACGATTAAACTTATCAACTACACATTATTTTAATTCAGGTTTTTTATATATTAATGTAAAAAATTGGAATGATTTTAACACCGAAGAGAAAGTAAATACCCTTTTATTATCGTATAAAGGTCAGTTGCGTTATCCTGATCAAGATGCGCTTAATATGGTATTACAAAATAATGTGTTAATCATTGATCCTAGTTGGAACTACTTATTCACATGGATTAATGAAAAAGACAAAGACAAGTTCTTTGAAACTGAAAAAAATTTACCTTCATTTATTCATTTTACAGGAGCTAGGAAACCTTGGTACCATGAGCATGTGGGGGTAGCCCAGAATTGGTATCTTTTTTATAAACATTTTACGCCATGGCGAGATAGTGGTTTAGACAGCTATCAAGATAAAATGAGACCAACTGATTACCGAGTCTATGCAAAAAAATTTCTTAAAAAAGGTCATTTATTGAAAGCCTTAAAATATGCATTGATGTATATTAAACTTAAAAACAAAAAATAAAATTAATAAAAATGAAATTAAGTGATGAATTGTTCAAAGTAATCTATCGACTAACGCATTCTAAGCGTTATAAACATAACCGTAAACGTTGGCCTCATGTCAAAATCTGTCGTGGGGACTGTGGCCAAATAGTCGATTTTGCTTATAAAGGGATCACTATTCCTATCATCGATCTTAAGTCATTAAAACATGCCTTTACCGGTCAATTAGTAATGGTTGCTTCTGGACCATCCATTAATCAAATAACGTTTAAACACTCTCCATCGGTTTTGACTTTAGGGGTAAATGGCTCATATTGTCTAAAGGACAAGATAAACTTCAATTTTTACGTTATCACGGATATTCACTTTTTTTCTCAACGACCTGAGATTGTAGAACAAATTATTGCTAACCCAGATCTTCTCTTATTTTTGCAAGTGGATGGTTTAGTGAAAATCATAAACCTTTTCGGTAACCAATCCATCTGTTGTAAAGTAGCGTTAATTGAAGATGCGTTCAAACTGACTTATCAACCGATCCAAACATTGACCGAAATTGAAAAAGATCCTACCCGAAATAAAAGTATTTACTTCTATCATAATGATCATCGGGAACATGAGCCGTTAGCCTTTGAGACAAATATTGTCAATGGCGTATTTCCGGCTAAAACTGTTGTTTATTGGGCGCTTCAAATAGCCGTTTACTTAGGTTTTAACCAACTTTATTTAGCTGGTGTTGATTTAAATAATTTCCATTTACCTCGATTTTATGAAACACCAGACAATATCACCTATTCACAATTAGCATCTGATTTTGAAAAAAATATTCTCCCTGCTTTTGAGCACGCAAGTTCTGTCATGAAAGCGTTAAAAGTAGAGGTTAAAAATATGTCTTTAGATAGTGCTCTTGATACGGATATTTTCGAAAAACAGGCTTATAACGATGTTTTTAATTCATTATAAGTGAGTAAGCTTACGCTATATAAACTTCATGACAATAATATTTTTTAAGTGAAATCTGATTTAAAGATTTATTGTCAGCTGATCTATATAGTGCTTTAAGTTCATTATATCTAAATTTTGGGCTGAGTTTTCGGGTGCAATGATCTGTATTGCATTTTCATAATTAGGTTTATACACATCGTTATTTTTATATCGGGGATCAAAAGTATCAATCTCAGAACTATAAACACTAATTAAAGGTTTATTATAAGCATTGGCAAGATGTACAATAGAGGTATCAACTGAAATAACAAAATCACAATGTTTAATTAACGACGCAGCATGAAAAAAATGATTGAGTGGATTAATTACTATATTTGGTGATGGATGTAATTTACTGATTTTATCTGGCAAACCAACGACAATGGTTACTATATTGGGGTAACTCGACATAAGATCTATGATATCTTGTGCCTGTTTGCTTGAAAAACTTCGGCGATCTGAGGATGCATAAGGATTAAAAATACAGATTTTTTTAGATAGATAATTAGATAAAAGATCTTCAACTTGTAAATCATATTCATCGGAATAATGAAGATCATATTTGTAATCATTTTCGCTTGTTTGTATATTAATTTTATTTAAAATGTATCTAAATCTTTGACTAAAATGTGCACTAAAATCCGTATAGGTGATGATTGAGTCATATACACGGTAACAATTGGGATAGTTAAAGCCAATAGTATGTTTAGGTTTTATTTTCTTAATGATCTTAAAAATCCAATTGGAATAACTGGTTCTATTGTTTGGATCAATAAATAGATCGCATTCTAAAGATTTTAAAACACGAATCTGTGATTTGGTTAATGGTCTGTCAAGACAAATAACTTGACTGACATAAGGATTAGATTCAAATAAAAAAGCATTGGATTTTTTTGTCAGCACTGTCACTTCAAAACCGTGAGTGGCGAGAATTTTAGGCAGTCCTGATATGATAACAGCATCGCCAAGTCCATTTTTACATGCTTGAATGGTGACTTTATCTATTTTTGATAAATCTAATTGAGACCTTTTCAGCTTAAAGGACAAAATAAAAAGTTTTACATTTTTGAATAAATAATTTCGTTTTCTGTTTAATTTGCTAATTGTATTGATAATTTTTTTAAGCATCGGCTAGGTCTAATTGTTTTGTCTTGATTTTTTTTATTGTACCAAAATTTGTATCAGTAAAACATAACCGTTAATAAGATAAAATGTTTTTTAAATTATGAAAAACAAATAAAGAATATTTAAATCTGATTGAATAAGAACACTCGAAAATAACGATATTATACAATATAATATCTTTATTCATTAATTAAAAAGGTAATTATTATGATTGTTGTGACCGGTGGAGCAGGATTTATTGGTAGTAATATTGTAAGAGGTCTAAATAAAAAAGGATTTAAAGATATCCTTGTTGTTGATGACTTAAAGGATGGGACAAAATTTTCTAATCTTGTTGATCTCGATATTGCCGACTATATGGATAAAGATGATTTTATTGTCGCCATTTTATCCAACGAAAATTTAAATATCGATGTCATTTTTCATCAAGGTGCATGTTCCTCAACGACTGAGTGGGATGGCAAATTTATGATGGAAAACAATTATCAATATTCTAAAGATCTACTACACTACTGTTTAGAACTTGATATACCATTTTTATATGCTTCTTCTGCTGCAACTTATGGTGGTCGTAGCGATAACTTTATCGAAGATAGAGCTTATGAAAAACCGTTGAATGTATATGGGTATTCTAAATTTTTATTTGATCAATACGTAAGACAAGTATTACCAACGGCTGAATCACAAGTATGTGGTTTTCGCTATTTTAATGTTTATGGGCCTCGTGAAACACACAAAGGTAGTATGGCAAGCGTTGCATATCATCTTAATGAACAGCTTCACAAAGGCGAAAAACTTAAATTATTCGCCGGAAGTGATACTTTCAAACGTGATTTTATTTATGTGGAAGATGTGGTTGATGTCAATTTATGGTTTTGGGAAAATAAAGTATCAGGCATTTATAACTGTGGAACCGGCAAAGCAGAATCATTCCAAACAGTTGCCGATGCGGTACTTCACTATCATAAAAAAGGTGAAATTGAGTATATACCTTTCCCTGAACATTTAGAAGGACGTTACCAACGTTTTACGCAAGCTGATTTAACAAAATTCAGAAATTCAGGTTGTCCGATTCAATTCAAATCGGTGACTGAAGGCACTACCGAATACATGAAATGGTTAAATAACCAATAAAGTTCATGCTTTTTGGGCCATAGTATTTTTAATTATTTTAACAACATCCTCCCTTAATAAACCTTTTTATTGTCACAACATTAAGGGAGGGGTTGATGAAGCGATTTTTCTTAAGTTTGTAATATTATCTAGTGCTGCTTGTAAATAATTGTTATAGTATATCGATTATTTAAGTTACTGGTTGTTCAATTCCAATATAATAAATTCATCTCTTTTTTATGAAAATACTATTTTCTTCATATCAAATTATTCCTAAATAATTTTTCAAGTATGAATAAAAAATTGGGCTTATCTTCTAATTAGGTGCATTTTAAGTGATTAATGATTTTGCAGAAAATGGTTTGCTTGCGACAGCTATAGATGGTTTTGTTGCTAGAGAACCACAAAGACATATGGCAAATAAGGTCACTGAAGCAATAAATGCACAAAAGTCATTGGTGGTCGAAGCGGGTACTGGAACGGGTAAAACCTTTGCTTATTTAGTTCCTGCATTACGCAGTGAGAAAAAAGCAATAATCTCGACAGGCTCCAAGAATTTACAAGAACAGTTATATAGTAAAGACTTACCCATTATCAAAAAAGCTTTAAACTATACTGGTAAAATTTCACTTCTTAAAGGTCGAGCCAATTATCTCTGTTTAGAGCGCATGTATCATCAATATGCTGCTGCCGGAGATTTAGATAAGAATTTACGAACTGATCTGGTTCGGGTTAAAAATTGGTCAATCAAAACAAAAGATGGTGACATTAGTAAATGTACAACTGTTACCGAAGATAATCCAATTTGGCCAATTTTAACTAGCACAAATGATAATTGTTTGGGTAGTGATTGTGAACATTACAACGATTGTTATGTGGTTAAAGCTCGTAAAAGAGCCATGAACGCTGATATTGTTGTTGTTAATCATCATCTATTTTTAGCTGATGTTGTTGTGAAAGATACCGGATTTGGTGAATTAATTCCTAAAGCTGATGTGATGATATTTGATGAAGCGCATCAACTTCCTGATCTTGCGTGTCACTATTTTGGTGAGCAGTTAACAAGTCGACAACTGTTCGACTTAGCTAAAGAGATTAATTTGGCTTATCGAACAGAAGTCAAAGATATGTCACAACTCCAGCAGTGTGCTGATAAACTACAAAAATGTACCCAAGATTTGAGATTGTTGATAAGCCAGCAAAATAATAAAGGAAATCTTCGTTATCTATTTAATCAAACCAATATTAAACAAGAATTATCTTATTTATTTGATGCGCTTGATTTTTGCAAAGAAGTTCTGTTATTAGCGATAGGGCGATCCACAACTTTAGATAATTGTTATGATCGAGTTAACCAATACCAGCAATTATTAAAAAAATTGTCCGAAACTCATGTACCAGGTTTTAGTTATTGGTATGAAAGTTCATATAGCTCTTTTCTCTTTGCATTAACTCCATTGTCGGTAACGGAAAAATTTGAGGAATTATTAATCCAGCGTAAAGGTGCCTGGATTTTCACATCAGCAACATTATCAGTTGATAATCAATTAGATTACTTTACCAAACGTTTAGGTTTAACTAATGCAGAATCATTAATTTTAGAAAGCCCATTTGATTATACCAATCAGACTATTTTGTGTGTACCACGTTATATACCATCACCAAATGAAAGGGGCAATGCTGAAAAACTTGTCAATATTTTATTACCGGTTATTGAGGCAAACAAAGGGCGTTGTTTTTTCCTTTGTACATCTTATGCAATGATGAATGCATTAGCTGAACATTTTCGCTTACATACCGAGTTACCGGTTTTAGTTCAAGGTGAAACAAGCAAATCAAAACTTCTTGAACAGTTTATTGAAAGTGGTAATGCACTATTAATCGCAACGAGCAGTTTTTGGGAAGGGATTGATGTTAGGGGAGATACTTTATCTTGTGTTATTATAGATAAATTACCGTTTACCTCACCAGATGATCCCTTAATGAAAGCGAGAATGGAAGATTGCCAAATGCAAGGTGGCGATGCCTTTAATGAAGTGCAATTACCTGAAGCCGTTATTACCTTAAAACAAGGTGTTGGGCGATTAATCCGTCATCATAATGATCGAGGAGCAATTATTATTTGCGATAATAGATTAGTTATGCGACCTTATGGGGCAACGTTTATAAATAGTTTACCACCATCGCCAAGAACCCGAGATGTTAACAAGGTAATCAATTTTTTATTATCTAACAACCAATCAGATAATCTGGAAACCAAATGAGTACTATTTTAGCCATTGATACTTCGACAGAAGCTTGTTCCGTAGCTCTATTTTTTCGAAATGAAATCACTCATGATTTTATGATTTCGGCACGTGATCATACTAAAAAGATCTTACCAATGGTTGATAAAATTTTAAGTCAATCAGGTTGCACGCTTTCACAACTTGATGCTATTGCTTTTGCTCAAGGTCCTGGTAGCTTTACTGGAGTAAGAATAGGTATTGGTGTAGCTCAAGGATTAGCATTAGGAATTGATAAACCGATGATAGGTGTCTCAACTTTGATGACCCTAGCGCAAGGCGCTTATAGGAAAACAGAGGCAAAGAAAGTCATACCTGCGATAGATGCTAGAATGGGCGAAGTCTATTTAGGACAATATGAGTATCAAAACCAAAATTGGCAAACGATCATTCCAGAATGTGTCGTCAAACCTGAAAATGCAATCAATAAAATTCAAAAAAGTCATAATGATTATTACTCAGCAGGTACAGGTTGGCAAACTTATCCTGAAATGTTAACAGGAACTAAGCCTAGTGAAGTATTCTTACCAGAAGCACAAGATTTGGTGGTTATCGCTCATCAAAAATGGTTAAGAAAAGAAGTTGTTAAAGTTGAAGATGTCGAGCCAACTTATTTGCGTAATGAAGTTACATGGCAAAAATTGCCGGGGCGTTAAGATAAACCACCGAAATGGTTTATCTGTATTTGATGTGCAAAAGTATTTAGTCTTGAAATAATCCCAAATTAGCTTTGGCATATGCTTCAAAATCAGTACAGCCACCAATTGGTTTTTCATCAATAAAAATTTGCGGTACGGTTTCAACCGGTTTACCAACACTTTTAGAAAGATCTTCCTTGGTAATACCTTCTGCATTTATATCTACATATCGATATGAAAAATCATCACGTTCTTGAGATAACTTCTCGGCAAGCTCTTTAGCTCGCACACAATATGGACATCCTTGACGTCCAAAAATAACAGCGTACATATTTCACCTCTATGAGTTAAATTGAATAAAATTACTATACTTTAGTTTTGAATAAAAAAAAGTAGATAAATCTAGTTGATATAATAGATTATATCTATTGATATTACATCCGCATAGCGTGTAAGGTATACGTTTTAATCATTTAAATGATTAATTGATTATTTTATAGCTGCTTTTATTAAAAAAAGTTGAGGAACGGGGTTTTTTAATTCTTTAAATTGATGCTAATTTGATATTACTCGCTATAATTTAAATTTCAACCATTAAATGGATGTCAAAATGCTAAAAAAAATAATAGTTATTTTTTCATTAACCTTATCAATAACAGTGTTTGCGGCACAAAAAGAGTGTGCTGTAAAACCCAATTACGATATAGTGATAAATAAAGACAACATCCAAATCGTAAATAAGTCGAATGATTTATCGATCAAGAATGATGGCAAAGTAATACTTAATAAGAAAACAATATCAGCTAGCCCTCAATTACGTAAAAATCTCAATGAGTTTCAAAAAAGTCTAAGATCACAATTACCACAACTAGAACAACAATCATTAGATTTATTATTGGAAGTAAAAGTTGCTTTCGATCTAGCAATAACAAGAAAATTAAGTGATGACCGAGAACTACATGGCGAATTAAATAAATTATATAAACGATTAGTTAAGTTGTTACATCGTTCAATTATTACTGAAAATGGAACAACAAAATTTTATTACCAAAACTTTAATAAATTAAAAAAAGATGGACAAGATATCGGCGAACGTATTTTTTATAATGTTGTGGGGGGAAGTATTTTAGAATTTAACTTTTTTAAAAACTTCGGTGCCATCAAAGATATCTCAAAAAATGAATGGAAAGCTCAAAAACCTAAACTTAAAGCATTCGATTCACATATTTGTTTGGTAATTACTGATATAGACAAACAATATCAACAGATTTTAACAGAACTTAGTCAATCAACCGATAAGTGAATAGACAATAATAAAAACTTTTGCGAGAATACCCCATTCATTGGGTAAAAGAAGTAATCGCTTATGACTGCAAAAATAATTGATGGTAAAGCGTTAGCGCAGCAAATACGTAACGAAATAGCCAAAAAGGTAAAATCACGGACTGAACAAGGTTTATCTGTTCCAGGACTAGCTGTAATACAAGTTGGTTCTGATCCCGCTTCTAAAATTTATGTTAAAAATAAGCAAAAAGCTTGTGACGATGTCGGCTTTGCTTCTTTTGCTTATGATTATCCATCTTCAACCACTGAGGCATTATTAGCGTTGATCGATGAATTAAATCAACGAGCCGATGTTCATGGCATCTTAGTTCAGCTTCCATTACCAGATAACATTGATAAGACAAAAGTGTTAGAGCGTATCGATCCTCGTAAAGATGTTGATGGTTTTCATCCTTATAATATTGGTCATTTATTACAACGCGATCCGATATTACGCCCATGCACGCCGTATGGTGTTGTTAAAATGTTAGAATCAACCGGCATTAATTTATCTGGCTTAAACGCAACAGTTGTAGGCGCATCAAGCATTGTTGGACGTCCTATGGCGTTAGAATTATTGTTATTAGGTTGTACCACAACGATTACTCATAGCAGAACTATTGATCTAGAAAAGCATGTTCGTAATGCTGATATTGTTGTTGCGGGTGTTGGAATCCCTAACTATGTTAAGGGAGAATGGATCAAACCTGGTGCTATCGTAATTGATGTTGGAATTAACCGTTTACCTGATGGCAAACTTGTTGGAGATGTAGAATTCGATATTGCTAGCCAACATGCCGGTTGGATCACACCTGTACCTGGTGGAGTAGGGCCAATGACAGTTGCAATGCTAATGAGTAATACATTAGAGGCATGTGAAAGATTTAGCGAGTAAGTCTAAGATAATAGACAGATTTGTATTATGATTTTTATGAATTAAAAAATGAAAATAAGGACATCTTATGATTATATTTCATACTTCTTTAGGTGATATTAAGATCAATACTTTTGATGATAAAGCTCCTGAAACAGTCAAAAATTTTGTTGAATATTGTAAAGAAGGTTTCTATGACAACACTATATTCCATCGAGTGATTAATAATTTTATGATTCAAGGTGGTGGATTTGAGCCAGGTATGAAACAGAAAAAAACTAAAGCTCCAATCAAAAATGAGGCTGCTAATGGTCTAAAAAATAGTCGTGGTACTTTAGCTATGGCACGTACAAGTGATCCTCATTCCGCGACGGCTCAATTCTTTATTAATGTCGTTGATAATGATTATTTAAATTATCGTTCTTCTGATATTAATGGTTTTGGTTACTGCGTATTTGCAGAAGTTGTGGATGGCATGGATGTTGTCGATAAGATCAAAGCCGTTAAAACTGGCCGTAATGGAATGCATTCTGATGTGCCAGTTGAAGATGTCGTGATTAAGAGTGTAACGGTTGAATAATCCTGTTCGCTTTTTTATCGCAGATATTCACCTCGGTGAAAACGAGCCTGCTGCACATCATTTTGATATTACAGCAGGCTTTTTGTCATTTCTTAAACAATTACCTAATGGCTGTGAACTCTATATTCTAGGGGATTTGTTTGACTATTGGGTGGGGGATGATGTTGATTCAACACTACACAAACAGATTTCGGATGCTTTAAATGAGTTATCCTCAAAGCAAATTAAAAAGTTTTTTGTCCACGGTAATCGTGATTTTCTGATTGGTAAAGACTACGCTAAGCGATGTGATATGACCTTACTAGGCGATATTAATTGTTTAGTCAATCAGGATAAAAATATTGTTTTTTTACATGGCGACCTGCTTTGTATTGATGATCATCAATACCAAAAATTCCGAAAAATCATGCATAAAAAGTGGCTACAAAAGTTATTTTTATTCTTACCATTATTTATTCGATTAAAAATTGCGACGAAATTACGAAAAGAGAGTAGTCAGCATAATCAAATAAAATCAGAAACTATTATGGATGTAAATCCACAAGCAGTAATTGATATGATGATTGAGAATAATGCCAATATAATGGTTCATGGCCATACTCATAAACCTGCAACCCATCATCTAACCATTAATGGTGAATCAGTAACCAGAATAGTATTAGGTGCTTGGCATGATGGTGTTTCATATATAAAACAAGAAGAGAATAGTACTACATTAAAGCTTTATAGCCAGTCTTTCAAATAGTTACTTTGTAATATTTGTTCTGTCGTACCAAAGTCTATTAATTTCCCCTGTTCTAACACGGCTACATGCTGAGCAATACGTTTGACTTCATTAATATTATGCGTGACATAGATAATAGGTATGTTCAAGTCACTCACTAGTTTATTAATATAGCTTAATAACTCCTTTTTACGGGGCATATCTAAAGCGGATAAAGGTTCATCCATCAATAATAATTTGGGGTTGGTTAATAAAGCTCGACCAATGGCAACTCGCTGTTTTTCACCACCTGACAGCATCGCTGGATAACGATCAAGTAGTGAACCAATATTGAGCACATTGACAATATCATCAAATTTTTCTGTATTTAACGATCGTGCCCCATAAGTTAAATTTTTGATTACTTTATAATGAGGAAAAAGTAGTGCATCTTGAAAAACAGTACCAATTTGTCTTTTCTCTGGTGTGACAAAAATATGTTTTTCTGTATCGACTAAACTATCTTGTTTTAAATTGATATAACCATTATCAGGTTTGATTAAACCATTAATAAGGTTGATAAGTGTTGATTTTCCCGAACCAGACACCCCTAAAACAGCAGTCACACCTTGGCAGTTAATTTCATGTTTAAATTCGAAAACAAACGAGGCAAGTTTTTTGCTTACATTGATATTTAACATTATCGCTATCCTGTTAATTTCTTTTTATGCCAACGATTTAGCATCTCTGAAACGAATAAGGCAACTAAAGATAAAATGATCGAAACAATACAAAGTCGTAATGCTCCTGACTCGCCATCTGGGGTTTGTAATAAGGTGTACATTGCTAATGGAAGGGTGCGTGTTTCTCCTTGAATGTTTGATACAAAGGTAATTGTCGCGCCAAATTCACCCAAGCAACGAGCAAAACCGAGCACGACTCCCATTAAAATTCCAGGGAAAGCTAATGGTAGCGTGACAGTCATAAAGACTCGAAATGGTTTAGCACCTAAGGTTCGAGCTACATTTTCTAAACGTGAATCTATCGATTCAATTGCTAATCGAATCGATCGAACCATAAGCGGGAACGCAACCACAGCAGAAGCTAAAGCTGCGCCTTGCCAATTGAAGCTAAAGCTTAAATGAAAATATTTATCTAACCATTCGCCAATAAAGCCATGGCGACCCATTGTTAAGAGTAGAAGATAGCCTAATACTACTGGAGGCAACACTAAAGGCAAATGGACAATGCTATCAAATAGTGATTTACCGATAAATTGACATCTTGCTAAAATCCAAGCTGTCAACACACCTATTGGAAGGCTAAAGACAATTGCTGCTCCTGCTATTTTCAAGCTTAACAGCAATGTTTGCCATTCATACTCAGTTAACATCATCTTGTTTAATTTCTATTCAGTGATAAAACCATATTTTTGGAAAATCTTTTTGGCAGTTTCAGAACTTAAATATTGATAAAATTCTTTTGCTTCAGGTTTAAGTAATGTGATCGGATATTCAATTGGCGTAAATGTCTCAGCGGGAAAGCTACCAATAATTTTCACTTTATCACTCACTTTCGCATCAGTACTGTAAACAATACCTAATGCAGCTTCATTACGCTCAACTAACATTAATGCATCACGAACATTACTTGCTGGCGCCATTTGAGGCAATAATTTATCAAATACGCCTAAATTGGTTAAAGATTCCTTAGCATAAAGCCCTGCAGGTACATGGTCAGGATCACCAACAGCTAACCTTTCTCCTTTTGGTAAAATGGCTTGCCAATCAGTATTTGCATTAATTTCTACCTTTTCTAATTTAGATTGTTTTGGAGCAATCAATACTAATCCATTTTTTAACAAATTCTGTTTATCTGTTGCAACTTTGTGTTCAATAAGATAATTCATCCACTTTTGGTCAGCAGACATAAATATATCAGCAGGTGCCCCTTGTTCAATTTGTTTGGCTAATACAGAAGATGAAGCAAATGAGAAAACAATTTCTGCATCTTTGTAAGAAGTTGCAATATCTTGCATTGCATTAGTAAGTGATGCTGCTGCAAATACCGTAATTTTTTGGGTGGCAGATGTTGTTAAACTGACGAGTAAAGTTACTATAAATAGTGATACACCAATGATTCTACGCATTTTATTCCTCACATTCGTTATATAATGAACTATATAGCGATGCTATCAAAATTTATTAATAAAGTACAATCAAACTTTAAGCAGTACACTATTTTTATTCTTTACGAATATGGCTAAGGACATTTTTTGAAGGAAAAGAAAAAAACGTCTACAATAGATTTACTTTTTTATTGAAAGTAGCTTGTTTATTCAATTAAGGCATAAAGTAATGCTGTCACCAGAAATATTATTAACTTTAAACATAAATCAGCAATTATTTACTGATCCCAGACGAATTGCCTTATTAAAAGCAATTGAACTAACTGGCTCACTAACCCAAGCGGCTAAGAAAGTCGGTATTAGCTATAAAACTGCTTGGGATGCGATAAACGAAATCAATCAGTTATCACCAAAACCTTTTTTAATAACAGCAACGGGTGGTAAAAATGGTGGAGGCACAAAACTTAGCGCTTATGCGATAAGGTTTATTCAGCTTTATGATCTCTTAACTCAACTCCAATATAATGCTTTTAATATTCTAAATGACGACAATATTCCTCTTGATGATATATTAAAAATAACTGCTAAATTATCATTACAGACTAGCGCCCGTAATCAAATCTATGGCAATGTTTCGAGCATTGAAACTAACAATATAGCTGGGTTTGTAAAAGTAAAATTAAATGATAACCAAACTGAATTAAAAGCTTATATAACTCAACAAAGTATTGCGCGTTTAAAATTGAATATTGATAAAACTGTTCTTTTATTGATTAAAGCACCTTTGATTGAATTGAATGATTTAAATGAAAATCAATTAAGAGTTAAAGTTGAAAAAATAGTAAGCGATGGTCAATTATCTGAGATCTCATTTTCATTACCTTCCGGTATGATGCTTTATGCTAATAAATCAACCAGTGAAATTAATCATCTAAAATTAACCGAAGGCCAAAAAACTACCATATCCATCCATCCCCAGAACATCATTGTTGCCACATTAGTCTAGCAGTTTGAGGTATTTATGTTACAAATTGAAAATGCAGTATATAAAATAAGTGATTTCAACGTTTTTAAAATTGAATCATTGACTATCAATAGTGGTGACATTGTCGCTTTTGTAGGTCGAAATGGCTCGGGCAAGTCGGTATTGGCTAAAGCATTAGCTGGTAATCAACCGTTATTGTCGGGTAAAGTTATCAATCAATTTAAATCAATAGCGCATATCTCATTTGAGCAACTTCAAAAAATAATAGATGATGAATGGAAACGCAATAATACCGATATGCTTAGTGACAACGAAGATGATACTGGATTAACTACAGCAGAAATTATTCAAGAAGTTAATCAAGATGCCGAACTTTGCGAACATTTAGCCCGACAATTTGGTATTGAACATCTGTTAGATCGTCGCTTTAAATATCTCTCAACCGGTGAAACACGCAAAACATTGATATGTCGCACATTAATGAGCCGACCGGAACTGCTAATTTTAGATGAACCGTTTGATGGTTTAGATGTTGCATCTCGAGCAAACCTAGCTGAAAAACTTAAACAACTCGCTGAAAAAAATATTACGATTGTAATGGTGTTGAATCGTTTTAATGAAATCCCAATATTTGTAAAAAATATTGGAATACTTGCTAACTGTCAGCTATTGAAATTTGGATCCAAAGACACCATATTAAATGACGTAGCCATCAAGCAACTTGCGAATTTAGAACAGCTATCAAACTTTACTTTACCCGAACCGGATGAAACACCCATTCAACTACCCGATACATTAGACCGCATTATATTAAATAATGGTCATGTTCAATATGATGGAAAGGCAATTATTAATGGACTTAGTTGGTTGGTAAAAGCCAATGAAAATTGGCAGATCATTGGTCCAAATGGCGCAGGTAAATCGACATTATTAAGCCTAATAACTGGCGATCATCCTCAAGGTTATAGTAATGATTTGACGCTATTTGAGCGAAAACGAGGGTCTGGCGAAACAATATGGGATATTAAACGTCATATTGGTTATGTCAGTAGTAGTTTTCATCTTGACTATCGAGTTAGCTTGAGTGTGGAAAATGTATTGGTATCGGGGTACTTTGATTCAATTGGGGTCTACCAAGCGATTAGTGATAAACAAGCAAAGTTAGTTAAGCAATGGTTACAATTACTAGATTTGACTGGTTTAGCCGATAAACCCTTTCAATCATTATCTTGGGGACAACAGCGATTAGTATTGATAGCGAGAGCTTTAGTGAAACATCCAACATTACTTATCTTAGATGAACCGCTACAAGGACTGGATCATCTAAATAGAGAACTAGTAAAAAATTGGATTGATAATTTAATCGATAAAGGTCGTACACAATTATTGTTTGTTTCACATCATGCAGAAGATGCACCAAAATGCATCACTCATCGATTAACTTTTGTGCCAAATGATACTGTTGGCTATCAATATAAAATTGAGCGTATCAAATAATGGATTAGTTATAGACTATTAAAATAAGACTTAAAAATAGAAATAATCAATAAAAAAACTTTTTTTTAGTGGCGTTTTTTTAAGCTAAAAATTCAAAAAAGTCTATATTGATTATACTTAGCAAGTTATCCCCGTTGCCTGTGGATAAGTCTGTGAATAGTTAATTGAAAAGTGTGCTAACTTCAATGTCTATCAGGTTTTTATTTAATTTGATTACAACTTAGCCATGATTTTAATAATTATTATTAATCATAACGTTACGATAAATCAAGGTATAGTTTTAATAATGTCTTAACAAACTTTTAACTTAACTGAACAAAAAATATAACATTTTTAAAGGTCAAGTGTTTTTGGGGATAATTTTTATTAATAGGTGAAATTTTAGGTTGCGATGTAATGAGAAAATTTAAATTATGTTCTGATTTTAAACCAGCAGGTGATCAGCCGGTAGCAATTGATCGTATAAATCAAAATCTTGATGATGGAATTGCGCATCAAACATTATTAGGAGTAACAGGATCTGGTAAAACTTTTACCATGGCTAATGTTATTGCAAAGCATAATCGCCCAACAATTATTTTAGCGCCTAATAAGACTTTGGCTGCTCAACTATATGGTGAAATGAAAGCGTTCTTTCCAGATAATGCGGTGGAATATTTCGTCTCTTATTATGATTATTATCAGCCAGAATCTTATGTTCCTTCTACAGACACATTTATAGAGAAAGATGCATCGATTAACGAGCACATTGAACAAATGAGACTATCGGCAACCAAATCATTATTAGAACGCCGTGATGTTGTTATTGTTGCTTCGGTATCGGCTATTTATGGTTTAGGTGCACCTGAAACTTACATGTCAATGATATTACATTTGGCAAGAGGGACGATTACTGACCAACGCGCAGTATTAACGCGCTTAGCAGAATTACAATATACACGTAATGAAATTGGCTTTAGTCGCGGTACTTTTCGTGTTCGTGGCGATGTGATTGATATATTTCCAGCTGATTCAGATGAACATGCAGTGCGTGTTGAGCTTTTTGATGATGAAGTTGAAAGAATAGTCATATTTGATCCATTAACAGGTAATGCAATTAATGAAGTACCACGTATTACTATTTATCCAAAAACACACTATGTCACACCAAGAAACATCATGGATGACGCGATTGTTGAAATTAAGCAAGAGCTTCAAGAACGCCAAAGAGTATTGTTGGACAATAATCGTCTACTAGAAGAGCAACGATTAACTCAACGCACACTATTTGATATTGAGATGATGACAGAGCTTGGTTATTGTTCTGGGATAGAAAACTATTCTCGTTATTTAGCAGGACGAAATGCCGGCGATCCGCCAGCAACACTATTTGATTATTTACCTGCTGATGGCTTATTGTTTATTGATGAATCGCATGTAGCAATCCCACAATTGGGTGCAATGTATAATGGTGATAGATCGCGAAAACTTAATCTGGTTGAATACGGTTTTCGATTACCTTCGGCTTTAGATAATAGACCATTAAAATTTACAGAATTTGAAAATATCATGCCACAAACAATTTATGTTTCGGCAACACCTGCTAAATATGAAATTGAAAAATCAGCAGGTGAAATCATCGAACAAGTGGTAAGACCTACAGGATTATTAGATCCAATCATCGAAGTTAGGCCTGTGGCTACTCAAGTTGATGATCTTTTGTCTGAAATTAAATTACGCATAAACCAAGACGAACGCGTTCTTGTGACCACATTGACTAAGCGAATGGCTGAGAATTTGACAGACTATTTATCAGAACATAATGTCAATGTTAAATATTTGCATTCTGATATCAACACTGTTGAACGAATGGAAATTATTCGCGACTTGCGTTTAGGTAAGATTGATGTATTAGTTGGTATTAACTTACTTCGAGAAGGATTAGATATCCCAGAAGTATCATTAGTCGCAATTTTAGATGCTGACCGAGAAGGATTTCTACGTTCAGAAAGCTCATTAATTCAGACTGTGGGACGCGCAGCTCGAAATGTTAATGGTAAAGCAATATTATATGCTGATAAAATTACGCCAGCAATGCAACTCACTATTGATGAAACTGCAAGGCGTCGTAAAAAACAGGAAGATTTCAATCAGGAACATGGAATTACACCAAAATCAGTGCGTAAAGAAATCAAAGATATCTTAGATGCAGGTTTAAGCACTAAAAAATCAACGGCTAAAATTCAAGCATTTGAACAAGGTGGTCAGTATAATTATGTTTCAATAAAAGAAGTTCAGGCAAGAGTTAAAGAACTTGAAGCCATGATGTACGAAGCTGCTCAGAATCTTGAATTTGAAAAAGCAGGTGTATTACGTGATGAGATTAAAAAATTGCGTTCGGATTTTATAAAGGTATCTTAATAATTAGTCTTTAAGGAAAATATAATGACAATAACACGAATAGATCCTGCAGAAAGGTGGTCGGAAGCCGTAATTCATAACAATGTAATTTACTATACTAGTGTACCAACTGATTTGAGTGATGATGCTTATATACAAACTAAAAGTGCATTAGCTGAAATAGATCACATCTTGGCTAGAGCAAATAGTGATAAAACTCGCATTCTTGATGCGACACTATTTTTAGTAAATAAAAACGATTTCTCTGCCATGAACAAAGCATGGGACGAATGGGTAGCAAAAGGAAAAGCGCCTGTTCGTTGTACCGTTCATGCAGGGTTAATGAAAAAAGAGTATTTAATTGAAATAAAAATTGTTGCGGCAGTGAGTCCGTAATATACAGATAATTATCCGTCATAATCTTGGCGGATATTCTCAATCTGATAATTTAACTTATTGATAATCAACCTTACTTCTTGCTAGCCCATTCATTTAATTTTAGTGTATACTTTGAACACTTAATATTTTATATCTTCCTATAAACGTTTATGCATACTCAACCTAAAATTGCCATTGTAATGGGCTCGAAAAGTGATTGGAGTACCATGCAACATGCTGCGGATATCTTAGATACTTTAACCATTGCTTATCATGTCGAAATTGTTTCTGCACACCGAACACCCGATAAATTGTTTGAATTTGCGCAAAATGCCAAATCACGAGGTTTTGATGTGATCATAGCTGGAGCAGGTGGGGCTGCGCATTTACCTGGTATGTTAGCGGCGAAAACACTAGTACCAGTGTTAGGTGTTCCAGTACAAAGTGCAGCGCTTAGTGGTATTGATAGCCTTTATTCTATCGTACAAATGCCTAAAGGTATTCCTGTTGGTACTTTAGCTATAGGTAAAGCTGGAGCGGCAAATGCAGCTTTATTAGCTGCACAAATTCTGGCATTGCATAACCCAGAGATCTATCTACGTTTATCAAATTGGCGATTGAGTCAAACTGATGAAGTTTTGAATAATCCTGATCCGAGAGTCGATATTTAATATGACAATGCAATCTGTTTGTGTTTTAGGAAATGGCCAGCTAGGACGAATGCTTAGACAAGCTGGTGAACCTTTAGGAATCCATGTCTATCCAGTTGGCTTGGATGTTGATCCTGCAACCATCCCTTACCAAAGTTCAGTCATTACTGCTGAAATTGAGCGTTGGCCCGAAACAACGTTTACTCAACTCTTAGCGAGCCACCCCCACTTCATTAATCGAGATGTATTTCCAATAATAGCAGATCGTTTAAGTCAAAAGCAGTTACTTGATGAGCTTAATTTACCTACGGCTAAATGGTACCCGCTTAATAATGAAAATGATTGGCCGAATTTATTTAAAAATTTGGGTGATTTATTAATCGTAAAACGTCGAACAGGTGGCTATGATGGTCGAGGCCAATGGCGCATAACTGCTCACGATTCGATTCCAGACGATGTGTATCAACATGCTATTGTTGAACAAGCCATTCCTTTTGAAGAAGAGCTATCACTAGTTGGTGCCAGAAATGCCAAAGGTGAAACTGTCTTTTATCCATTAACAAATAATTTCCATCAAGATGGCATTTTAAAAATGAGTGTTGCCATTCCTAGTAAAAATAATACATTGCAGAATAAAGCTGAACAGATGCTTTCAAGCATCATGCATAAACTCAATTATGTAGGCGTTATGGCGATGGAATGTTTTGTTATTGGGGATAACTTACTAATTAATGAATTAGCGCCAAGAGTACATAATAGCGGGCATTGGACCCAAAATGGGGCATCTATTAGCCAATTCGAATTACACTTAAGGGCAATTTTAGGACTACCAATGCCTAAACCGGATGTTTTTTGCCCATCGGTACTGGTGAATTTGATTGGAACAGATTTTAATCTCAAATGGTTATCAGTTGATTTAGCGCATCTACACTGGTATGAAAAAGAAGTAAGAACAGGGCGAAAAGTTGGACACATCAACCTAACTCATAACTATAGCCCAAAATTAATTGAAGCATTAAACCAATTATCCTTTTTATTACCAGCGGAATATAGTCAACCAATAGCGTGGGCAAAACAAAAATTATAGCTGATTAAATCAAGGGACTGCGATATGATCGACTTTAGTAAAAAAATTAATTATCAACGATATGCAAGTAAACCGCGTGAAGCATTTGATGATTACTCGGTTTTACGCTTTTTCGAAAGTGATCGTGGTCGCATCCTTAATTCTGCTGCCATTAGGCGTTTACAACAAAAAACACAAGTATTTCCGTTAGAGCGTAATTCTGTCGTTCGAACACGCCTTACTCATTCAATGGAAGTACAACAAGTTGGTCGTTATATTGTAAAAGAGATTATTTATCGACTTAATAAATCTGGACAATTAAAAGCTTTTGGCCTTGAAAATTCAGTTATGTCAATTGAAAGCCTAGTTGAAATGGCTTGCTTAATGCATGATATAGGTAATCCACCATTTGGTCACTTTGGTGAAGCGGCAATCAATCATTGGTTTGGTATGCGTTTAGGTATAGATAAAACGTCATGCTACTCAGTGCTTAATATTCAGGATACTGATGATAAATCAACTCAATCATTAAAAATAAAAATACGCCAAGATCTCTCTAATTTTGAGGGTAATGCACAAGCGATTCGATTAGTTCATACGATTTTACGACTCAATTTAACTTACTCGCAAATTGCGTCAATTCTTAAATATTCGAAACCAGCTTATTGGTCTGATCCTATACCTGATGAATTTAATTACTTAATGAAAAAACCCGGGTATTATCTATCTGAAGAGTCTTTTATTAAAACACTTTCGGAACAACTTGATATCCAACCTTTCCATCGTTATCCGCTCACTTATATTATGGAAGCAGCAGATGATATTTCCTACTGTATCGCCGATCTTGAAGATGCTGTAGAAAAGAAAATTTTAACTGTTCAGCAGCTTTATCATTATTTAAAAGAAGCATGGGGACCCGTTAAAAAAGGTGACTTATTTGATGACGTTGTGAATCGCCCTTATGAAAATTTGAAAAAGAATGAATTTGAAGCGATAGGTATCGACCAGTTTTTTATGTATCTGCGCGTAAATACCATTGGTCAACTCGTACCTCATGCAGCTGAACGATTTATCGAAAACATCGAAGCAATTTATCATGGTTCCTTTAATCATGCTCTACTTGAAGATCATGGTGCGGAATATAAATTACTTAGTATCTTCAAAACAGTTGGCTTTGAACACATCTTTAACCATGAAACGGTTGAAAATATCGAACTGCAAGGTTACCGAATCATTACTGGATTGCTAGAGATCTACAGCCCACTTTTAGCTATGCCTACTGATGATTTTATAAAATTAGTCAAAACAGGTAATCACAAAAAATATCCTATCGAAACTCGGTTGTATCACAAACTATCAGCAAAACATTGCGTAGCTTATCAACAAGCACTTGAGCAGATAGACAATCAACACTTTGATTGTTGGGAATTTTACTATCGTTGTCGCTTAATTCAGGATTATATCAGCGGTATGACCGACCATTTTGCTTATGATGAATATCGAAAATTAATGGTAACATTCTAATTTGGCACATTTGTAACAGCACCAAAAATAAGCACAAGCACCATATTAGTGCGACAATGAGGCTATTTTTAGCGTCAAAAACCCCGTTCCTCAACTTTTTTTTAAATAGCAACTAATAACCTTTACTCATTTTAAGTATTTCACAATATTAATCATCCTCTTTTTAATTTTTGGCACGCCCTTTGCATTAACTTTAATAAGATTAATAGTTATAAGGAGTAATGGATGAAATTTGTCACTGTAGTTATTAAGCCTTTTAAATTAGAAGAGGTTAGGGAATCACTATCCAATATAGGTGTTACTGGTTTAACTGTTACTGAAGTTAAAGGTTTTGGTCGACAAAAAGGTCACGCCGAACTGTACCGAGGCGCTGAATACAATGTTAACTTTTTACCAAAAGTAAAAATAGAGTTAGCCATTAGCGATGAATTACTTGATGAAGTCATTAACACCATTACAAAAGCTGCGTATACCGGAAAAATAGGCGATGGCAAAATATTTGTTACGCCATTAGAACACGTAGTTCGAATTCGTACCGGCGAGACTGATGAGTCAGCACTATAACTATCAATAAGGATATCATTATGTTGAAGAAAATTATTCTCTCTTTAAGTTTAGTTTTAGCCAGTCCAGTCTTTGCCGACGAAGTGGAAATTGCGGATAAAGCCGATAATGGTTTTATGATGATTTGTACTGCATTAGTGTTATTTATGTCTGTGCCTGGTATCGCATTTTTTTATGGCGGATTATTACGATCTAAAAATGTGCTATCCATGTTATCGCAAGTCTTAGTCACCTTTTCTTTAATTGCTGTATTATGGATTACTTATGGGTATTCATTAGCATTTGGTGAAGGTAACTGGTTTTTCGGCAATTTTGAGCAATTCTTATTGGTTAATGTTGGTATTACTGATATTTCAGGTTCGATTTACGAACTAATTTGGATTGCATTCCAAGGTTCATTTGCTTGTATTACTTGTTGTTTAATCTTAGGTGCGTTTGCTGAAAGAGTCCGTTTTTCAGCTGTCCTTATCTTTATGGTGTTATGGTTTACTTTTTCCTATATTCCAATGGCACATATGGTATGGGGTGGTGGTATCCTTGGTGATGAAGGTGCATTGGATTTCGCTGGCGGAACCGTTGTGCACATCAATGCAGCTGTTGCCGGTCTATTAGGTGCTTATATGCTTAAAAGCCGTATTGGCTATAACCGTGAACCATTAAAACCATTCAACCTACCTTATGTTTATTTAGGGGCCGCAATATTATATATTGGTTGGTTTGGATTCAATGCAGGATCATCAACACACGCTGACGAAATCGCTGGACTAGCCTTCATCAATACCGTAGCTGCAACAGCCGCAGCCGTACTCGCCTGGACCATTGCCGAATGGATACTACGTGGCAAACCATCATGTTTAGGCGCTGCATCGGGTGTAATAGCTGGATTAGTTGGTGTAACACCTGCTGCTGGCTTTGTTGGTGTTGGTGGAGCAATGTTAATTGGGCTTGCTTGTGGTTTTGCAGGAGTATGGGGCGTATCATCTTTAAAAAGAGTCTTAAAAGTAGATGATACTTGCGACGTATTTGGCGTTCATGGCGTGTGTGGTATTGTTGGTTGTATATTAACTGGAGTATTTACCTCCGAATCACTGGGCGGTATAGGCTTTGCCGAAGGCGTTACTATGGCTAGTCAAGTTGGCATACAATTAATGAGTGTGATTACCTGTGTAATTTGGACTGCAATTATTGCCTTCATTGCTTATAAAATCGCTGATATTACAGTTGGTTTACGTGTTTCAGAAGAATATGAACGTGAAGGGCTTGATATTAACAGTCACGGTGAAAGCGCATTTAATAGTTAATATATAAAACTATAAATAAAAAAAATCTACAGTATGTTACTACTGTAGATTTTTAGCTTATTAATTATTGTTAAGTTTTTTTCTAGTCATCCCAAAGCATAATTGCATTATCTTCGGTTAAGACTAAAGGTGGAGCAAAAAGGTACTCTTTAAATTTAGTTGGTAATAGTTGAACATTATTTAAATTAAGTTGTATTTCTGGGTAAAATTTGGCAAATTCTTTTAAACGATCACTAAGTAATTCCATAACTTTATTGGACTCTTTGGCAATTAACATCTCTTCTTTTAACATGCCAATCTGTTTTTTATGGTGTTCTGATTCAAATATTTCAGGGAAAATAAATGAAAAACCTGACTTCTTATTAGTGTCATTATGATGTTCCCTGTATTCAGAATGGTGTAGCTTTAACTCCTTGATACGTAAACCAATAATTTCGTCGATGTGATCGGTATAATCATTTAATGTTGAATCTAAATAAGCTAAAGTTTTGTGTTCAGGAATAGCATCATTACTGTGCACTAAAGTAAATAATGGCTTTTTATATGTCTTCATTCTGTAACTTCCTTTTTAATTCAGGGTAAAAATAGAACAATAAATTTGATAATAAACACTCATTGCCAAGGTATATCTGTATAACTTTATGTTTATAAATAAAAATCAATTAAGATTTTTAAAATACTGCTATTTACTACTGACTATTAAAACTTGTGGTTTTTTTACAAAAAAGACCATACGATTACTATAAGCCTATCAGACTAATTACTAGCTTATTTAAACCGGCTATTTTTTCAGTACCCTCCATAATATTTTGAAAAAACTAATTAAAAAAATACCAATTATGATCTACATATCAAAGATTAACTAAATAAACTCTATCTGGATTAAAATAAATAAGACTTCTTACAACTAAACATTTATCACTCAGTCAAGCTATTCATCTTGATAAAATATTTGTCTTAGAATATAGATTAGGGGGCATATTGATACCTCAATCCAATCATTGGTTGATATAAGTCCATTTAAGAAGTATCAAATCTTCTTGAAAATGTTTGCAATAAAAGGGATAAACTCAACTACTAATTTATCGTATATCGGACTTAAACTCTTTCGTTATTACTCTACTAGAAAATATTTTTAGAAAATAATTAACTCTTGGTGATGCAAAATATTTTTAAGATAAAAATATATTACTTTATATTGGGACGATCAATAAATTTTTAAATACCAAAAGATAATATTACTTCATTTCTACTTTATTTAACTAAATAAACTAAATAACAAAATGTATCAACCTCGGTAAAGACTTTATTTTAAAGATGTAAAAAATACCTTAAAAAACATAAACTATTTTATCAATAACATTACTGTTTTTCAGGTTATTAAATACTAGTATTTTTTTATATTTTTGTCCAGTATTTGATAAATGATATATTGTTAATTTAATTTAGCGAGATTATTTAAACATTTCATTATTTTAATGGGCAGAATAACGGTGAAAAATATTATTGGCATTCTGATTATTTTTTTTTGCTCTTTTCACTCGAGCGATTTTGAGCTCGAAATTATTACAATATACTAATTGTTATCACGTCAAATATTCTTCAGGATAAAATAATGGGGAGCAGGGTAACTTATTGTATCTCCACGATAGATAAAAACAGCCTATGCTTAACGTTATAATATTTGTGAGTAACAAAAGAATCCTGTAAAGAATCTTTAGACTATTGGTTAAAAAGTTAAGTACAAGATCTGTTTGAAGATAATTAAGTGTGGATAACCACACTTAATTTATTGAATATTATTTCTTTAAATGTTTTAGATTTGGTAAGGCGATTGCAAACAAAATAATCACTACTCCAATCCATTGATTCAAATAGACCGATTCTTTTAAATAAAAATAAGAGCAGGTTACAGCTACAGGCAGTTCTGCAGCGGATAAAATCGCACTCAGCGAAATGCCGATTTTAGGCATACCGACTGAAAATAGAAAAGGGGGTAAGACTGTGCCTAATAAGGCCAATAAAAATCCGAGTTGATAAATTTTATCGTAAATACTGAGTTCAAAGAAAAATAGTGGCGGAAAAATACAGAAAGTCACAATACAAGCACCGGTTATCATCAAGGCACTTTTCTCTAATTTTGGTAATTCATTGCCGATATTGCTACTAGTTGTAATAAAAAGCGAATACATAAGCGCTGCTAGAAAACCAAATAAACAACCTGTTAAATTTAATTCAATAGCTTGATTAAAAAGACCAGCAGCAAAACAACTACCAACAATTATGATAACGACTGTGACTAATTGAAGTGGTGAAGGTTTATTTTTAAAAATAACAAAATCAATAATGACACTAATCCATAAGTATTGCATAAGCAAAATAATCGCAATTGATGCTGGCACCAACTGTACACATTGATAATAGCAAATACCCACTAATCCGGGAAATATACCTACTGCACATACTTTCCATTTTGGGGTTGATGTTTTTTTATTTTTAATCTTTGGTTGTTTGAGCGTTTTTACAATCAGATGTATCCCCCATAATATCAACATACCTAAAAAACATTGAACACCAGTAACTTGTCCTAGGGTATAACCTGATTGATAAGCGGTTTTTACAATAGAAGAGAGAACGCCAAAACTACATGCACCTAAAAAAACTAATAAACCACCAAAAAATTTTTCTTTCATACTAAAATCTCATTACTTTTAAAACTATATTTATCGCCAATAATTGGCGCATAAAACAATCATAGCCGACAAGCTATATCTTGCGGCTTTATGTCACTATTTTTTACGGTATGGTAATACTCAAAAAAAACAGAGGATAAATAAGGGACGATGTATCCCTTATTTATATTGATAAGATGTTACTTCGCAGATTGTTTATAATTAAAGGTAAAATAAAAAACAAAACCTAAAATTAATGCGTAAGCCGCAAAAATTAACCATATTGAGTGCCAATCTTTTAATCCATCATGAGTATTGATATCAACGACAAAACCACTGATAAAAGAACCTATAATCGCACCAATACCATTAACCATCGTCATAAATAGCCCTTGGGCACTCGCACGTATATTAGAATTAACTTCTTTCTCAATAAAGATAGAGCCTGAAATATTAAAGAAGTCAAAAGCACAACCATATACAATCATTGATAACATCAATAATACAAAACCAAATGGCGTTGGATCACCATAGGCAAAAAAGCCAAATCTAAGTGTCCAAGCGATTAAGCTGATTATTATGACTTTTTTGATTCCAAATTTCTTGAGAAAAAATGGGATCGTCAAAATGAAGGCAACTTCAGCCATTTGTGACACTGATAATAATATTGCTGGATGTTGTACAATCACGCTATCTTGAAATTCTGGGATTCTACCAAAATCTTTTAAAAATGCTCCACCGAAGGTGTTGGTGATTTGTAATATAGCCCCTAATAGCATCGAAAAGAGAAAAAATATCGACATTACTGGGTTTTTCAATAATACAAACGCATCTAAGCCAAGGCGTGAAATCCATGATTGTTGTTGATTAGTGATGACTTTAATATCAGGTAAAGTCGCACTGTAGATGACCAAAATCACAGACGCACCACAAGCAATATAGAGCTGTGCATTACTAATATCGAATTTTAGTAAACTGATTGTCCACATAGCAATAATAAAGCCTATTGTCCCAAAAACACGAATTTTTGGAAAAACGGTAACAGAGTCTAAATTGCTTTTATCTAAACAGTGATAACTAATTGAATTAGATAATGCAATTGTTGGCATAAAAGCCATTGCATTGATAAGCATCAACCAATAAAGTTGAATTGGTGTTGTTGCGGTTGCCGCATAAAATAGTGCAATAGCACAAACAGTATGGCAAAGCATAAATAAGTATTTTGGTGGAATAAATTTATCCGCAATTATTCCAATAATAAACGGCATAAATAATGCCGCAAAGCCTTTAGTGCTATAAACCAGACCGACTTCTGCACCAGAGAAATGCAACGTATTGATTAAATAAATACCAAAAGTTGTCAACCAGCTTCCCCAAATAAAATATTGGAAAAACATCATTACTTGTAATCTATACTTCATGTTCATTATTTATATCCAAAATAAAGTGAACTGCTGATGTGAAATTATACAAATTAAAAACGCGCAATTGTTTTAGTTATCAATTGTAAGAAAGTTGATTTAACGCGTTCAGCTGTTTCAATCACTTCTTCATGCCCTAAAGGTTGATCTAAAATGCCACAAGCCATATTAGTTAAACATGAAATACCGATAGTTTTAATGCCAGAGTGATGAGCAATAATTGCTTCAGGAACCGTAGACATACCAACCGCATCAGCACCAAGGGTACGGATCATTCTGATTTCTGCTGGGGTTTCATAAGTTGGGCCTGTCCACCAAGCATAAACACCTTGTTGTAATGTGATATTTAGTTCCTTGGCTACTTCGCTAACCGTTGCTCTTAATTGCTTATTATAAACTTCGCTTACATCCAAAAAGCGAACCCCTAATTCAGGATTATTTGGCCCCATTAATGGATTATTAGCGGTTAAGTTAATGTGATCAGTGATTATCATTAAATCCCCTGGCTTAAAGCTAGTATTGACTGCGCCACAAGCATTGGTAATGATTAGTTTTTCAACGCCTAGCATTTTCATTACACGCACAGGGAAGGTAACTTGATCTAATGAAAAACCTTCATAATAATGAAAACGGCCTTTCATTGCGACAACAGTCTTATCACCGCATTTACCAATCACTAATTCATTTGCATGGCCAACAGCAGCAGATTTAGCAAAGTGAGGGATATTGTCATAAGGAATATGGACGGCATCTTCAAGAGTATCGGCAAAAGGACCTAAACCTGATCCAAGTATAATCCCGATTGTTGGTTTTTTGTCTGTGTGTTGTTGAATATAGTTAACTGCTTGTTGAATATCTGCTGTTTGATGCATAACACTATCCTTTCAAATTTTAGTAGATACTTAATTGATAAAACTGTGTGATCAAAATCATAAATAGAAAAAGTTCACGTAATCTATAATAAAAACAAAGTCATTTTTATTTTTAGCGTATATTATGATGGTCTTCGACCAATAAAGAAAGACGTGGGATGAGATATCTTCGTATAAAAAAGTTAATATATTGTTTTTATTATGATAATTAATATCAATTAATTTTTAATTAATTTAAATAAAAACTGCATATTATTTGAGAATACGTTCTTTATTTGAATAAATAACACCTTGAGTATCTCTAAAAAATCCAACTAATGTTAACTGACACTGTTTAGCTTGTTCAATCGCCATAGAAGTTGCTGCTGAAACGGCAAAGAGGATCTCGACTCCACAACGGGCTGTTTTTTGTACCATTTCATAACTTGCCCGACTTGAAATAAGAATTACCCCTTTTAAATTTTCATTATGTTTTCGTAGAAATGTGGCACGATAGCCTAATAGCTTATCTAAAGCGACATGCCTACCCACATCTTCAAATCCAACAATAAAATTACCGTTTAAATCTAACCATACCGCAGCATGGGTACAACCAGTTTGGCTGCCCACAGTTTGAACCTTCTTCAGATAATTAAGGGACTGTTCAAAATCAGAAAGATGAATTTTATCGTTTAAAGAAAGGGGGGGAATAAACTGGCAAACTTGCTCTATCTGTTCGGTACCACAAATTCCACAGCCACTTCTACCAGTTAAATTTCGACGTTTTTCTTTTAATTGCATAAAACGTCGTGAAGATAGCTCAATATGGACTTCAATGCCTTGTTTAGTATCGATGATCTCAATACCATAAATTTCATCAACAGACTCGATGATTTTTTCTGTTAATGAAAAGCCAATAGCAAAATAATTAAGATCTTTGGGTGTTGCCATCATTACCACGTGAGAAATACCGTTATAAATAAGCGCAACAGGTTTTTCAATTGCGACAGTATCTTCTTGCAATGGTTGTAATTGACCTTGTTTAAATTTATTCACATTACATTTTTCAATGCCTACTGTCATGGTATGTCTCATCATTATTAGCAATTTAATTCCAATTATAATAACTGAGGTTGATATCAATAAAAAGCCTGTCATTTAACTTATTACTTTTGTTAGTTTCTACCAATGATTAGTCGAACTATACTGCTTTTGTTGTGTTAAAATGAGTTATTCTAAAAAAATAGAAGCTAAAAAATTATGTCATTAAATGAGATTACGCATACTATTATGCAATTTATTGAGCATCATCAAATTTGGGCATTGCCAATTATTTTCATATTAGCGTTTGGCGAGTCATTAGCGATTATTTCATTGCTGGTACCTGCTACAGCAATTTTATTAGGTGCAGGAGCATTAGTGGGAACAGGGGTGATCTCATTTGTTCCTGTTTTGATATCGGCATCATTAGGTGCCATTGTAGGGGATTTCATTTCTTATTGGTTAGGTAAACATTATCACCAACAGGTAATCTCTTCATGGCCTTTAAATAAATACCCAAAAATGATATTTCGTGCTGAACAATTTTTCCAGCGATACGGTACTTTCGGCGTGTTTATTGGTCGATTCTTTGGACCATTGCGTGCAATCGTTCCATTAATTGCAGGAACAATGCATATGCCAGCAACAAAATTCAATATCGCCAATATTGCTTCAGCACCAATCTGGGCATTTGTTTTATTGGCACCCGGTGCATTTGGGGTGCCATGGTTAGAAACCTTGTTTGGTTAAATAGTACCAATTGTATAACTACGACGCCCACTTTTGCGACCAAGCGCTTCTAAATTGGTTTGTAAAGGTGGGAATGGCAATGTCAAATTATGTTGGCGATAAGCTTCAAGAATCAATTTTTGTATTGAGCTACGTAATTTCATACGATGCCCCATTTCAGCTGCAAAAACACGTAGCTCAAATAATTGAATACCTTCTTGAATATCCACTAAAAAGACTTGCGGTTCAGGATCGTTAAGAACAAATTCACACTCCTCTGAAACTTGTTGTAATAGCTTCATAACCAGTTCACTATCGGCATCAATCGTAGCGGGTATAGTTAACACAATACGAGTAATTGAGTCAGATAAAGACCAGTTGACCAATTGTTCAGTAATAAAAGCCTTATTTGGCATAACAATTTCTTTACGATCCCAATCAACAATCGTTATTGCACGAGTATTAATTTTGGTAATGTTACCTGTTAAATCACGAATAGTTACGGTATCGCCAATTCTCACCGGTTTTTCAAACAGAATAATTAAGCCAGAAATAAAGTTAGCAAAAATCTCTTGTAAACCAAATCCTAAACCAACACCTAATGCCGCTATTAACCACTGAATCTTAGACCAATCAATCCCGATAAATGAAAAAGCAATCATACAACCAACCATCAAAATAATATATTTTGATACGGTTGAAATGGCATATCCAGTGCCGGGTGCGAGGTCTAAATGTTGTAAAATGCCTAACTCAAGCAGCGCCGGTAAGTTTTTTACTAACTGAACAGTAATGGTCATAACCAAGATCGCGATACAGACAGCACCTAGGGTAATATGTTGTTCAATTTCGTTGCCATTAATAATGGTACTTGTTCCCCATAGCTTGATATTATTCATAAAGGCAAAAGCGGAATGAAGTTCAGACCAAAGTAAAATCATACTAATTAAAGCAATTAGCATAATAATTGACCTGACTAGTTGTAATGATTGGGCACTGATCACATCTAAGTCGATAACAGGTTCATCCATATTATCATTTAATGGGGTGAGATCTTCTTCAATTCCTTTAGCGCGCTGCATACGTTCTAATCGACGTTGTTTTGTACGTTCAAATTCAATTCGTCGTTTTTGTATCCACATCCAACGGCGTATCATAAAATAGACCACTAACAAGCCAAACCAGATAATGACCGAAGCTTCTAATCGTCCTAATAACACTTCAGCTGTCGATAAATAACCTAAACAAGCAGCAATAATGGCTAACCATGGTGCACTCAACAACACAAACCACAGAATATGACTTAATAAATTATCGCCAGATCCTTTTTTATCGATATAAAGTGGAACTCCAGCGCGATGAATAGAATTAGTCATGAATACGAGTGCAAAACAGAGAATAATGAATGCGGTACGACCGATAGTTGCTGCAAATTGACGATTGTTAAACTGATCAAAGCTCATTACAACCATTACTAAAGGGATAACCACCCAAACCGACAGTTGATAATATTTCATAGCTTGACGGACATTTTTCTTTGACCATCCAAAATGAGTAATAAATAGCCCATTTTGAGACGCAAAATGCGCGGTGATAATAAACACCCACAAAATTGGAGCAGCAGCATTAACGCCATAGCCTAGAGCAACGGCTACAGGATAATCCCAGTTAATTTGAAGAGCATAACCCAAAGCAGCCCATAAAATAGGAACCGGCAATGCCATAATTAATGACAAAACAATCACTTCCAAAGTAAGTGAATAACTATCTTGGGTGACTTTACCAACCCGAGCCGCCGATTTATTTAAGAAAGCGTTATATTTTCCTCGCATTTTGAAATGTACAAATACAAACAATAAAGATAATACTAGGAAAAACAGTGGTTTTGGCGCACTAAGCACTTCAACACCAGCATTATATAGTTGTGACAGCGTATCAATTTGAACGGTGACATAAACGACATCTCTGGCTAAATCAAGAATAAAACTTAATGAAACGGGATTGACGTCAGCAACCCAGAAAAAGTAACGGTGTGCAGCATCATTAACCTCATCGATAGCATTGGTTAGTTGCTTATTCGATATTTTTAATTTAGTTAGTTCAAGAATCGTGGTATCAGTACCCGAAATCAACGTTTTGATGAGCTCACTTTGTTCTCTTAATAAACGGCGATATTGACTAGCTGATTTTAGATTATTCAAATTACTTGGTAACGTAGGGTAACTATCTAGCCTAGCTAAGGTATTTGAATAATTGAGTTGCTGAACTTTGGCTTCTGCGATTTCAGCATCAAGGGGTTGTGATTTAGGTTTTTCAGGTAATCGTAATAATTGTTGGCGAAGGGTTTCACCTAATGCTGTTGAAAAACTTAACCATTCACCCTGTTCAGCAAGGGTTGCGAGCGTATTTTGAACATGGGAAATTTGGGTATTAATATTATTTTGTTCATTGATGATACTGGTTAAATGCGCTTTTTGATACTCCATATTCTGACGAAGATCTTCATTTTTTTCATTAAGCTTAGCAATAACTTCGGTAAGCTGATCTTCATTATCAATATTGGGTATTGATTCTTCAGCAAAAGCAAAGCAAGACAGAAGGAGTAATATTCCACCCAAAAAACCACGCATCAACATAAAGTTAGATCCTTTCAGCTAGTTTTTGACCTACACGAGTAACGTCACCAAGTTTAAGATGGCTGTCAAATTCAACAGCATTTGAAGCAAACAGCGTAATAACGGTTGAACCTAATTTAAAGCAACCCATATCTTCACCCTTCGCTAATTTAATCTGACCAGAATAAGTCCAACGTTTCATTATGCCGTCACGAGGAGGCGTAATAACGCCTTCCCAATTTAATTCAATACTTCCTACAATCGTTGCCCCAACCATAATTTGTGCCATTGGTCCAAATTCAGTTTCAAATAGACAAATTACACGTTCATTTCGAGCAAAAATATTAGGAATAGTTTCTGTTGTTGCTTTATTCACTGAAAATAGTGAGCCAGGAACATAAATCATCTCACGCAATATACCATCACAAGGCATATGAAAACGATGGTAGTTTTTAGGTGATAAGTAGGTAGTCGCAAAAGATCCATTTTTAAAAAACTTAATCATATCAGGATGACAAGCAAGCAGTGATTCTAAAGAATAAAAATGTCCTTTAGCTTGCAAAAGAAGATTATCTTGAATGTTACCAAATTGACTAATTACCCCATCTGCTGGCATTACAATACTATTTGCCGCATCATCGATTGTTCGCGCATCTTCTTTTAGCTCACGAGCGAAAAAGTCATTGAACGTTTTGTACTCTTTAGCATCAGTCAATTTAGCTTCACTTAAATCGATTTTATATAATTTACAAAAACCGATAATCATCCATGTAGTGACTTTTCCTAAACGTCTGTTAGCTAACCAACCAAATAGGGTAGTTAATAATTGTTTTGGAAGAAGATACTGAATAATTGCTTTTAACTGATTTAACATAGATAGCTCTCAAATTATTTTCGAAATAATGCATTATATCAATATTTATTCTGAAAGTATAAATAGCACAACTTAATTCATATTTTGTGGCAAAGATCACAAGCATTTTAAAAATTTTGCCAAACTTCACTAACAATGGCAGTCAATTAAAAGTGTCTATCAAAATAGTTCTCTAGACTATCCCCATTAGCAAAATTGAGGGTAGTTATAATGGCAGATAGATATATTGCTGCAATTGATTTAGGTGCATCTAGTGGCCGAGTTATGTTGTCGAGTTATCAATCTCAAAAAATCACATTAACAGAAATCCACCGATTCAGTAATGGATATAAAAGTGATGGTAAAAATTTTTGTTGGGATTTGAACTATTTAGAACAAGAAATCTTAAATGGATTAAACAAAATTATTCAACAAGGAATCAAACTCGATAGTATTGGTATAGATACATGGGGCGTTGATTATGTATTGCTTGACAAGCAAGGCCAAATCGTCGGACCGACATACTCTTATCGTGATCATCGTACTGACAATATCATGTCAAAGGTACAAGATGAAATTGGAACAGAAAATATTTATCAAAAAACCGGAATTCAATTCTTAACCTTCAATACACTCTATCAACTCAAAGCTATGATGCTTGAATCACCATCGTGGCTGTCGCAAATATCTGATTTTGTGATGATTCCTGATTATCTGATTTATCGATTGACCGGTGTTTTAAATCGTGAATATACCAATGCCACAACAACCCAACTTGTTAATGTTACAACTCAAACTTGGGACAAAGATCTACTTGATTATCTAGGCATACCACGTAAATGGTTTGGTGATATTTGTATGCCCGGAAACCAAGTTGGATATTGGCAAAGTACCAAGGGCGATCGTATTCCAGTAATTGCAATTGCAAGCCATGATACTGCCAGTGCTGTTATAGCTGCGCCATTAATGGACCAACATAGTGCTTATTTATGTTCAGGTACTTGGTCACTTATGGGATTGGAATCTAAACAACCTTTCACAGGAAAAGAAGCGTTAAAAGCGAATATTACCAATGAAGGTGGTGTTGATGGTAATTATCGAGTGTTAAAAAACATCATGGGATTATGGTTATTCCAACGCGTTTGTTCTGAACACGAAGTCAAAGATATCAATCAATTAATCACATTGGCAAAACAAGAGCAACCTTTTGCTTTTCTCATTAATCCTAATGATCCAAGGTTTCTAAATCCTGATGATATGACAGAAACCATCAAACAGGTATGTTTAGAAAACATTGGTCAGGCTCCTAAAAATCTCCCTCAATTGGTGAGATGTATTTTTGACAGCCTAGCACATCTATATCGAGATGTATTAAACGAATTATCGATGCTAAGTGGTAAACCAATTAACACATTACATATTGTCGGTGGTGGTTGCCAAAATGCTTTTTTAAACCAGTTATGTGCTGACTTATGCAATGTCAATGTTACCGCAGGTCCTATTGAATCATCAGCCTTAGGCAATGTGGGTTACCAGTTAATTTCATTAGGTGAAATTGCTGATGTTAACGCATTAAGACAACTCATTTCACAGAATTTTGACACTAAATATTATCAACCCAAAAGTAATTAACCAATTATAGAAAAATTTTATATTTATTAAGGAGTATTTCATGAGCGCAATTGAAAATGCCTATCAGATCGCTAAAGCAAGATTTGCTGAAATCGGTGTGGATACAGATGCTGCTATAGCAGCAATGGCAAAATTACCGATTTCTGTACATTGCTGGCAAGGCGATGATGTTGCTGGTTTTGAAAAGCAAGAAGGTGAATTAACTGGTGGTATACAAGCGACAGGTAATTATCCGGGTAAAGCTCGTAATGCAGATGAATTAAGATCAGATTTAGATAAAGCCTTTAGCCTTATACCAGGACCAAAACGATTAAATCTACATGCTTCTTATTTAGAATCAGATCAAAAAGTCGATCGTAATGAAGTCAAACCAGAACACTTTGCCAATTGGGTCAAATGGGCTAAAAAACATCAGATTGGTCTAGATTTCAATCCAACATATTTTTCACACCCTTTGAGTAACGAAGGCACTCTTACTCATGTTAATCCAGAAATTCGTCAATTCTGGATAGATCACGGAAAAGCTTGTCGTAAGGTATCAGAATATTTTGGTAAAGAATTAGGTACACCATCAGTCATGAATATCTGGCTACCAGATGGAATGAAAGACATTACTGTCGATAAATTTGCACCAAGACAACACTTAGTTGAATCATTGGATGAAATTATTCGAGAAAAGATTGATCAAAAATATCACATTGATGCAGTCGAAAGTAAATTGTTCGGTATTGGTCTTGAATCTTATACTGCTGGATCAAATGAATTCTATCTCGCTTATGCTACATCACGTAAAACTGCACTATGTTTAGATGCTGGACATTTCCATCCAACTGAAGTCATTTCAGACAAAATTTCTGCCGTAATGCCTTTTGTTGAACATCTTTTACTACATGTTAGCCGTCCAGTGCGTTGGGATAGTGATCACGTAGTGCTCTTTGATGATGAAACTCAAAATATCGCGAGCGAAATCATTCGAAACAAACTATTTGACCGAGTACATATTGGTTTAGATTTCTTTGATGCCTCTATAAACCGTATTGCCGCTTGGGTAATTGGCACTCGCAACATGAAAAAATGCTTGTTAAAAGCACTATTAGAACCTACCGAACAATTAAAAAAATATGAACACGATCGTGACTTTACTTCACGACTAGCATTACTCGAAGAACAAAAATCATTACCTTGGCAAGCAGTTTGGGATCAGTACTGTTTATTGAATGACGTACCAGTTGGTAGCCGATGGTTAGATGAAGTTCGTCAATATGAAACAACAGTTTTAACTAAACGATCATAAGGAAAACAAAATGCAACAGATTCTTTCTTCTTGGTTTGTAAAAGGGATGATCAAAGCCACTTACGATATGTGGTTAAAAGGATGGGATGAGCGTAATGGTGGTAATGTTAGCTTAAGATTACTTGAAAGTGATGTGGTCTCTTTTCAAAGTGACTTTTATAAAAATCCCCGTCACGTATCGTTAACACAAGATGTGACTAAACTTGCTAACCAGTACTTTATTGTCACAGGATCAGGTAAGTTTTTTCGCAATGTCATTTTAGATCCTGCTGATACGTTAGCCATTGTCAAAATTGATGAACAAGGCAAGGGTTATTACATCATGTGGGGATTAATAAATGGTGGATTACCGACTTCTGAACTCGCTGCCCATCTGCAATCACATATTGTAAGAATCGAACAAAGCCAAGGAAAAGACCGCGTGATCATGCACTGTCATGCGACCAATTTAATTGCATTAACTTATGTCCTAGAACTTGATACTGCGGTAATAACGCGATTGTTGTGGGAAATGAGTACCGAATGTTTAGTTGTATTTCCAGATGGTGTTGGTGTCGTTCCTTGGATGGTTCCAGGTAAAGACGAAATTGGTTATGCCACTGCAAAACAGATGGCAAAACATAGTTTAGTGTTATGGGCTTTCCATGGTGTATTTGGAACAGGACCAACGTTAGATGAAGCTTTCGGCTTGATTGATACAGCTGAAAAATCAGCAGAAGTTCTTGTAAAAGTCCTATCAATGGGAGGAAAACGTCAAACCATATCCACGGAAGAGTTCAGATTATTAGCTGAGCGTTTTGATGTGAACCCAATGGAAGAAGCATTAAAACAGTAAAAGCTACTAATAAAAAATATCAAATTATATTTCAAAAATATAAGGATAAATATATGGGGAGTTCAATTATTTTAGGCATATTTTGGCACTTTGTTGGTGCCGCTTCTGCCGCGTGTTTTTACGCACCACTTAAAAAAGTAAAAAATTGGTCATGGGAAACCATGTGGTCTATAGCCGGACTATTTTCATGGATCATATTGCCATGGTCAATTAGTTACTTCTTATTGCCTGACTTTTGGTCTTATTACGGATCGTTTAGTTCAGATATATTAATTCCAGTTTTCTTATTTGGCGCCATGTGGGGAGTAGGTAACATTGGTTACGGACTAACAATGCGTTATTTAGGCATGTCGATGGGTATAGGTATTGCGATTGGCATAACCTTAATCGTTGGTACGCTAATGACGCCAATACTACAAGGTAAATTTGGTGAATTATTGGCTTCAACTGGCGGAAAAATGACATTATTAGGTGTCGTTGTTGCTGTTATTGGTGTCGCTATCGTAACTTATGCTGGTTTATTGAAAGAAAAAACACTTGGAGTACAAGTTGAAGATTTTAATTTAAAGAAAGGACTTCTTCTTGCCATCATGTGTGGTATCTTCTCTGCTGGTATGTCATTTGCCATGAGTGCAGCAGTACCAATGCACGAAAAAGCTGCCGAACTTGGCGTAGACCATCTATACGTAGCTCTCCCAAGCTATGTCATTATTATGGGTGGTGGTGCAATTATTAATCTAGGTTTCTGTATTAGTCGACTCTGCGCTAAAAAAGAACTTTCATTTAAAAAAGATATCTCAGTTGCCAAATCCCTACTTATTAGCAACATACTATTTGCCATTTTAGGTGGCGCAATGTGGTATTTCCAATTCTTCTTCTATGCTTGGGGGCATGCAAATATTCCAACTGAATATGGTTTCATGAGTTGGATGTTACATATGAGTTTCTATGTACTTTGTGGTGGTATTGTTGGATTAGCACTAAAAGAGTGGTTTGGTACTGGCAAAAAACCAGTACGAATACTTTGTATTGGCTGCTTAGTTATCATTGTTGCAGCGAACATTGTTGGTTTAGGCATGACGAATTAAAAGGAAAACATTATGGCTTATAGAATGATTCTAAATGAAACATCTTACTTTGGCGCTGGTTCAATCAGCCACATCGTAGATGAAGTAAAAAAACGGGGTTTTAAAAAAGCATTAGTGGTTACTGACAAAGATTTAATTAAATTCAAAGTAGCAACTAAAGTAACAAAACTATTAGATGACAATGGCTTTGCTTATCAAATATTTGATGAAGTCATGCCAAATCCAACTATTGGTATTGTTCAAAAAGGGGTTGAAGTCTTCAAACAATCGGGTGCCGACTACCTAATTGCAATTGGTGGTGGCTCACCACAAGATACCGCAAAAGCGATCGGTATTATTATCAACAATCCAGAATTTTCTGATGTTCGTAGTCTTGAAGGGGTAGCGCCAACGAAAAAACCAGCAGTACCCACAATCGCTATTCCTACAACAGCAGGTACAGCAGCTGAAGTGACCATTAACTACGTCATTACCGATGAAGAGAAAAAACGTAAATTTGTCTGCGTTGACCCTCACGATATTCCCGTTGTCGCAATCATAGATTCCGATATGATGACAAGTATGCCAGCGAGTTTAAAAGCAGCAACAGGTGTTGATGCCTTAACTCACGCCATTGAAGGTTATATAACCAAAGGCGCTTGGGAACTATCAGACATGTTCCATCTTAAAGCAATAGAAGTCATATCTCGTTCATTACGTGACTCAGTAAAAGGGATTGCAAAAGGTTCTCAAGACATGGCATTAGGCCAATATATTGCTGGCATGGGCTTTTCAAATGTGGGATTAGGTTTAGTTCACGGAATGGCTCACCCACTTGGAGCATTTTATGGAACGCCTCACGGTGTAGCTAATGCGGTACTTTTACCTCATATCATGGCTTACAATGCCGAATTTACTGGTGAAAAATATCGTGATATTGCTAAAGCGATGGGAGTGGCTAAAACAGAACAAATGACGATCGAACAAGCAAGAAAAGCTGCTGTCGATGCTGTTAAACAACTTAACGTAGATGTTGGTATCCCTCCTACATTAAAAGATATTGGCGTAAAACTTGAGGATATCCCTGCGTTAGCTCAAGCTGCTTTTGATGATGTTTGTACCGGAGGCAATCCGCGTGACACTAACGTAAAAGAAATTGAGCAACTATATCATTCTATTTACCAATAAAAAATTGAATGTACACGTGATAATGAAATAGGTTAAATGCAAATTTAACCTAATTCATTAAAAAGGAGCTATTATGATAAGAAAAGCAAGCATAATGCAGGTCCATCCTGACAAACATGCTGAATATAAAAAACGGCATGACGAAATTTTTCCTGAGCTGGTAAAAGAACTAAAAGCCCATGGCGCTCACAATTACTCAATATTTTTAGACAGCAAAAGAAATCTACTTTTTGCTTATGTTGAAATCGAATCAGAAGAGCGATGGGATGCAGTAGCTAAAACAGCAGCTTGTCAAAAATGGTGGGCGTTTATGAAAGATATCATGCCAAGCAACCCAGACAACAGCCCAATTAGTGAATCATTAGCAGAAGTCTTTTATTTAGAATAAAACATTACTCTCTTTTAAAGCCTAAAAGAGAGTAAATTGAATATATATTTAATCTACCTTCACCTAGCACTTCTTATCATTAAATTTAGCCCGGTACTCTGAAGGCGTTTGATTGGTTTGCTTTTTAAACACTGAGGAAAAATAGTTACTATCATCGTAACCACACTCAGCAGCAATCATACTAATCGAATAATTAGTATTACGAAGTAAAGACATGGCATCACATAATCGCCTTTTTTGTAAATAACCACTAATGGTCATCCCTGTTTGGCTTTTAAATAAACGACTAAGTGAACGGCTTGCAATATGATTTTCCTTGCAAAAAACATCAACATTAAATGGTGTTGCAATACTGTTATGGAGCGCGGTAAACAATAAATCCAACTGATGAGTAGCAGTCGGCTCCGTTACCTTTGGTGCTTGTTTTATCCGGTCTAACAAAATAACTAATTGCAGAAAAAGTGCCTCAGATAAATGTACGGAGGCTAAATTATTTTTCTTTGATTCGATAGCTAATTTTTCGATAAGTGGAGATAAAAGTTTAAGGTATGAAGGTTGAATTCGCCAAGAACGCTCATTATGTTTGGCTGTCACTTTAGGTAAATAAGACTCGATAGTCGATAATAAAAAAAGTGACTCTCTCAAATATAAAATATTATCCAATTTGAGATCATTAACTGACTCATAACCATGCACATCTTTGGGATTAATATATAAAATATCACCACTGGTAATTGGATAAATATAATCATTCCAATAATGCAAACCATTACCTGAACAAACAATCACAATTTCATAAAAATCGTGATCATGTAAAGGAAAAGGGTGTTGATGATCACGTTTTTCGACAGTAACAGTATTCATCTTTGAAATAAAATAATCTTGTTTATATAAACGCAAACATCTTTCCATAAACTGTTCCTGACTTACTAGTAAAACAACTAATGATACCCTTTATCTGGGTTATTACGTAATGCTTGTGGCGAAAACGTAAATTCTTGTTTAAAACAGGTAGAAAAATAAGCACTATCATTAAAACCACATTCTTGCGCAATGGTTGTAATAGATTTATTGCTATAAATTAACTGAGTATAAGCATTAGCTAACCGCAACTTTATTAAATATTTTTGAGGCGTGATGCCAATCTCATTTTTCATCTTCCTATGAAAAGAGCGCAATGACAATGAAAATTGTGCCGTTAACTGTTCCCAATCAATTTGCTCCTTAAAATTGATCTGTAACCAACGCAACAACTGCTTAACGCGATTATCAGATGATCCAGAACCTTCATTGACATAAAAATTCTTATTAAAAATAAGTAGTAATTGTAAAAATAAACTTTCCTGTACAGCACTTGATTGATTTTGCGTCAATTGCTTAATAATCGATTGAATATTTTCATCAGATTTTTTATCAAAAAAGTAATGAGAATGAATCGGATCAGGATTTGGAATTAACTGATTTATCCCATTAATAAAATGAAAATTCTCAGGATCTCTAAATAAAATATTGGTCAAATGTAGATTATTAACGTTCTCATACAAATGGCAGTCTGAAGCCTTAATATAAAACATCATACCTGGATATAAATCAAATAGTCGCCCATTTAAAATATGTTTTCCATACCCACTTGTCACAATAACGATTTCATTAAAATTATGCGTGTGTTCAGGGTAGACGGGTTGAGGCGCCCGAGGCTCAACGGTGATATTTTGATCGCTAGACGAAAAAAAATCTTTATCAAGTAACATCTCAATCATTTTGAACCTCACTCCTTATAAAAACCTACAACCACATTCTAAAAAGTAAATCGAAATCTCACCTTTAAAATTTGGACAGCTAATATAATATTTTGGCAATAAATTATAGCTATACAGGAATTTTTATTAAAAATGTGCGAAGCTTCACATTTTTTCAAACTACTTTGTTTAAAAAATGAGTGATATAAACAGCTTAATTTTTTTTAAATTTTCATCTTGTTGGAAGTTATTATTTGTGATATTTTTTGCGCACTTAAATTGATTTATGTCAAAAAATGAAGATACTCATATGGAAATCTTAATTGTAATTTTGATTCTTTTAGCGTCACTACTTGTACGATACAATAGAGTGATTACGATTCTCATTAAAACTTTAAAACACAAACCTTTTCCCCAAAATTCTCAAAAAACTGAACAACTGACAGTTGACCAGCAAAATGCATTATCAGCTGGACTTATTATTTCAGAGCAACATATGTTTTGTTGGGATAGCTTAGAAAGCGATGCCCGAAACTCTGGTAAAAAAGAACAGCGATATCGCTTAAGTACAGCTTGGGATGTAACTTCTCCACAAAGTGCTACTGAATGTTTATCCTCTTTTGGATCAGTTCACAAACTCATCGATGTCGCGATTGAAATTTATCTAAACGTTTCTAAAGAGCAGTGGCAAAGTTGTATTGATGACCAAGTTCCAGAAGATTACCGTGATATTATTACAATCTATTGCTCAAGATTAGATCAAGTATCTTCAATGTTAATTGAAAACAAAGTCGCTGAAGACCAAGACGAATTGCGTCAAATTCTACTACGAGGTTCAATTGCATGGGATTTAGGACGCCTAGTTTATATTGCCAGAGCAAGCTATATAGCGGGCTATATTAGCAAAGATCAAGCATGGCAATCGATTAACTCAGTTTTACCAACGGTTAAAGAAAATTTTGTCAATTGGAAAGAATTTGGTCAAAGTTATATGCTAGGTCGTGCTGTGTATCAGCCTGATGATGCATCGCTTCCTGGTCTATTTGATATCTACACTCAAAGCACCACTTCCGAAGAGAGCCCATGGCTCAAATATCCGTTAAATAATTAATTTAATGCTTGTGACAGTGTAAACTGTCACAAGTACTTAAATACTTAATCGTCATTTAAAACCAACCATATTAAAATTTAGTTAAATTTTCGCTCTTCAGATGGCGTGATACCAAACGTTTTTTTATACAGTGTAGTAAAATGAGTACTATTAACAAAACCACAAAGTAATGATATTTCGGTAATAGTCATATCACTTTCTCTAATCTTTAATCTTGCTGACATTAACCGTAATCGTCTGATGTAATTTTCAGGAGTTAGGCCGGTTGCTTGTTTAATATGCCTAAACATGGTACGTGTTGTTAAATGAAATGTTTGCGCTATATTGTTCCAATCATATTCATCAAAGCAATTTTCTTGAAGATGGTTAAGCAAAAGATGGAGTTTATAGCGGGTATTATTTTGTTGTGACTGACGTTGATATTGCTTAATGATAACAAGCAATTTAAAAAACAGATACTCACGATGCTCAATTGAATTATTTAAATTAAATAACTGATCAATAACAGAATTACACTCTTTACGAATATTAGGCGCTAACCAAATATAAGAACTTAAATCACTAGCGGAGATAGGCCTTAATAGCTCCTCCATATTCTTCAAAAAAGTAAAATTCTGATTGGGATTAATCAGGATATTAGTTAGCTTTAGCGTTCCGAGATCATCATAAAAATGGTAATCATGCCCTCTAACTAAAAAAACATCACCTTGTTGAATAAATAACGGCTTACCATTAATAACATGTAAACCATGACCGTGCTCAACAATCACTAACTCGTCGAACTCATGATTATGCTCGCAACCGTTGTCCTCAGGGTCACTCTTATAAAGGGCTAATTTATCTGATTTATGATTAAAATAAGTGTCAATTTTTAAAGTATACATATTGATTATATCCTTACAACGGTAACTTATTATCAAGGTATCCCGTTAAATAAAAGACAATTTTTATCCGTCATATAAATACAATAAAGTAATTAAACATGAGATAAAAAATAATATTCTTAAAAATGTGAACTTGCTCGGTATAAGCTTTTTAATATTGCCATTTATAAACGCAATCTGGCAGTATCTTAGTGGCTAGCTTTTGTTTTGCATAGCTATACTCCTAAATGTTTTCTATAGGAGAAGAATATGGCACAAGCAATTCAAAAAAATATTGATGCAGTTATGGTAAAAGATAATGCATTTATTCTGAAAGCAAAGCAATTACAACCAAAGATTTATCAAAAAAAGATCTCACCCCAAAAGATTATTTCGCTCATCAATGATCCAAGTGCTATTCATCATTGGTCATCAAAAATAGTGAGTGATGCAAATGATTATCTCAATCAGAGTTTTCATTCAGGTGATAGTTTTATAATTGATTTTGGTCAACACAATGTTGGTTACCTCTCTTTCTTGTGCGAATCTACTGGTAGCCCTCCTGATGCGCCTGCGCATATAAAATTAACATTTGGTGAAACACTGTGTGAAATTGCTGAACCATTCAGTCAATATCAAGGTTGGCTTAGCAAAAGCTGGTTACAACAGCATGATGAATACATTGATATTTTACCCGCTAAAATCAACTTATCTCGACGCTACTGTTTTCGATACTTAAAAATAGATATTGTCTCACTATCGCCTAAATACCAAATTTTATTTAAAGATATAACTTTTAACACAGTCAGTTCAGCACCAGAACACTGTCTTAGCTATCAATCATCAGATCCGCTATTAGCGAAGATAGATCAAGTCTCCATTCACACGCTTCGAAATTGTATGCAAGACGTATTCGAGGATGGACCGAAAAGAGATAGAAGACTGTGGTTAGGCGATTTACGCTTACAAGCCCTAGTGAACAACGTCACTTTTCAACAGCACGATTTAGTCCGCAGATGCTTATACCTCTTTGCTAGCCATCGTCGGGAAGATGGTCTGGTTTCCTCTAATGTCTTTGTTAAACCTGACATTATTGCTGACGATACTTTTTTATTTGATTACTCACTTCTTTTTGTCGATGTCCTTTACGACTACTTTAATCAAACTAATGATCGACAAACGGTTAAAGAGCTATGGCCGATCGCGTTACAGCAAATTGAAATAAATCTAAAACGTTGTGACGCGCAAGGATTAGTTCAAGATAGTGATGATTGGTGGTCATTTATTGATTGGCACGAAAAACTCAATAAACAAGGCGCTTCTCAAGGTGTTTTAATTTACTGTTTAGACAAAGCATGTCGACTTTCCCAACATTTTCAACCTGAAATAACTCAGGCGCTTAACCAAAAATTAGATTTGGTTAAAAGAGCAGCACAAACATTATGGGACGAGCAAGCCGGTTTTTACACCAGCGGCGAACAAAAACAAATTAGTTTCGCCACACAAATTTGGATGGTTTTAGCTGATGTAGGCGATTTAGCTCATCAACAAAAATTATTAACGCAATTAATAACAACTCCACCAGAAATCGGCATGAACACGCCTTACTTACGACATCACTACATCTTAGCCTTGTTCAAAACAGGCATGAAACAACAAGCCATTGATGAGATTAAAGCATATTGGGGAAAAATGGTCGAATTTGGGGCAGACACATTTTGGGAATTGTTTGATCCAAACGACCCTAATTATTCACCGTATGGTAGCAAAATCATCAATAGCTACTGTCATGCTTGGAGTTGCACACCGGCTTGGTTTATTCGACAAAATAAACTTTAACTAAAAATTTATAAGGAATAAAAAAATGGTCAATTCATTATTTTCTCTTTGGCGGCAACGCATAGGTTATGGGATTGCTGACTTATCTTGTAATTTAGTATGGCAATTAATCTCATTATATCTTATGTATTTTTATACGGACGTAATGGCACTACCCGCTTATTATGTTGGTCTAATGTTTTTAGTTACCCGGCTGGTTGATGGTGTTGCTGATGTCTTAATGGGCTTAGTTATCGATAATACATCCACACGTTGGGGACGTTGTCGTCCATGGCTATTAATCGGCGCAATACCGTTTGGCATATTGTGTATTTTAGTTTTCTATGTGCCTGATTTTGGAACGACAGGTAAACTAATCTATGCCTTTATCACCTATCTTTGCCTCTCTTTTATCTATACCTTGGTCAACATACCATTTAGTGCAATGTTGCCATTTTTAACTGCGGATTCATTAGAAAGAACAACCTTATCTTCAGTAAGAATTTTATTAGGTTCCTTAGGTTCAACGATTGTTGCAGTGGCAACATTACCGCTAGTTGCGACATTGGGAAATGGTGATCAAACACATGGCTTTTTATATACCGCTATTGTTTTTGGGATTATTGCGACTTTCTTTCTGATAGTCAGTTTTAAAAATGTTGAGGAAAAAATCACTATACAACAAGAGCGAATGACCTTAACTAGAGCATGGAAAGGTTTAAAAGACAACAACCCATGGAAAATCTTTGCAACTAACATCTTTCTTATGTGGGGCGCATTCTTTTTACAAACTGGCTCCTTAGTCTATTTCTTCAACTATTACGTACAAAGCGAAAACCTTACCGCAATAATTGCGGGAATATCAACTTTCGTCCCCTTAATTGGCACACTTACCGTACCATTCTTAGCCAATCAGATGAAAAAACGACATGTCTATCTATTTTCAAGCGCTATCAACTTAATTGGTATGGGAATAATGATGTTATCGGGCGTGAATCATCTTGGTCTTATCATCGGCGCGGTTATCTTATCACTCGGTGCTGGGCAACGCCTTGCTATCTATTTTTCAATGCAGGCTGACCCGGTTGATTATGGTGTATGGAAAACCGGTATTAATACTGCTGGAATTTTGACATCAATCAATGGATTCTTTGGCAAAGTGGCGATGGCTGGTGCTGGTGCTATTACCGGTTTTTTACTCTCATCTGGTGGATATGTTGCCAATGCAGTTCAAGTACCAAGTGCGCTTTTTGCAATCAAACTCTGTTACTTATATTTACCTGCCATTTTAATTATTGCCTCGATGATTTGGATAGCTAAGTTCTACAAACTTGATGACAGTTATACTTCAATTCGAGCTGAATTAGATGCCAGAAATCTTAATGATGAACAAAAAGTTTAATCAATTTACATTAAAAGGAAATAACGATGAAATTAAAAATAATAGCTGGAGTCTGCTGTTTCTATTCTTTATCCGCATTAGCATCCATTGAATGGCAGACCGAACAAGGAACACTTAAACTTTATGGCGATGTCGAATTTAATATTGATGCTGCAAGCAAAAAAAAGCAGTTAACCTCACTTAGAACATCGGCAAACAAAGACTTTGATGCTAATGACACAGATCAGTGGGATATAAATGGCCGTATTTTATTCGGCTTGGATGGGAAAAGAGAATTAGCGAATCAGAACTATGCAGGATTCTCGGTGCAACCGCTTGCTGACATGGGAGGTAAAGTTAACCTAGATGATGCTAGTTTCTATTTTGGTAAAAAAGATGACTGGCGCCTACGAATTGGTCGCTATGAAGCTTACGACATGTTCCCACTTGGGCAAGATACCTTCATAGAATATTCTGGCAATACTGCCAACGATTTATATAGTGATGGTTTTGGTTACATCTATATGATGAAAGAGGGGAGAGGGCGTAGCAGTAACGGCGGTGCAATCGAATTAACCAAAGAGTTGGGGGATTTGAACTTGCAAGTTAATGCGATGGTAAAAGATGGTACCTCCTTATTTGATCATAGCCGTTATCATGGATATAAGTTGCAAAAAGATAAAAACGTCGTTTACTTACGTCCCATCATATCCTACCGAAATAATGATATATCAGCAGCCCTAGCAATGGAGCGTAATGTTGTTAATAACGCTTATGGTTATCATGATATAAACGGCAAATGGCATGATCAGTCAAAACGTAATGGGTATGGCTTAACGATGAGTTGGAATAGTGCAGGTGATTTTGATAAATCATCTGAGGGATTACTGCTCAATAGCAGCATCTCCTATTTAGATGCCGAACAAGAAAAAGATTTTACCGCGGGTATCAATGGTATTTGGAAAGGTATTGGTCTTGGTTACATCTATGCTGCCAATGATATAAAAGCATTTAATACAAATTATCGAGGTGATGGTGAAATTTATGCTAAAGGTAAATATAAATTACATACTGTCAATGCCTCATACTTAATTTCAAATGTGATGGATATGGATAACTTCAATATCTATTTAGGGACTTACTTATCTAGATTAGAGCGCGATGAAAAACAAGGAGGAGGTAACGATAATCGTTATGGCGCAAGGGTCCGTTTTAAATATTTCTTTTAAATAAGACTAATTAACATTCACCCCAAGTAAAAATATTACGCACTTTACTTGGGGAATTCTAAAAAGAGTCATTTCTTAAAAAAACACAAAAAACACCAAATTATCAATAATAAAAACCGGAATCAAAATCCCGATTGACCACTTCATATAACCAAAAAAGCTAGGCATATTGATTTTATTTTGGTCCGCAATGCTTTTAACCATAAAGTTAGGGGCATTACCAATATAACTTAAAGCGCCCATAAATACCGAGCCCATTGAAATAGCCAGTAAAGTGCTTTCAAACGTCGTCATTAAGCTACTAGCATTACCCGAAGCAAGATTGAAAAAGACCAGATAAGTTGGTGCATTATCTAAAAATCCGGATAGCAATCCTGATAACCAAAAATACATACTATTTATTGGTGCACCTTGGTCATTAGTCACCAATGAAATGACCGAAGCCAACGCACCATCATTACCCGCACGTAAAATCGCCAGCACAGGCACAATAGTAATAAAAATCCCAATAAATAACTTAGCAACCTCTTTTATCGGCTCCCAATTAAATTCGTTGCCTGCTCGAACTTGTTTTGGGGTAATCATTATTGAAATTATCGTAATCGCAATAAAAAGGCCATCACGAGCTAAATTTTGTAATGCGATTTGTGAACCTAAAATAGTAAAACTTATTGATGAATGCCACACACCAGACAAAATCACGCTAGCAATAATAGCCAATAATAATACAAGATTATTTAGACCATATAACTTAACAGGCTTAGCACTAATTGGATTGCTATTCACACCATACTGCTTAACGTAATAGTAATGATCGATAAAATAATAAATAATTAACAATAACCCTGATGTAAACACAACAGGCAACAGCATATGCTTAACTGTCCAGAAAAAATCGACACCTTTTAAAAAACCAATAAATAACGGTGGATCGCCTAAAGGCGTTAATCCACCGCCAATATTGGCAACTAAAAAGATAAAAAATATTACCGTGTGTACAGCATACTGTCGTTGACGATTAGCTCGAAGTAGTGGACGAATCATCAACATCGCAGCGCCAGTTGTTCCCATAATTGAAGCAAGCACAACGCCAATCATCAGTAAAATAACGTTGGATTTTGGTGTGCTGATTTTATCACTCTTAATCAGAATGCCACCGGAAACCGTAAACAAAGCCAAAAGTAATAATATAAAAGGAATATACTCCTGAACAATGGCGTGTACTGTTAGTTCAATTGTTGTCGTTAAACCAAATGAAACCAGCGCAAACCCCAAAAATAATAACGTCCAAACGGCAACAACTTTACCGTAGTGATAATGCCATAATCGGGCTAAAAATAGTGGACATAAAGCAATCGATAACAAAATTCCAACGAAAGGGATCACCCAAAGTAATGATAACGCCTGTCCATGAAACTCACTCGCATAGCAATCAAAAGACATAAGCATTAAACTGAAAAAAGGGAATATCAAAAACTTTTTTAGATTTTTCATTGTATTATCGGTTGGATTTAAAGCGGATGATTATAACAAATTCAAAATTAATTTTCGAATCATCCACAATCGTATAACTTAACGATTATAAAAAAAGTTGAGGAGCGGGGTTTTTGAAGCATAAAATCTCTCGCTATTTTCACAAATATGCTCAAAAACGTTATAATAGTGATTAATTCTCTATGTTGGATCATCCATGCAATCAATCAAAAAAACAGCTTTACACCACCGCAATAAACACATTAATGGTTATCCATTTGATTTACTTATCAAAACATTGAACGAGCTATCTAATTTTGTAAAGCCTAATCAATATGGACGGTTAACGATTGATTTTTCTGATCCTACTGCGGTCAAAATGCTAAATAAAGCGCTATTATTGCACTATTATCAACTTTCGTATTGGGACATTCCTGACAACTATCTTTGTCCGCCAATTCCGGGGCGAGCAGATTATATACACTATCTTGCCGATCTGTTAGCGCAAGATAACCAAATTCCTACAGGTAAACAGGTTCGCATTTTAGATATTGGGGTTGGGGCGAATATTATTTATCCAATTATTGGTTGTGCAGAGTATGGTTGGTCATTTGTGGGTAGTGATATCAATCCAACATCAATAAAAGTTGCTTCACTGATAGCACAATCTAATGATCTATTAAAAAACACATTACAATGTCGCTTACAACCTGACAACGAAGCTATTTTTGAAAATATCATTCAACCTAAAGAATTTTACCTAGCCGCCCTATGCAATCCACCTTTTCACGCCTCCGAACAAGAAGCACATGCAAGTGCTTACACTAAACTTAAAAAGTTGGGAAAAGTAAATTCAACGAAAGATAATCTCATCCTCAACTTTGGTGGACAACACGCTGAACTCTGGTGCAAAGGGGGCGAAAGTGCATTTATCACTAGAATGATAAAAGAGAGTATCAAATACCAAACGCAATGCCTGTGGTTTACCTCATTGGTATCGAAAAAAGAGACGCTAAGCAAAATAAAAAAACAACTAAAAGTGGCAACTGAATATAAAATTGTCTCTATGGCTCAAGGACAAAAAATTAGCCGTTTTGTTGCGTGGACGTTTTTTGATCAAGAAGAGCGAAAAATGGTAATAAAAAAAGTTGAGGAGCGGGGTTTTTGAGGTTCTAAATTTCACTTAAAAATTATTAAATGATCCAAATCACTAAATTTCTAATTCAAAGCCCTAAAATAAAATTCCTGATGATCAATTGCTCTAATTTTAAAGATTTGCTATTGCAATATATTTAATTAAAACAATAGTTAATCAGTTATAATTTAGATCCTTTTTAGATCCTATTTACAAAAGTTAACGTAAATGAGCGAAAAAAAGTGTTGCATCGTGTTTTTCCAATCACTATACTTTTTACACGGTTTTAGCTAATAGGCTAAAATTTGACAGAAAAGCATAAAATTGTAAATTAATCAAAAAATTACTTGACAGGGTAGTCTAAAATGCATTATAATTTTCAACAGGCAACAGGCAACAGGCAACCTGGCCAACCTATCTTTTAAATTCGTCTAAGTCCAGCACCCAGTTTAAATTTTTCACTGAAACTTATTTTTCCACGCAATCAAGTGAAATTCTGCGAGTTTTCGCGCGATCGCTTCCGCGATCCTCTTCTCGATCTTTTTTCCGATCGTTTTCCGGATCCTCTTTCAGATCCTGTTTTCGATCCTTTTCCCAATTATCCCGGCAGATTGTTTTTCTCGTGGCTTTTTTTCTTCCTTTTTCGGGTCACGCATTGACATCACAGACAACTAGGAATGCGATACAGGGTAGTGCACCTTATCTGACTTTCGACGGTGGTCGTACTCGTGCGGTTGATGTTAACGGTCTGCTTGGGATTACACTATCTAACGGAATTAAATATACACCTTCAACCAATACTTCATCTTCTTCAGCACCAATCGTCTTGCCGGCTGCGGGTCAGAGTTTTGCTGATATAAGTATGTTCGTTCCTACTGATACTAATTCAGTCGCTTTGAGTTCTCTTATCGGTCCACCTAATAATTATTGGGGAGATGATGATGGTGATTCTGGCGTTACTGCTACTGGTCGTTTAAGTTTATCTATCGTCGATAAAAGAGGTCAATCAGTATCACGTAATTCCGTGTTAACGACTTGTAACGCACCTTATAGGATTAAGTTATCTAGTACTGACGGTACATTATCAACGCGTTATGGTTTTCCTAATCGTAGTACTTTCAGTGCTAGTGATGTGACTTATTATGTTAATCCTAAGGCTTCGCCGGTGGTTTGTTTTGCTCGACCTAATTTGAATTACGGTACAGGTAATTATGCTGGCCCAGCTTCAATGTGGGACCCTGCTAAGGGTTTTCTCACTCAAGAAACAGACCCGTCACTTTACGGTAGAAACTTTCCTACTACAGGTCTTAATGGATTGTACTTTGATTTAGATATTAGTGGTAGTAGTCAGCCATTGTATTGGTCTCCTGTTTCTCAGGATGGTATCACAGTCACAATGTCTAATCCTACTGCTACAAGCGTACGCGTTACTTTAACTGGTCCTTACGCTACTCCATCCCAGATTAGTTCAGCCAATCCTGGTCCTCTTTCCACTATTTCTTTGCCTCAGACCTTCGAGTTGGTCGGTCGTGATAGTAATGGTACTCCAGTCGTCAAATATGGTTTTACATTGAAGCAGTGGTTCGTGAACACTGGTTCTGAGAGGAAAACTTATCGTAATACATTATCTTGGTGTAATAGTCTTGGTTATCGAATGCCTCGCGTAAGGGATTTAACAAATTCAAATTATAATAATTTAGGCTCCACCCCTTCCGCACCCCATAATGGTTACATGCGTCATATAGGTTCTGGTTTTTTCACTGAGTGGGGTCGTATGTATGATTATTCAGGCGTTGGCTTCGAGGACTATTGGTTGCTCTACTGGACTAGTGACTCGTATAGTTATTACCAGTTTATCGTGTACACTCTCAACGGTAACGTGGAGCGGTCATTACCAAACCAACGGCGCCTCGGTCTTTGCTCCTATCCTTAGCTCTTATTTCTTCGTCCTTAATCCTTAGAGCGGGGGTGCGAGTGATAAAAAATAGTATTAGGTGATTAAAAGTAAGCTGACTCAAGGAGTCAACGTCGTTTAGCCATAAAAAGCGATTTTGCGGCTAGGCGGCAAAAATGCTGGGCACTGAGGTGGTGGTTAAAAATATTGATATTAAAGGAGTAATATAAAATGAATATTGAAGACAAAATAGCGTTAAGTAAAAGGCCGGTTCAGTTTATTGCTGAAGGTAATTTTTTAAAGCTTTATAATCAATCATTATATGTGGTTCAGCAGTTATTGGGTTTTAACTTAAAGGCAACGGCAAAGTTTATAAAAAAGATAGACCAAATTATCGTTTGTGGTGGATTTCCTACCCGTTCTATTACTAAACGCTATCCTAATGCCAGCCCTAATTTAACCGGGTATGAGTTAATAGGTGATTATGATTTAAGTGGTTATGAATTATGGTACCAAAATCATTGCCAAATACCGAAGCAAAAAACACCACAATCCCTTCTCACAACATCCCAAGAGGTAAACGAACAGTTAAACGAATTTCGCGATATGAATAAACCGTTAACGGTTCAGCATCTATTATTTTTACAATCATGGCAGGCAAATAAATACCCTGCTATGGTAGATAGTGCGTTTATTCAGGCGTTGAAGAATTATTTTAGTGAACTGCATTAATAGCAGAGCACACTGTGCCTGATGGCGCTATCGGATTTATTAAATCCGCTGATAGAAAAAAGGCTATAAATAAGGTCAGTATTTTTTACGCAGAGCTTGATGTCGAAAATAAATCATCCGCCCAAACTAGGGTGGTTTTTTTTAAGTTTTTTATTGAAAAAAAAGTTGAGGAGCGGGGTTTTTAGGGTTCTAAATTCTGCTTTGCAATGTTGTCTCAAATAAATAATTCGGCTTTAAGCTATGGCGTTTTTTAGTAGCTGTTTTTTTACATCAAAAAAAGTTGAGGAACGGGGTTTTTGGGGTTTTAAATTTCACTTAAAAAGTTTTAAATGATCAAACTTACTAAATTTCTAATTCAAAGCCCTAAAATAAAAATTTTGAGGATCTTTAAATATCTTTTTAAAGATTCGCAATGGTAATATATTCAATTAAAACAAAGGTTAATCAATTATTTTTTAGATCATTTTTAGATCCTATTTACAAAAGTTAGCGTAAGTGAGCGAAAAAAAGTGTTGCATCGTGTTTTTCCAATCACTATACTTTTTACACGGTTTTAGCTCAGAGGCTAAAATTTGATAAAAAAGTATAAAATTGTAAATTAATCAAAAAATTACTTGACAAGGTAGTCTAAAATGCATTATAATTTTCAACAGGCAACAGGCAACCTGGCCAACCTATCTTTTAAATTCGCCTAAGTCCAGCACCCAGTTTAATTTTTTCACTTACGCTTATTTTTCCACTCAATCAAGTGAAATTCTGCGAATTTTCGCGCGATCGCTTCCGCGATCCTCTTTTCGATCGTTTTCCGGATCCATTTTCAGATCCTTTTCGCGATCCTGTTTTCGATCCTTTTCCCAATTATCCCGGCAGATTGTTTTTTTCTTGGCCTTTTTCCTTCCTTTTTCGGGGCACGCATTGACATCACAGACAACAGCAAATCAGATACAGGGTACTCCTCCTTATCTGACTTTCGACGGTGGTCGTACTCGTGCAGTTGATGCTAACGGTCTGCTTGGGATTACACTATCTGATGGTGCACATTATACGCCTTCTACCAATTCATCATCTGCAACTCCAATCTCCTTGCCCGTTGAGGGTCAGAGTTTTGCTGATATTCGTATGTTCGTTCCTACTGATACTACTTCAGTCGCTTTGAGTACACTTATCGGTCCTCCTAATAATTATTGGGGGGATGATGATGGTGATTCTGGCGTTAGTGCTACAGGTTCTTTAAGTTTATCTATCGTCGATAAAAACAATCAGTCTGTATCACGTAATTCCGTGTTAACGACTTGTAACGCACCTTATAGGATTAAGTTATCTAGTACTAACGGTACATTATCTACTCGTTACGGATTTCCTAATCGTAGTACTTTCAGTGCCCGTAATGTGACTTATTACGTCAATCCTAAGGGTGGACCAGCTGTTTGTTTTGCTCGGCCTAATTTAATGTTTGGTAAGCGTGGTGATTCTTCTTATGACCCAACTTGGGATTTTGCTGGCCCCTCTTGGATGTGGGACCCTGCTAAGGGTTTTCTCACTCAAGAAACAGACCCTCTCTATTACGGTAGAAACTTTCCTACTACTGGTGCTAATGGATTGTACTTTGATTTAGTCATTAGTGGTAGTAGTCAGCCATTGTCTTGGTCTTCTGTTTCTCGGGGTGGTATCACTGCTACTATGTCTAATCCTACTGCTACAAGCGTACGTGTTACTTTAACGGGTCCTTACACTACCACATCCGAGCAAAGTTCAACCACTCCTAGTCCTATTTCTAAACCTACTTTGCCTCAGACCTTCGAGTTGGTCGGTCGTGATAGTCGAGGTAATGCTGTCGTCAGATATGGTTTTACTTTGAAGCAGTGGTTCGTCCACCGTGGTAGTTATAGCACTTACAGTTATTCTCCTGCCTTATCTTGGTGTAATAGTCTTGGTTATCGTCTTGTTAAGGTAAAGGATTTAACCAATGCATCTTGTCGTGGTAGTAATTCAAACACTTACTGTCAGGGTTCAGTCGGCGCCACCCCTTCCTCGCGTAATAATTTTTACACGCGTCATATAGGTTCTGGTTTTTTAGCTGAGTGGGGTCGTATGCTGGATTATTCAGGCGTTGGCTTCGGCAACCGTTGGTACTGGACTAGTGACCCGTGGCGTGGTACCCAGTTTGTCGTGAGCACCTACTACGGTGACGTGTATGTGCCCTTCACCTCCTCCAGCTACTACGGCCTTTGCTCCCATCCTTAGTATTTATTTCTTCGTCCTTAATCCTTAGGGCCGGGGGTGGGGGTGATAAAAAATAGTATTAGGTGATTAAAAGTAAGCTGACTCAAGGAATCAACGTCGTTTAGCCATAAAAAAAGCGATTTTGCTGCTAAGCGGCAAAAATGCTGGGCACCGAGGTGGTGGTTAAAAATATTGATATTAAAGGAGTAATATAAAATGAATATTGAAGAAAAAATAGCGTTAAGTAAAAGGCCGGTTCAGTTTATAGCCGAAGGTAATTTTTTAAAGCTTTATAATCAATCATTATATGTGGTTGAGCAATTATTGGGTTTTAACTTAAAGGTGACGGCAAAGTATATAAAAAAAATTGATGAAATTATTATTTGCGGTGGATTTCCTACCCGTTCTATTACTAAACGTTACCCTAATGCCAGCCCTAATTTGACGGGGTATGAGTTATTGGGTGATTATGATTTAAGTGGCTATGAGCTATGGTATCAAAAGCATTGCCAAATACCGAAGCAAAAAACACCACAATCCCTTCTCACAACATCCCAAGAGGTAAACGAACAGTTAAACGAATTTCGCGATATGAACAAACCGTTAACGGTTCAGCATCTATTATTTTTACAATCATGGCAGGCAAATAAATCGATGGTAGATAGTGCGTTTATTCAGGAGTTGAAGAATTATTTTAGTGAATTGCATTAATAGCAGAGCACACTGTGCCTGATGGCGCTATCGGATAGGATTTATCAAATCCGCTGATAGAAAAAAGGCTATAAATAAGGTCAGTATTTTTACGCAGAGCTTAATGTTAAAGGTAAATCATCCACCTCAACTAGGGTGGTTTTTTAGTTTTTATCGAAAAAAGTTGAGGAGCGGGGTTTTGGGGTTCAAATTTCTGTTATGAAATATTGTCCAAATAAATAATTCCGCTATAGCGGTGGTGCTTTTTAGAAACTCTGTTTTTCTAATCAAAAAAAGTTGAGGAACGGGGTTTTTGGGCTCCTTAATTGCTTGCAATTAGAAACTTCTGTTTTACTTTCAATTAACTGAGTTTACTTTTCCGATAATTTACTATGATATTGCCGTCGATATTCAGTGGGTGTTCGTTCGGTTTTTTTTCTAAAAATTCGGCAAAAGTAGTTACTATCTTTAAAACCCGCTTCAAGCGAGATTTCTTTGACGTTTAAGTCGTAATCTTTAAGTAGTGATTTTGCGTACTCTATGCGGATATGGTTGAGATATTCATTTAAGCCAATTTTGCCTTCGTTTTTGAATAGATAGGATAAATAGTTGGGTGAGATATAAAACATTTTAGCTAGAAATTCACGGCTTATATCTTCCCGAAAATGAGTATCAATATATTGGCGTATTGCTTCGAATAAGCTGGTGGTTTTTGATGCGGTTTTTATGTCGGCATTGAGTAAATCTAGGGTGTTACTAAGCAGGCTTTGAATCAAGTAGTAGCCGGTTTGAGTTTGTGGTTGATTTTGCCAAGTCAATTCAGATAGCGCTTGAATAATAAAGGTGCCAACTCGTGGACCTCGCCTTGGTATGTTGGTTTGTGCTAGCGGAATTAATTGGTTGCCGTCCCAATAAACAATGCTGATGCCAATTTGCTGTTTGCCAAATAAGATGTTTAACCAGCTGATTGGGGTTGTGCGGATAGGTTTGTTCCAACTATTAGCGGTAATATAGAGCAGATCATTAACTTCAAGTTGTTGTGTCATTATTTTGCCATTGCTGTCAGCCCATTGCATAAGCTGTTGACCTTCTATAATCACTTCGATCCTCGGAAAATCAACTTGATAAGCATGTAGCGGGGCCGTTTGTTGGTTATTGGCAAAATAGAGATGGTTGATTTGTTGGTTAGTGAGCTGAGTTAATACGTTTTTTAGGGTTGTGGTCATATTGTTAGTAAACCAAGTAATGTGCAGTTGGTTTAATTATAGCTTGTGGAGTTAAAGTTGAAAAATTTATTTAATTTAATGTGTTATTAATTATTATTAAAAGTGTGATCGAGATCGCATTTTGCTATTTATCGTACAAAAGTCCAGTAAATAGAAATTTTGTCTTCTAGGCTTGAGTTAAATTTTTTTTTACTATGCTACTCATCAATTAAGCATTTAATTAGGAGTGGGTATGGAATTATATTTAGATACAGCCGATGTTGCAGCGATTAAGCGTTTAGCTGCAATTTTGCCAATAAAGGGGGTTACCACTAATCCAAGTATTGTCGCTAAATCGGGTAAGCCAATTTTTGATTTGTTATCTGAATTACAAGATTTGCTGGGTTCTGATAAGTTGTTATTCGCGCAAGTGCTTTCTCATAATGCTAAAGAGATGATTAAGGAAGCTGAGCAACTTCGTAAAGTCATACCATCGATTGTGACTAAAATCCCGGTTAATGCCGAGGGGTTGATGGCGATTAAGGAGTTGACCAAGCAGGGTATTCCAACTTTAGGTACGGCCGTTTATGGTGCGGGTCAGGGCTTTTTGGCTGCGCTTGCTGGTGCAAAATATATTGCTCCTTATGTCAATCGTATTGATGCCCAAGGTGGTAATAGTAAAGATACGGTTTATGAGCTACAAGCGCTGTTAGATTTGCATTGCCCTGAATCGATGGTGTTAGCAGCCAGTTTTAGAACGCCAAGACAAGCTTTAGATTGTATGCTTGCCGGTTGTCAGTCAATTACGTTGCCGGTGGATGTGGCGGAGCTGTTTATTTCAGATCCAGCCGTCGATGCTGCTGTGGTTAAATTCGATCAGGATTGGTGTGGGGCGTTTGGGGCCTTACACTTTTAATACTTGCTATTGATTTAGATTCCACCCAATTTAGGGTGGTTTTTTTTCTCTTTCCCGCGATTAAAAATTCCCCTTTTTTATACCAATTATGTTGTATGATAGTGATGCGATATTAGAGGAATAGAAGAGAACACCAAATGCACGAAAAATCAAAAAAATACATTATTAATGCTTTATTGACAGTGATTAAAGTTGAAAGGCCGTCAGAGAGTTATTTTCGGTTACATTTTAGTTGTGATAAGCCTTTAGAAGTTAATCCAAATTGGATTTGTCCTCATTTAAAGTTGTTATTTGCTGATCCTTTGACTGGCAAAATTACTTTTCCGATGTTAGATGAAAATAATAAAATTTTAGTGAGTGATAAAGTTCGTCAATTTGCTCGCAGTTATAGTATTCGGGCTTATGATGAGTCGTCCAATCAAATTGTGATTGATTTTGCGATTCACGACAGCGGTTTAGCGACGGTTTGGGCTCAACAGGCAAAAGTGGGCGATCAAATCGGTATAGTTGGTACAGCAGGTAAGTTAGAATTTGATAATCAATATTTGATTTTGATGGGTGATGTGTCTTCTCTGCCAACCATCTGTTATACCCTTGAACATTTACCTGCAAATCATAAAGCAGTTGCTTTTATTGAGGTTAATCATAAGAGCGATATCGTTGAACTGCCATCTGATTTATCTGTTCAATGGTTGATTAAAGATGCCAATCATCCTAATCAATTAGTTGATGCGGTGATGAGTTGGGATTTGAGTCAGCAGGATAATCTATTGTTTTGGGGCGGGTTAGAGTGTTCGCTTGCTCGGCAATTACGTCAGGCCATTAAAGATAAATATGTCGATTTGCAACCTAGTTCGGTCCACATTACTAGTTATTGGCGAGAAGGTTTTGCTGAAGGGGAGTTTAAACATCGAGATTAGCCATGAATATTCTTGCACATTTACATTTGGCAACGTTGGCGAATAGTTCGTTGATTGGTAATACAGTTGCTGATTTTGTTAAAGGTGATGCTTATCGACAATATCCTAAAGAGATTGCCGATGGGATTATGTTGCATCGTAGGATTGATCGTTTGATTGATAGTTTTGCTGAAGTTAAGCAAGCTAAATTGCTTTTTCGACAATCACATCAACGTGTTGCACCGATCACCTTGGATATTATTTGGGACCATTTTTTGTCAAAATATTGGGCGGAATTTAACGCTAAGCAATCTCTTTCATCATTCAATACCTTTACTAAGCGACAGATTCAGCCTTATATCGCAAATTATCCAGTTGATTATCAAGATTTTATGGGGGCAATGTGGCGTGGTGAATGGTTGGTAAATTATGCCACGGTGGATTTTATTGGTAACGTTTTAAACGGTATGGCAAAGCGTCGACCTAAACTCTATCTATTAAGCGATACCTTTATTGATTTTGAACAAAACTATACGCCACTCAAAACATTGTTTTTCGAGCTTTATCCTAAAATGTGTTCACTTATTAAGGTATCGAATATAGTTGATTAAATGACTATCGAATCGTATTTGATTTGTTCGATAGTCATTTGTGAATTTGATTTTATTGCGGAAATATAATTTTGCCATTATCGACAGTGATTAGATTGTTGGTATCTGGAGTTTGCGATATTGGGACTAGATTTTCAGCCGTTGCTTGCGGTGCTTGACCAATAATTCCACCTCTAGCTTTGGTGCGTATAACTTGACTTTCTGGTAAATTAACTTGGTTGGTTAGATTTGCCCATAACCATTCGATAGCTTCTTCACCATAATAGTCAATCGGTAATAAGGTGTTGTCAAAAGGCGCTTTGCCATCAAGATAACTCGCATTTTCAACTTCAATATAACGAAGTTGCGACTCTTTTCCTTCAACTTTACTATTTAATGCAACATAAGGTCGAGATGTGTGGTCGATAAGTTGTTTAGGGTTGTTTTTACCATGAACAATAAAGGTTTTGATTTTATTTAAATTACCTGTTGCTTGGACTTCTTCTAACCCTTTAATTACACGAGGCTCTTTTATTTTTTCTCTTAAGCAAATGGCTCCTTTAGTGCCATAATCTATTTGATGTTCAATGGTAGAACTTGAAAACCATTCACGTCGAGGCGATGTGACATCTTTATTTTCAACTAGGTCAATCGCTGTGGCATCATGGTTGGCCCAGATTGGTAATTGGCCATTAGATAATCCCCAAATTTCGGCAAAATTGACTTGTTTTAGTGGTTTTACTTCACCAGAATTAAAATAGGGGTCCTGTTGAGTACTTGCCACTGAAAAGTCACACATGTTTTCAGTTACATCATATCGACCATAGGCGCTAATATATTTATAAGGGTAGGCAATTGATTCATTAAGATAGAAATAAGGTAATTGGATGCTCATTTCAGGTTTCCAACCATAATCATACAGTTTGTTCAATGCCTCTTTCGGTGTGCCGGTTGGTAGTATGTTGGCTTGTTTTAATGCATCACAACGGTTTTGTGAAAAAAGGTATTTAGAGGCTTCAGGGACGTATTTGTCCTGCTTATTGGGTTCAATTGCCGGTATGGCACAAGGAATATAAAGTGCCCCATAGGTACTGTAATCCGGTAGTGAATGATAGGATTTGTTTTCAATAGCGCTATCTTGGCGTGGCTGAATTTGTGGATTAACAGCCACTACACCATTAATTTTTCCCATCGCATCTGATTCAGCCATTTTAAGCGCAGCTGTCGCACCATCCTCTGCTCCATAGATTAATATAAGGGTATTTGATTCGGAGAAGCTCAATTTACCAGGTTCAGGGAATAGCTCATTTAATTCATACATAGCGAAAATAATTGAGAAGAAGTTATATTTTGACCAACTTGCTTCTTGATTTTGCTTTGAATGGAGCTGTTTTACTGCATAACGGTGCGGATTATTTTTGATAAACTCTTTTGGATTTTGGATAGTTGGCTTGAAGAGTATGTTGTCCTTAGCAACTTGACCATCAACAGTAAAGCCTTGTTCGTTGGTAATATCATAAATACCAGTACCTAAACCTTTGTCGTTATAAACTACTGCGCAGTTATGTTTAAGACCCCACAATCCACGGATTTGTATATCTTTGGCGTTATATAGTCCATCAGAACCCGAAGCCGGTACGGCAACAATACAGGGTTTTTTCTTATTAAAATCAACAGGAACTTGTAATAACAAGCCAACATTTTCATCTTTTATGGTGGCTAAAATCTCTGTGCCGGCAATTTTTCCGTCAAATAAAGGCGACAAATCCTCACGTTTAAATCCAAATAGCGAGCCTTCTCCCGTTTTTGTATCAATAAATCGATTTAGTTTTGCACGGCGCAATTCTTGGGGAGTTGGATTTGATGGATCGGCATAATAGACCTTTTGGATCATTTTCGATAATGCAGTAAACCCCATTCCAGCGGTAACAAGATCATCACTTTCGCCATCATAGTAGTTTGAACTATGAATAACTAGCCAATGCGGTTTATAATTAATCGGGTTTTGCTTTGCAATATCACCCAATTCAGCACCACTAGGATTTGAGAATATTGTTAAAAAGAGTAAGGTGGATAACGTGCTTATTTTTTTTAATTTTATTGGCATTACATTCGTTCCCTACATTTCAATTAACTGCTATATACTAATTAACTACAGTTTATTATATTATTTTTTATTGAGTTGGTAAATTTGGGTTACTAATAGACCAAAATGCTGAAATAATTTTTTCTGATAATCGTCTTTTTTGTACACATATGCCAACATCAAACGGTTCCATTAAATTGGTTGACCATTCGGTGATGCGTTCTCTTACTCTTTCTGGGCTATTTTCCATTACTACTTTAGGCAATAAAGCCACGCCACAACCCAAAGCCACCATGGAGACAATGGCTTCGTGCCCAGCTACCGTTGCATAAATTTTGGGGCTGGTGATTTTTTGTTGTTTGAACCATAAATCTATTCGATGTCGGCTTGGGCCGTGCTCAGGCAATATGAATGGGATATTATGCCAATCTGGTGCTTTTTGATGCAATTTGTCACTGAATGAACTATTAAGTTTAGGTATGAGTAATACCATTTCAATTTCACCTAATTTAATAAATTCAACACCCGATGGTAGTTGTTTGGGTTTACCTGCAATAGCTAAATCAGCTTGATGAGATTGAATTTTTTCAACAGCATCGGCTGCATCTCCCGTGGATAGTTTAATTTCTACTAATGGGTAGTGTAGGCGAAAGCGATCAAGTATTTCAGGTAGATGGCTGTAAGCCGCTGTGACCGAGCAAAATAAGGTTAATTCACCAACTAATCGTTGATCGGCTTGGTCCAATTCTTGCTTTAATTGTTGGTGTAGATTAATGACTTGTTGGGCAAAGTGTTTTACTTTTTCACCTTCGTGGGTAATTTGAACTTGTCGGTTGTCGCGAATAAATAATCGATGACCAAATTGTTCTTCAAGGCGCTGGATCTGCCTTGAAAGGGTGGAAGGGCTTACATGCATAGCATCGGCACTTATTCCAAAATGACATGTATCACATAGATGTAAAAACAATTTTAAGTCACGAATATTCATATCTATTTAATTATTGAGAAATATTTAGCGTAGACACCGTTATAATTGATTAATTATATCATCTTCGATTTTATTTGCTCTATTATGCATAGATATCAGGCAAATAGCAAAATAGCGTTCATCAATGGCAATATAGATAGAGACCTGCTAGAATACCGCATCATTTTTTTGCTTAGCTAAATTAATTAATTTTATGACAGAACAAGCTTATTTAGACGAAGTGAATGCTCGTCGTACTTTTGCAATTATCTCTCACCCTGATGCCGGTAAAACAACCATTACCGAAAAAGTTTTGCTTTTTGGACAAGCCATTCAAACTGCGGGCACAGTAAAAGGGCGTGGTGCTAATGCGCAGCACGCTAAGTCAGACTGGATGGAGATGGAAAAACAGCGTGGTATTTCAATTACAACTTCCGTTATGCAATTTCCTTATAATGACTGTTTGGTGAACTTGCTTGATACCCCCGGGCATGAGGATTTTTCGGAAGACACTTATCGAACTTTAACCGCAGTTGATAGTTGTTTGATGGTGATTGATGCAGCAAAAGGTGTCGAAGACAGAACGCGTAAATTAATGGAAGTTACACGTTTACGAAACACGCCTATTTTAACTTTTATGAATAAGCTCGACCGTGATATTCGTGATCCGATGGAGTTGTTAGATGAAGTTGAAAACGAGCTTAATATTATGTGCGCCCCAATTACTTGGCCAATTGGTTGTGGTAAGTTATTTAAAGGGGTCTATCATTTAGCTAAAAATGAAACTTATCTTTATCAAACCGGTAAAGGTCATACCATTCAAGAAGTTAGAATCATTAAAGGGTTAGATAATCCTGAACTTGATAGCACCATTGGTGATGATTTGGCCCAACAACTTCGCGATGAATTAGAATTAGTGCAAGGTGCATCAAATGAGTTTGATTTAGATGCATTTTTGTCTGGTGATTTAACGCCTGTGTTTTTTGGTACTGCGTTGGGTAATTTTGGTGTAGATCATATGCTTGATGGTCTAACCGCTTGGGCGCCAGCACCACAGCCTCGGCAAACAGATAAACGAGAAGTTGAAGCAAGCGAAGAAAAATTTACCGGTTTTGTATTTAAGATCCAAGCAAATATGGATCCTAAACACCGAGACCGTGTTGCATTTATGCGCATTGTTTCAGGTAAATATGAAAAAGGTATGAAGTTACGCCATGTTCGTATTGCTAAAGATGTTAATATTTCTGATGCATTAACCTTTATGGCAGGCGATCGTGATCATGTTGAGCAAGCTTATGCTGGTGATATTATTGGTTTGCATAATCACGGTACGATTCAAATTGGTGATACGTTTACCCAAGGTGAAGATCTTAAATTTACTGGTATTCCTAACTTTGCACCGGAATTATTCCGTCGAATTCGTTTAAAAGATCCACTTAAACAAAAACAATTGTTAAAAGGTTTAGTTCAGCTTTCAGAAGAAGGGGCTGTTCAAGTATTCCGACCAATTGCTAATAATGATTTAATTGTTGGGGCAGTTGGGGTGTTACAGTTTGATGTGGTGGTTGCCCGTTTGAAATCTGAATATAACGTTGAAGCAATTTATGAGCCAGTAAACGTCACCACTGCGCGTTGGGTTGAGTGTAGCGATGCTAAGAAACTTGAAGACTTTAAACGCAAATGTGAACAGAATTTGGCTTTAGATGGTGGTGATAATCTTTCTTATATTGCACCAAGTATGGTTAATCTAAATTTAACCCAAGAACGTTATCCGGATGTTGAGTTCAGAAAAACTCGCGAACATTAATATGCTATATAATAAAAGAGACGCTGTCTCTTTTATTTACTTTCCAAACCATTCAAAGCAAATCGTTCAAATGATGACCATTGAGAAAAATAGGTTGATAGCTGGTTAATCGTGCTAAATAATTTTTTTTCTTCCCCCATAAAGCTAATAGATTGATTTAAGCTTGTGGTTTGTGATTCGTCACTTTGTGGATATTGATTGTAATTTTCTGATGTTTCATCTTCAATAATGCTGCTTTCAAGAGCGATAACAATTTTTTTATTGTTGAGCTCTCCCCAAGTTAGCCATTGAGAACTAATTGTATAAATTTGTGCTAACTTTGTGCGATAAGCCATAATAATTAATTTTGAGCTATATGGTAGTGTCTTTTCGACTATATTTTTTCCGTCTTCTATATCAAGTAACCAAAATGGCAAGACTATTTCAATTTTATCATGCCAAGTTTCACTTAATGTTTTTATTGCATTATTCCATCTTTGCCAAATGTGGCTTTTATTTTGTGCATATTCAGCCAATAAGTATGGTTCAATATCATATTGAATTCCCGCAAGACAAGGATTGTGTATTTGGCATAACTTTTTAATGACTTTATTGCGTTCAATGGCATTTTTTAAACCCGAATCAGTAATCATATCAGGTGCCCCTTCAACAGCAATAATGCTCATTTTCTTTTTAGCTGCGATATCAAGTAGCTGAAATAGCTTATCTTGATTTTGAATATGCCCATTTACTATATTCAATTGGAGATAAACTTGATTAATACCTTTTTGTTTTAGTTTAGTCAGAAATTGACTTGGTGAATGAATCCAATTTTCAGTATGCCAATTCCACATCGAAATATTGATATCGGATCTATATTGATTGGGCAAAGAGGTATAATTTGACTTCATCTTATCCGCATTTAATTGATTAATATTTGAATAGACATTGGCATTTTTAAGCACCGAATTAGTGTTTATGAAATCTTTTTTTTCAAGTAGCTTTAATAGTAAGGTAGCACTTTTTTTGATTTCATGAGTACTTAAGTAATACCAATGTTTTAAATTGATGGAGCTAATATTTAATGCTAAATTTTCAGCAAATGTTGCAGGACTCATAAAACTTATCACAAATAATAAATAGATGATTTTAAGTTTATTTGTCAAATTTTACCCTCTCCATTTTTCCCCAAGATAAATTGCCTTTTATTAATCTAGCATAGCCTTTAAGCTTCCAATATAGGTATAACTGTCGATAACCAAAGTTATCTAGTAATGCAGTAATAAATAGTTTTAGTAGATATCTAGTTTTATCTAATCCTGATAATAACACACCATCAATCGCTATAGCAAAAGCACTTATAAGGCTATTGTATCCAAAAACAATTAAAAAATAAGATAACATTACGTTGCTATCTATCATGTCAAGAGACCAAATAAGCGGTATTAAAAAGTACCCTAGCAGTTCAGCAATTGGACCTAAAATATCGGTTAATATTGAAAAAGGTAATAGCATAAGGCTTAACTTTTTATATTTTAGTTTAAACGTTAACGACTTAAAATTTATAAAAGTTTGTAGTGCGCCAATATGCCATCGTATACGTTGGTTTTTTAATACCTTCCATTTTTCAGGCACTTGGGTCCAACATATGGCGGTTGGTACATAATCAATTTTGTAATCAACATTAGAGTCATAAATATATTTGTGCAATTTTAGAGTGATATCATAGTCTTCACCAACAGAACCGACACAAAAACCACCGACCTTTATTGCAAAATCTCGTCTAAATAAACCAAATGCACCTGAAATTATCGGTAAAGTATTAAAATGATTCCAAGCAATTTTTGCCAAGAGAAATACTCTCATATATTCAAGAATTTGAATTTGTACGATGAATCTTTTAGATAAATTGATTTTAGATATTATTCCATTTCTAATAGAACAACTATTAGCAACTCGCACAGCTCCACCTACTGCAACTGTTTTTGGATCGTCAATTAGAGGGACTACAGCTTTGTTAATGGCGTCAGGTGCTAAAATTGAATCAGCATCTATAAGACAGATAATTGGGGAATTACTTAAATTAATTGCTGCATTATGCGCGTCTGCTTTGCCACCATTTTCTTTATCGATAACTCGAAGCCGGCTATCTTTTTTTGATACATAAACATCTCTTATTTTAGCATGAGAGAGTTGATTACGTTCATTTAAGTGATGCGCAATAGGTTGTAAATCAAAGTATTCTTTCACTTTTGAAAAAGTGTTGTCTGTTGAGCCATCATTTACAACTATCATTTCAACATTAGGGTAATGAGTCGCTAATGTTGATTCGATACTATCAATTATAGTTACACTTTCATTATAAGCTGGTAAAATAATAGTAATTGGATGTGAAATACCATCATTTTCGGTCTGGATCTTTCTCTCTTTGTTCGGATTTTTGAGTAACACATAAATTGTTACTAGTAGCTGCACAAAATAGATGAATATTTGCACTAATCCAATTAGCATTATCGTTATAACTAAGAATTTAACACCAAACATCATTATGTTGTTTATATAATCACTCATTGTTTTACCCACATCTTTTGCTTTAAGAATTATTTAATTTTTATCGATAAATAGTTTGCTTTTTAAATCAAAATGTTCTGTTATTAGTTTTTCAATGCTTAATGATTTCTTTATGTAACATTCTTCATTAATGAAATTAAGAAGATAACAACTGTGTATAATCCCTTGTGGTGTTGTTTGTAGTTCCAGTAAGTTTTCAAAAAAAGTTTGCATATAAGTACGCTCATCTTCTTTTGCAAGAATAAGATAGGGGGTAATGTAGTTCTTAGAAATTTTTTTTAAGATAGTAAAAAATTGGTGATTGGCAAAATCTTCACAATTGATTAGCGATTCAAGCTCTAGAAATTTATTAGAAGGTAAAAGCCTAAAAAAGCAAAATACGCCTTTTTGCGGTATCTTGTTAAATAGCGTAATCATTATCTGAATTATCGAAATACCTGAAGCGTTTTTAACTAGACTCAATGCTGCAGCAATGGCGACTTCTTGGCGAGAACTGTTACAAGCCTGAATTAACGCTTGATTCGTTTTTTCGCAAGGATAATATGCTAACATGTTAGCTGCATCAATTTTCTGTTTTATTGTGCCTTTTTTTAATAGTAACCTAAGTTTATTTTGGAATGGTTCCAGATCAAAATAAGTTAAAATGTGTTTTTCGCGATGTTTCTCGAAAAAATAGGCAGCAATTATTGCTACGCAATTTAGCGATAATTTTTTTGTTATCTCTTGCTTAAAATAAGATTCATCACCTGTTTTCAATGCTTTTTTGTAAATTTTTAGCAATTGCAATTTTAATTTCTTGTGTCTTCTAAATTGAATTTCACGTTTGATGTAAATTGCAATGGTTACTATCAATACAATAAAGCTAATAAAAATGAAACAGGCATTATATAAATTTAGGTATCGAGTTAGAATGTCCATTTTATTCCACATCCTAGTGTTTTTTTAGTATATAACTTACGGCTGTGGTTGGTTTGAACTCTTTCTTCATTATTATAGTTTACAAACCCAGTTATTGAATTAGATATGTCATATGACAATCCAATAAAATGAGATTTGACTTTAATTAATGAACGATTAAATTTTATCGAACGGTCGGATGTTTCTTGACTATTTGCATATCCTGCAAATAGATGTAATTCTTCTGTAGGTGATATGGTGGTTTTAAATAAATAACCACTCATATGATGGTTGTCTTGATCAAATGTGTTGAACCATTTACCTGCTATGGATAAACGATCATTAAAGAAAAATTGTTCAATACCCGGTGAAATAGTTTTAATGTTGCCATCGTTATAGTGGTCCAACTTTGCATCGAGGGTGATATGGAATGAATTTATTTGATCATTATACGGGGAAAATAATTGATAATCCCCACCGGTTGTTATTGTATATGTTGCGTAAAATTTTTTAGATGTGGCGACAGAACCTGATAGATAACCATACGCTTTATTGTTGAATGTGTGCCAATAAGTGAGGCCTATTTTTTGGTCGTTGCTATGAAAACGGTTTGCTTGGGTAAAATGGCCGGTTAGGGTATTTTGCGGTGATAGCCGATAAGATAGTGCTAAATCCACTTCATTCCAATTCGGCAAAGATTTAGATAATCGACTATGTGTGCCAGATAGAACAATATTCCAGTAATGTGTATTTTTTTTTATGTTATCAATGTTTGCCTGTAGGGACAGTAATTGTTCGTCATTAGGTGTTAGATTTAAGTACTTATCAAGTAACAATTTGGCTTTTTCGGGATGGTTAGGATCTTTAGCTAAAACAACACTAACTAAACCATATTGCGCATCTACGTAATTGGGGGCGATAACAAGTGCGGATTCAAACGATTTTTTTGCTTGTTCTAACTGAGTTAGTGCGTAATAATTGAAACCTAGTTGGACAAGAATATCGGAATTATTTGGCTGTAGTTGATTCGCTTTTATTAATTTTGATATTGCTAATTCAAAATTTTGTGATTTTTTCGCATCAATACTTTCTTTTAATAATTGATCTGCTTTTATTGCATCATTATCTCTATTTGTGGTTGCGACTGTTTGATAACTGCAAAACAAAATACTGACAATTAAGACAAACTTATAGTACATATAATTACCTTAATCCATTAAATTATTTCTAAATATCAAAAACTAATGTGTATCTTTATGCGTCGATAAAATCGACAAATTTGGGAAAGTTTGGGACTGAGTAGCGTCTAACGTATTTTTACTAGATTAATACGATAAACGTATTGGGCCGAATTATATATGAAACAGATAATAAAATACATATAAAAATTAAGTATGTTTTTTGAAATTTGACATATGTCCTTTTATTGTTGGTTTTTAATCGTTTTATTTATTAATTCGGAATATAATGAACGCTTATTTGGAAAGAATTCTATGAATAATATGAAAACAAGAACACTATTTTTTACTGCATTAACTCTTTTTTCTTTTAACAATTCATTTGCTATTGAAAATAAGCATGATCATTCTGTTTTATTAGATAAAGTTCACCAAAGCGAACGAGATGATCGTCAATATGAAGTGATTGAACTTGATAATAAAATGCGTGTGTTATTAGTTTCCGATCCTAAGGCAACCAAATCACTCGGCTCTATCGCATTGCCTGTTGGTTCATTATATGATCCAGCCCTTCAACAAGGCTTAGCCCATTACACAGAACATATGGTGTTAATGGGTTCGAAAAAATATCCTCAACCATCAAGTTTTACAGAATTTTTGGCTCGACATGCCGGTAACTACAATGCGACAACTAGCGGTAATCGCACCGCATTTTTCTTTGAAGTTGAAAATAGTGTAATTGATAAGGCGTTAGATTATTTAGCCGATGCCATTGCTGAGCCAATTTTTGATCCTAAATTTGCTGATAAAGAACGTAATGCTGTTAACGCTGAGATGACGTTATACCGCTCTAGTGATGGTTTTCGAATTCAGCAGGTTGATGCTGAGACGATTAATCCGGATCATCCGGCATCACAATTTTCTGGTGGGAATTTAGAAACTTTACGTGATAAAGATAATAGTAAATTGCAAGATGCATTGGTTAATTTTCATGATAAATATTATTCAGCTAATATTATGGTTGGGGTTATTTATAGTAATCAACCGATCAAAAATTTAGAGGCGTTGGCTGAATCTACTTATGGTCAAATTCCTAATAAAAATATAACTGTGTCGCCAATTACTCAACAAGCTGTTACTCAGGAGTTTACTGGTAAAGAAATTACTATGATACCAGCCCAACCTAGAAAAATGTTGTCGTTAAAATTTCCGATTGAAAATGATATCGACAAATTTTCTGATAAGACCAATGAGTACCTTATTTATCTCATCAGTAATAATAGTAAAAATACTTTAGCTGATCAGCTACAAAAACAGGGCTTGGTTGAAGCTATTCAAGCTACTAGTGATAGTAAATATTATGGTAATAGTGGCACATTTAATATTAATGTTATTTTAACCGATGAAGGCTTAGCTCAGAAAGATAAGGTTATTGCAGCCATTTTTAATTATTTACAATTAATTGAAAAGCAGGGTGTTTCAGACGCGTATTATGATGAGATAAAAAAAGTCTTTGCTTTGTCTTTTAAGTATAAAGATGTTAACCGTGATATGTCTTATGTAGAATGGCTATCCGATCAGATGCTTCTTTACCCGGTTAAAAATGTATTAGATTCTGATTATGTTGCTGAACATTTGAATAAAGATGCTATCATCAATCGACTCAAAAGTTTTACGCCTGAAAATGTTCGAGTTTGGTTAATTGCGCCAAATCAAACTACTGACAAAACGGCTTATTTCCTTAATGCACCTTATAAAGTTGATAATATCACTGATGAATTAAAAACAAGTTGGGCTGATTTAGGTAGAGCGTTTTCGTTTAGTTTGCCTGAGCTAAATCCATATATTCCTGACAATTTTAATATTGTCAGACAAAATAATGATCAGATTCAACCCGCGACATTTAGTAAACGTGGTAATCATATCCATTTTGTTAGTCGTCATTTTAGTCACGATCCTAAGGCTGTAATTGCTGTTTCTTTACGCAATAATCAGGCGTTTAATGATGCAAAATCGTCAGTTTCTTTTGAGTTACTTGATTACATTGTGAGTCGAGATTTGACGCAATTACAATTTCAAGCAGGTAATGCTGGAATGTCACTATCAACGGGTCTTGATAATGGTTTAATGATAACCGCTAATGGTTTTAATCAACATTTACCAGATATGGTTTTAGCCATTCTTAATAGTTATCGACAAGTGACCATTGATGAGCAAAATTTACAATTAGCTAAATCATGGTATCTTCAACGACTTGATGGGGCTGACCATTTTGAAAGTGTACGTTTAGCGTCAGAGCCAGTTCTCGCTTTATCTAAAATGCCTCACTATTATGAACGAGGTGAAAGAAGACAAATTACCAATAATATCACTGTAAGTGATGTTCAAGCTTATCGCGATAGTTTGATGACTCAATCAGTTCCTTATATGATTAGTTTGGGTAATATCTCAAATGAAGAATCATTAGATCTTTATCATGCCATTCAAAAGACTTTAAAGCGTGATGTTGAATTTACACCATTAGATGATATTAAAATTAAAACTGCCTTTACAGCTAGAATAACCCAACAAGCAAAAAGCACAGATAATGCGTTGTTAATGACCTATTTTCCAATCAATTATGATTCCACTAAGAGTCAAATAGTTGGATATACTTTAGCTAACATTATGTATTCTTGGTTTTTTGATCAACTGCGTAGCAATGAACAATTAGGTTATCTGGTTGGTGTTTTTCCATCATACATAAGTGAATCAGTAGGACTAGGGTTTGCTGTTCAAAGTAATCAATATGATCCTGCTTATTTATTAAAACGTTACCAAGCGTTTTATCCAACAATGTTAACTAAACTAGAAGCATTATCTAATGATGATGTTGAGGAGTATAAGAGAAGTATCATCGAAGAGCAGACAATGCCACCACAATCTTTAGATGAAGAGTTTGATCGTTTGAGATCAGACTATCGCTTATCTCGTTTCCAATTCGATTCGCGTGATAAAAAAATAGAGTTACTTAAGAAACTCACTAAAGAGGATTTAATTGAATTTTATAAAAGTGCAGTTATTGAACAAAAAGGTTTGGTAATAGCATCGCAAGTATTAGGTCAGCCTGAGGAAGGTAAAAAACAACCTGAAGCGATTACCGATTATACTGAGTTCAAAAATGCATCATCGTTACAAGACGAATTGTTAAAATAATATTCTTAAACATAGATTCGATCTGAAATATCATTACATTAAATTGGCATTGTACTTATCATATGGTACACTGCCGAAATCCCAATAGTTTGAGTAAATTATGATTACTGGATCGACTGATTATTTTGCTATCGGACAGCGGTTACGAGCTTATCGTATCGCTGCCTCTCTTAGGGCTGAAGAGGTTGCTGAAAGTCTTAGGATCTCAAGAGCTGCGGTTTACCGTTTAGAAAAAGGCGAAATCGTTAAAATAGAAACGCTTGAACGATTAGCTTCTTTGTTAGATACGTCATTTGCTAGTTTACTTGGCATTGATACAGAATATTATTCAAGTGGTGATGGTTTTTTTGAGCGTATGCGTCAACTCGAAGAGCAGTCCACTCATATCTTTTCTCATTTCGATCCCTTTTCTTTTCTTTTAACTTCGCCTGATTATTTGTCTCATTTAGGGATGATGTTAAGAGAATCGAGTGATAATATTGAGGCTGAAAGATATGCGACTTCTTTATCTATTTTACATGATCGCAAAACTCAGTTTTATCAATCTGTCCCTAAAGTAATTAATTTAATTAGCTTACGTAATGTTGAACGGTTTTTGCATATCGGCTTAGTTGGCAATCTGACTATTTCGCCGGGTAAAAAGTCTGAAAGAATGTTGTTGGCGCGCAAGGAGGTCTATCATTTAATCGAATTAATTGAAGATCAAGCTTATGCACCAACAATTGCTATTACTGAGCAAGCTATTCCATCTATTGCTTTCCAAATATTTTATCAAAATGATAATGCGTTAGCTTTAGCTATGAGCCCGTTTAGATTAGGTGAGTTACCTAATATTACAACGGGTATCGCCTCAATAACTTCATCAGAAGATGCGATTAAGCGTTATCGTCATTTATTTGATAAATTGTGGCAAGATAGTGCCAAAGATCAGCAAGCGATAAATTTATTGAAAGCCACATTAGATAAATTCTAAAGAATATTGAAATTATTAAAGAGAGTTACTATGTTATCTTTAACATTACAACCGATAAAAAAATTTAGTGGTACGATTAATCTACCTGGTTCTAAAAGTGTTTCAAATCGTGCCTTACTTTTGTCTGCACTTAGCAATGGTAAAACACGATTAACTAATTTACTTGATAGTGACGATGTGCGCTATATGCTTGATGCTTTAAAAGCTTTGGATATTAAATATCAATTATCAAGTGATCGAACAATTTGTGATATTGAAGGAGTAGGTGGCAAATTACACTCTACTCATCCATTAGAGCTATTTTTAGGTAATGCTGGGACCGCTATGCGTCCATTAGCCGCTGCGTTGTGTTTAGCTGATAACAATATTGTATTAACCGGCGAACCTCGTATGAAAGAGCGTCCAATTGGCCATTTGGTTGATGCTTTGCGTCAAGGTGGGGCTAAGATTGATTATCTTGAAAACGAAGGTTATCCACCATTACATATCCATGGTGGTTTTACCGGTGGAAAGATTGAGGTAAATGGTTCGGTATCAAGTCAGTTCTTAACCGCACTTTTAATGGCTGCACCGCTAGCTGCCAACGATACTGAAATTACTATTATTGGTGATCTGGTTTCTAAACCTTATATTGATATCACGATAAAAATGATGGAGATGTTTGGTGTTTCGGTTATTAATGAAAAATATCAAAAATTTATCATTAAAGCTAATCAAACTTATCAATCACCAGGCCATTATTTGGTTGAGGGTGATGCCTCTTCAGCCTCTTATTTTTTAGCTGCAGCAGCAATCAAAGGTGGCACCGTTCGCGTAACAGGTATTGGTAAAAAGAGTTTACAAGGCGATACCCAATTTGCACATGTGCTTGAAAAGATGGGCGCTAAAATCACTTGGGCTGATGATTATATTGAATGTACTCGCAATGAATTAAATGGCATTGATATGGATATGAACCATATACCTGATGCAGCAATGACCATTGCAACTACTGCGTTATTCGCTAAAGGTCCAACGACTATTCGAAATATTTACAATTGGCGTGTTAAAGAAACGGATCGCTTATCAGCAATGGCAACCGAGCTACGTAAAGTAGGTGCGACCGTTGAGGAAGGGGATGACTATATTACAATTATTCCTCCAATCAAATTAAATCATGCTGATATTAAAACTTACAATGACCATCGTATGGCAATGTGTTTTTCATTAGTTGCACTGTCTGATACTCCAGTCACAATTTTAGACCCAAAATGCACAATGAAAACCTTTCCTGATTATTTTGAACAATTTAAACGATTAAGCGAAATATAACATGACTAAAAATATTCCGGTTATTGCTGTTGATGGACCAAGTGGAGTTGGCAAGGGCACTTTGTGTCAAGCATTAGCGAATCATTTTAAGTGGCACCTTTTAGATTCTGGTGCAATTTATCGTGTGCTTGCACTTGCTGCTTTGAAACAAAATATTGCTTTAGATGATGCTAAACAATTAGCAACATTGGCTCTTAACCTGCCGCTTACGTTTGATACCAGTAGTGATGATGTGAAAGTTTTGTTAGATGATGTGGATGTTTCTCGCGAGATAAGAACAGAAGAGACTGGTGGAGCCGCTTCAAAAGTTGCGTCAATAAATGAAGTTAGAGTTGCTTTATTACAGCGACAACGTGACTTTAGACAGTTGCCAGGGCTAGTTGCTGATGGTCGTGATATGGGGACAGTGGTATTTACTGATGCCCCAGTTAAACTATTTCTTGATGCTAGTGCACAATCAAGGGCAGAAAGAAGAATGAAACAGTTGCAAGATAAGCAAATTCATGCTAAATTCGCCGAAATTTTGCAGGAGATAACCGCGCGAGATGAACGAGATCGTAATCGAGTTGTTGCGCCATTAAAGCCTGCGGTTGATGCACTAATAATTGATACAACATCGCTTTCAATTCAAGATGTTTTTAATCAATCTGTTATGTATATTAAAGAAAAACTTGCGCTGTAAGTTTATATTTAAACTTTGGCGTGAACCAAGCTCCATTACAAGGATGAGTGGAGTATCGTAAACAACCCCACAAGACATGAAGTAATGTGGACGTTAAATTAAACTTAAAGTAAATAAAATATGACTGAATCTTTTGCTCAACTCTTTGAAGAGTCTTTAAATCAACTAGACACTCGTTCTGGTAATATGATCCGTGGTACTGTCGTTGCAATCGACAAAGATGTTGTTTTAGTTGATGCTGGTTTAAAATCTGAATCAGCAATTCCAGTAGAGCAGTTTAAAAATGCCCAAGGCGAATTAGAAGTTCAAGTTGGCGACGTTGTTGACGTTGTTCTTGACTCAATTGAAGATGGCTTTGGTGAAACAATTTTATCTCGTGAAAAAGCTAAACGTCATGAAGCGTGGCTAACATTAGAGAAAGCAGTTGAAGATGCTGCAACCGTTTTAGGTGTTATCAATGGTAAAGTTAAAGGTGGCTTTACGGTTGATCTTAATGGCGTTCGTGCGTTCCTACCTGGTTCGCTTGTTGATGTTCGTCCATTACGCGATACTTCTCATATTGAAAATAGAGAAATCGAATTAAAAGTTATTAAATTAGATCAAAAACGCAACAACGTAGTTGTTTCTCGTCGTGCAGTAATTGAATCTGAAAATAGCGCAGAAAGAGAACAACTTCTTGAAAATCTACAAGAAGGTTCTGAAGTTAAAGGTATCATCAAAAATCTTACTGATTACGGTGCATTCGTTGATCTTGGTGGGGTTGATGGTTTACTTCATATCACTGATATGGCTTGGAAACGTGTTAAACACCCAAGTGAAGTGGTTGAAGTTGGTCAAGAATTACTTGTTAAAGTTCTTAAATTCGATAAAGATCGTTCACGTGTTTCTCTTGGCTTAAAACAATTAGGCGAAGATCCATGGGTTTCAATCGCTAAACGTTACCCAGAAGGTACTAAAGTAACTGGTAAAGTAACTAACTTAACTGATTACGGTTGTTTCGTAGAAATCGAAACTGGCGTTGAAGGTTTAGTTCACGTTTCTGAAATGGATTGGACTAACAAAAACATTCACCCATCTAAAGTGGTTAGCTTAGGTGATGAAGTTGAAGTTGTTGTTCTTGAAATTGATGAAGAACGTCGTCGTATTTCTCTTGGTCTTAAACAATGTAAACCAAATCCATGGTTACAATTTGCTGAAGCACACAATAAAGGTGATAAAGTTAGCGGTAAGATCAAATCAATCACTGACTTTGGTATCTTCATTGGTTTAGACGGTGGTATTGATGGTTTAGTTCATCTTTCTGATATTTCTTGGAATATGCCAGGTGAAGAAGCAGTTAAAGCTTATAAGAAAGGTGATGATATTGAAGCCGTTGTTTTACAAGTTGATGCTGAGCGTGAACGTATCTCATTAGGTATCAAACAACTTGAAGACGATCCATTCAGCAGTTTTGCATCTAACTTCAAAAAAGGATCAATTGTTAAAGGTAAAGTTACCGCTGTTGATGCTAAAGGTGCAACAATCGAGATTGCTGAAGGTATCGAAGGTTACTTAAAAGCACAAGATATTGCTCGTGAACGTGTTGAAGATGCAACTACTGCATTGAACGTTGGTGATGAAGTTGAAGCGAAGATTGTAAATATCGATCGTAAAACTCGTGCAATTTCTTTATCTATCCGTGCTAAAGATGAAGCTGATGAGAAAGAAGCACTTGCTGCTGTAAATAATACTGCACCTCAAGAAGATGCGTCATTTACTAACGCAATGGCTGAAGCATTCAAAGCTGCGTCAAAAACTGAGTAAAAAATATCTATTGAAAGAGTAAAGAGGGCTTGCCCTCTTTTTCTTTTGTGGTATAAAATGAATAAATTATATACTACATAAATTAAATTAGGAGTGACCATGAACAGATCCGATTTAGCTGAAAAAATAGTCAACTGGCGGGCACACCTTCCTGTGCAACTGGTTGATGATGCTGTTAGAGATATTATTGAGCAAATCGCATTAGCGATGGAGACTAACGATCGTGTTGAAATCCGCGGTTTTGGTAGTTTCAGCTTAAATTATCGTGCTCCACGTAAAGCAAGAAACCCTAGAACAGGTGGAAATGTTGAAGTTAAACACAAATATATTCCTCATTTCAAACCAGGGAAAGAGCTACGTGAACGCGTAAATAATGCAGCTAAAGCATAATTAAATTTAGTTAATAACAAAAAAGCCTTTGAGTAAAATCAAAGGCTTTTTTGTTATTGAATAAGTTATTTTCTTTAATATAAAAAGTGAAAGAGTTATCTGTAAATTGGAATAGAGATCTAATATTAATTATAAATTAACTTCAAAAAAGTCTGAGCATGTTAGATTGGCTGTTTAGTCAATATAAGAAGTAGAAGTTGATGCGGTGTTCAATAGATTTAATGGCAATAGCAATTTCATTAGGTAGCATTCCATTAATTTTTTTACCATCGTTACCCAATGATCAAGATTGGTATATTTTAGCTTTGATACTGATTATTTTAGCGGCTAAATTTCAACGTTATTTTACTTTTATCATCATCCTTGGATTAAGCTTTCTCTGGTCGACCGCTATAGCAAAGCAATATCTCTGTTCAATTGAACCTTATATTGACCAAACATTAGCAATAACGGCAAAAGTTGAAAGTATTAATACACAGGCTCCTGCTAAAATTCAAACCATGACTCCCCATTATGTAAAATTTTCAATTACCAATATTTCCGATCAACCTTTGCCTTCACCCATACCCGTCATTATCTATTGGGAACAACCCGAATTAATAAAAGCTGGACAAATTTGGCAATTAACCATAAAAACTAAAGTAGTCCATAGTTATTTAAATGAAGGAGGATTTGATAAACAACGATTTGCGATAGCCAATAAATCTTTATTAAAAGCCAAAGTCATCAAATCAGTTTTACTCGAGGATAAATCTAATTTTCGACAAATCGTTGCAGATAAATGCCTACCTTATATTAATTTATTTAGTTATCGAGATATTTTATTAGCACTTGGTTTTGGTGATCGCTCACAACTTGAAACTCATAATCGAATAACAATGATGCAAACAGGTGTTGCTCACTTAATGGCTATTTCTGGAATGCATATTCTATTAGTTTTTTATATTTGCTTTGGAATAACTAAAGGATTCGTTTTTTGCTTACCACAACGTTATATTTATTTCTTTCTACCGATTATAGTAGGTTGGTTGTGCAGTATAGGTTATACGTGGTTAACCGACTTTAATCCACCAGCATTACGAGCGATTTTTGCTTTATCGATTTGGATATATTTGCGTTATAAGAATAATCAAATAAGTGCATGGCAAAAAGTTAATCGTATTATTGCATTACTATTAATTATTGATCCGTTAATGATATTGTCCGAAAGTTTTTGGTTGTCTTGCTATGCTGTTGTTAGTTTAATTTTTTTGTTTGATTGGTTACCACTACCTAACGCGATGAAAAATAAAAAACGGTGGTATTTATTTAGGTTATTACATTTACAATTTGGTTTGACACTATTACTTCTACCAATCCAATTGTATGTTTTTCATGGTATAAGCGTTGTTTCACTGGTTGCTAACTTGATTGCTATTCCTATTATCTCTCTAATCACTTTCCCAGCAATTTTACTGGGACTAGTATTTAGTTTAATCAACTGCTTTTATCTTGCTTTATGGTTCTGGTTTGTTGCCCAATATTCGCTTGAATGGTTATTTCATTGTTTAGATTGTCTAAATTATATGTGGTTAACTATCTCAATTGATTTTTACTTTCTAAGCTTTATTGGTTGGTTAGCCTTTATAATAATAAGAGCAGCAGTTTGGCGAAGGTTTAGTTTTACACTTTTCATTATTTTGACGCTGGCTTTTTCTCCTTTCTATAAACAACCAGATTATCTTTGGCGAATGGATATGCTAGATGTTGGGCATGGTCTTGCTATTGTAATTCACAATGGTCAATCAGCTATTTTATATGATACGGGTGCAAAATGGGAAAACAGCTCAGCAGCAGAGCAAATTATTACTCCTTTTCTGCAATGGCATAACCTCCAGCTTGAAGGAATTATTATTAGCCATAGTCACAATGATCATATTGGAGGATTATCCTATTTACAACAACGTTATCCCAATGCCTGGCTTATGAGTTCATCTTTAAATTTACGCAATGATTATAATTGCTTAGCCAAGCATAATTTTTATTGGAAGCACTTAAATCTTAAAGTGCTATGGCCGACTAAATTAGTTGATAACACGGAAAATGCTGATTCGTGTGTAATACAACTTACTGATGGTCGATTTTCAGTGCTGTTAACCGGTGATTTAGAACGAAGGCAAGAGTATGATTTAGTTATGCAATATAAGAAAAATCTATCTTCAACAATATTACAAACTCCACATCATGGTAGTAATACTTCGTCAAGTTATCCATTTTTAAACTATGTTAATCCAGTTAATGCATTAACTTCAACCTCACGTTATAACCCTTGGCAACTCCCTTCAAATAAAATCACTGCTCGTTATAAAGAGTTAAATATCAATTATTTTGTTACAGGAAGAGAGGGGCAAATAAGTCTGTTTTTTTATCCTACTTCATGGCAGCAAAAAACGTTGCGACATGACATTAATCCAAGATGGTATCATGATTGGTTTGGTAGTTTACCGTTTTATGAGTAAAATAAGGGAAGTACTTTAAATTGGGTTACTAAAGGTTTAAAAATGATTGAAAATAGCGGGCGATATGATGATTGAAAAACTTTGGTATGGTAAAAATAAATCATTTTGGTTGCTACTGCCATTTTCATTATTATATGGAATTATTGCTTCCGTTCGTCGTCAACTATACAAACTTGGTGTATTAAAATCATGGCAGTCTCCTGTTCCAATTATTGTTATTGGAAATTTATCGGCGGGTGGTAATGGTAAAACGCCACTTGCCATTAGTTTAATTGAGGCGTTGAAATCTAAAGGATTAAAAGTAGGATTAGTTTCGCGAGGTTATGGTGGAAAATCTGATCACTATCCATTAGTCTTAGATGAACATACTGGAACTGAACAAGCCGGTGACGAGCCTGTATTAATTTTTCAGCGAACCCATATACCGGTAGCAGTCGCGCCAAAACGAGTTGACGCAGTTAAAGCGTTATTAGAATCTTATCAATTGGATGTGATTTTAACCGATGATGGTCTACAGCATTATGCTTTAGCTCGTGATATTGAAATTGTTGTGGTAGATGGGAAACGCCAATTTGGTAATGGTTGGTGGATACCGGCTGGACCTATGCGAGAAAGAAGAGAAAGATTAAAATCGGTTAATTTAATTATTATCAATGGCGATAGTACAGGTGATATAGTAAATCAATTTCCAGATAAAACCTTCACCATGCAATTATTACCTGGTCATGTAGTAAATCTCTTAACTAACCAACAATGTGAATTGTCATCACTTCATCATATTTGTGCAATTGCAGGTATCAGTAATCCAAAGCGTTTTTTTGATATGCTAATTAAAATGAAAGCTGATTTAGTTCATACAGAATCTTTTGCTGATCACCAAAATTTTACGCTTCCGTTATTAGAGAAAGTAGTGGAAAATAATCAAACACTTTTAATGACTGAAAAAGATGCAGTAAAATGTCGTCAATTTGCATTACCTAACTGGTGGTATTTACCCATTGATGCAGTAATACCAAATCAAGCTATTGAAAAGATTTATTCAATGTTTGTAGAAAAAAAATCACTAAGAGAAAAAAAATGATTCTATTAAGCGCTATTGCTTGTCCTATATGCCATGGTCAATTGGAGTATGATAAGCAAAATCAACAATTAATTTGCCAAAAAGATCGGCTGGTTTACCCGATTAAAGATGGTATTCCAGTTTTATTAGCAAGCGAAGCAAAGCAATTAGTTCCATCTCATTGTGATAAAGAATAAAAAAGTTTAGAGGTAATTTTATGAGTTTTACGGTAATTATTCCTGCAAGATATGCTTCAAGTCGTTTGCCAGGAAAACCGCTTGCAGATATTCATGGCAAACCAATGATAATTCGAGTTATGGAGCAGGCTAAAAAATCGTCAGCTAATCGAGTAATCATTGCAACGGATAACCAACAAGTATTTGATGTAGTCAAAAGCTATAATGGTGAAGTAATTCTCACTAGCGATAAGCATAATTCCGGTACAGAACGGTTAGCGGAAGTAATTGATAGTTACAAATTTGCTGATGATGAAGTTATCGTTAATGTTCAAGGTGATGAGCCTTTGATTCCCCCAGTTATTATTGATCAGGTAGCCGAAAATCTAGTGAAATTCAAAACTGGCATGGCAACGTTAGCTGTTCCTATTGATAGCGTTGAAGAGGCGTTCAATACGGGAGCAGTAAAAGTCGTGACAGATAAAGATGGTTATGCACTTTATTTTTCAAGAGCGACTATTCCTTGGGAGCGAGACCGTTTTGCTAATTTAAATGAGCAAGGTAAGGTAGATCAAATTGGCGATTTTTATTTACGTCATATAGGAATTTATGCTTATCGAGCTGGTTTTATTAGGCAGTATATAAAATGGGCACCTTCGGCATTAGAGTCAATTGAAATGTTAGAACAACTGCGTGTACTTTGGTATGGTGAAAAAATTCATGTCGCTGTAGCTAAACAACCTCCAGCAATTGGTGTCGATACTCAAGAAGATTTAGAAAAAGTAAGAACATTATTTAAGGAGTAGATGATGGCAACGTTTACAGGTTTTACTCAGGCAGGATTAAACTTTTTACAAGATGCATGGATTAATAATAGTAAGGCTTGGTTTGATGAGCACCGAGCTATTTATGACAATGATTTAGTAAAACCTTTTAGATTATTAGTTGAGCAGTTAACGCCAGCTATGCTAAAAATCGATGAGTGGTTTGAAACGCGTCCCGCTATTGGTAAAACCATATCTCGTATTCATCGTGACACTCGATTCTCAAAAGACAAATCGTTATATCGTAGCCGACTATGGTTAACTTTCAAACGCCCAAATCGTGATTGGAAAGAGGCGCCAGCCTATTTTTTTGAAATCAGTCCAGATTGTTATCGTTACGGATTAGGTTATTATTGTGCATCGAAACAGACTATGGATATATTTCGTGAAGAAATTTTAAATGATACCGAAAAATTTCTAAAAGTTATTCGCTGTGTTAAAAAGCCATTTGAATTAGTTGGTGAGTCTTACAAAAGACCTTTAATCAAAGATGAAAAAATATCGACATGGTACAACCGAAAAAGTCTTGCCGTGATGGTAACCAATAATCATATTGAAGATGTATTAGATGGTAATTTAGCTGATAAACTTGCTAAAGGTTTTAAACAACTATTACCACTATATGATTATTTAATGCGGGTTGAAATGATTAAAAACATTCCAAATCTGTAAAATAGATATTAAAAAATAGCGCTCCTCAAATATTTTGAAAGCTTAAAATTAATTCTTTAACACCATTTATAATAAACTGGGCACCCACACAAACTAATAAAAAGCCCATAATTTTTGAAGTGGCTTCAATGCCACTTTTTCCCATAAACCGCATTATGCTGCCTGCACTACGTATACAGAACCATAAAATAATACATAATAGTAATGGAATAGATGATGCATAAACTACCCAAGTTGATACGTTATACCCACCACTTTTCACAGTTGAAGACATACTGATAATCATCGCAATGGTTCGTGGGCCAGCGGTGCTTGGCATAGCTAGGGGAACAAATGCAATATTATTTTAAATTTCTTTTTTCTTCTCATCAGCTTCTAACGTTTTGTGAGAGAGTTGTTGAGGAAATAGCATTCTAAAACCAATGATACCAACAATCATTCCGCTAGCGATACGTAATCCAGGAATAGAGATGCCGAATGTACTTATTACTAATTGGCCACAATAACGCGACACACTCATAATGATAAAGACATAAATACAAGTCATTTTTGATTGGTAATCTTCATTGGTCATATTGCTTGATAGACCTAATAGTAATACAACGGTAGTCAATGGAATGGTATAAACAGAATCAAACCAACAGTTTGTATAAGTTCCAGCATAAAATGAATCTAAATCATAATAATAGTTTAAATTAGGTATATATGAAATATAAAAAAAAGATACATCAACCAACAGTTGATAATTAATATCATCGTTGCTAAACACGGCTTAATTAATCACTTTCATTAGATGCTTTTTTAAATAATGGTGATTTTAGGTTTTGAGCTAATATCACGCCAATTATTGACATACCTCCACCAATTATATGGTAGCTATAGAGTGTTTCATGCAAAAATATTATTGAGATTATAGCGGTAATAAATGGAGTTAAATTTAAGAAGAGGGCAGTTTTATTTGCGCCAAGTTTTTTTATACCCATTATCCAAACAAATGGTGCAATTATAGAAGCTGGAATGCCTGCGTAAAGGACTAACCCAACATTATCCGAATTTATAGTTATATTATCGCTTAATAAAAAACCGGGTAATAAAGCTAATGTACCAAAAATAATTTGGACATAAACTGACTGCCAATTGGTTATAGGCATAGCCCATTTTTTAGTTAACACACCATAAAGTGCATAAGATAGTGCCGCCAATAACATCATTATCTCGCCTTTACCAATACCAAGTTTGAGCAACGGATGACCTCCACTAATCAGCCAAATTAATCCCATGAAAGATAAAATACTACCAATTAGCACGCCTTGGGTGGGTATTACTTTTAAAATAAATAGGCTTAATATAATGGTTAATAATGGAATTATTGACATAATAATTCCCATAGTTAATACACTAATAGTTGCAGCAGCATAATAAGCCAGGCATTGATATGAAGCCATACCAAGTAGACCTAGCACCATTAATTTAAAAACATGTGGGAAGATTTGCTGTAAATTTTTAGTAATACCTTTTAGCAAAAATGGGGTTAATAAAATGAGAGCGAGAAGCCAGCGATAAAATGAGATAACTGCCGGATCAATCACGCCAACAGATAATTTATTGATAGCGGCATTGCCTGCCCAAATAAATACTGCAATAAATGGGTATAAATAAGCCATATATTTTTTGATAAATCAACGAGTAGAAAAATAAATCTAGTTTATCTTGTCTTATTTAATAAATATTTCTTTAATCAGACAAAATGATCTAATATAAGACAAAATTTATTCTATTTAACTATTTATGAATGTCAAAAAACAATCAATTTTAACTACTTCTAATCTAAAACCATTACTCTTTTTCCATCATGAATCGTTCAATGCTGATACTGAATATTCATCACATCATCATCCTTGGGGACAGGTTATTTGTGTAAAGTCAGGAATTTTTGTTTTAACGGTTAAAGATCAACGTTATTTGGCGCCATCGGGTTTCGCATTATGGATTCCACCCTATACCGAACATGCTTGTTTTAATAAAAAATCTGCATGGTTTCGTACAATTAATATTAATAGTTATCAAGCGATGCCTAAAAATACTTGTTTGCTTAACTTGAGTAAGCTTAGCCAAGCTATTATTGATTCCTTTTTTGACCGAAATATTGTAGAACCAGAAAGTGAGCAAGATCTGAGGTTAGGGCAAGTATTGATTGATCAGATTTCAGCAGAACCTTACCATAATATGTATCTACCCAATACTAAAGATAAATACTTAGCCCCGATTTTAAATGAGTTGGAACGTAATCCTGCTGATAATAAGACACTGGCACAATGGGCTAAAAAAGTTTTTAGTACAGAACGAACTCTTGCAAGGCGTTGCCAGCAAGAATTAGGTATGTCATTTAGTATGTGGCGACAGCGACTACGGTTTTTATATAGTATTTCGCTTTTAGAACAAGGAAAATCGATACAAGACATCGCGTTTTCTGTTGGTTATAGTTCAGTATCGGCTTTTATTACTATGTTTAAAAATATTTCAGGTGTTACGCCAGAGCTTTATCGTTCTAATACCGGCTATAAGAAAAGCTAGGTACAATAGGTGGGGGATTTTTGAAGAAGATTGTAAAAATGCTATTTGAAAAAGGCGTAATTTATACGCCTATATAATAATGAATCGAATAAATAACGATTAAAATGGAATATCGTCATCGAAATCCATTGGAGGTTCAGGCATAGCTGGTTGACTTGCTGGTGCAGTTGATGAAGCACGAGGTGCTGTAGGAGTAGTTGGCGCAGAGGATGTATTATTTGCACTTTGTCCCCAACTTTTTGAACCTTCATTATAAGAGTCATTATTAGGGCGGTTACCTAAAATTTGCAATACGCCACCAATAGGGTTGATAACAACTTCTGTAGTGTAACGATCTTGACCTGATTGGTCTTGCCATTTACGAGTTTGTAGTTGCCCTTCAATATAAACTAGTGTTCCTTTTTTAATGTATTCACCAGTAATTTCAGCTAATTTACCAAATACGACAATTCGATGCCATTCTGTTTTTTCTCGATTTTCGCCAGTTTGCTTGTCTTTCCAAGTTTCTGATGTAGCAACATTAAAATTTGCGACAGTATTACCAGTTGACATGACACGTACTTCTGGATCTTGACCTAAATTACCAACTAAAATGACTTTATTAATTCCTCGGGTTGCCATTATAAACTCCTAACAATTGCATAGATATATAATTGCGCTATTGTAACATGAGACTGAAATAACATCACCGAATTTAATTTAAATTTGGAAGTTTGTATCCAAATTTTAAAAATTCAGAAAGATTGGCTTAGACATAGGAATTTTTGCCTATAACGAGTATAATGCCACCCATTTCATATCTTAAACATTTTTCTGCTGGAGGCCTTATGATTAATGCGTTTGGATTAAAAAACAAACAATTAGTAAAAATTAATGAAGGCGATATAAAGAATGCGACTTGGATTGACTTGATCGAGCCGGAAGAAGCTGATCGTGAATTCATCCTGACCAATTTAGGTCAAAATTTAGCAACAAGTATCGAATTAGACGATATTGAAGCATCAGCTCGTTTTTTCGAAGATAATGAAGGACTACATGTTCACTCCTTCTTTTTTTATGAAGATGCAGAAGATCGCGCCGGTAACTCTACCGTCGCTTTTACCGTGCATAATGGACGTTTATTTACACTGCGTGAACGCGATTTACCTGCATTTCGACTATACCGAATGCGTTCTCGTTATCAGGGAATGAATGATGGAAATCCGTATGAAGTTTTATTAGATTTATTTGAAGTTAAAGTTGAACAATTAGCCGATCAAATTGAAAATATTTATAGTGAGCTAGAAGAATTGAGCTTAATTATTATGGATCGTTCCGCTCAAGAGCATTATGATGAAGCGATTACTTCCTTAGCTGAGCTCGAAGATACGGCGTGGAAAGTACGCCTCTGTTTAATGGATAGTCAGCGTGCGGTTAACTATTTAGTTCGTCGTGCTAAGATGCCTGTTGAACAGTTAGAACAAGCGAGAGAAGTTATTCGAGATATTGAATCATTGGTACCCCATAATGAGTCATTATTCCAAAAGGTTAACTTTTTAATGCAAGCAGCTACTAGCTTTATAAATATTGAACAAAGCAGAATAATTAAGATTTTCTCGGTTGTTTCTGTGGTATTTTTACCGCCAACAGTAGTTGCATCAGCATATGGTATGAACTTTGAAAATATGCCTGAGTTAAAATGGGAATATGGATATCCATTATCTTTATTGTTGATGTTAATAGCAGGGGTCGCTCCTTACATTTACTTTAAACTCAAAAAATGGCTTTAGTGGTTATTTTCCTTTCAACTTTTTAAAAATTACCCGCTAACAATTTTGTTAGCGGTAATAGTAAATTCTGTTAAAGCAATCTAGTTAAATCATTATAAATAGTCCATAATATTGCCAGTTTTATTTTTAATATTTATTGAACTATTGTTCATATAGAAAGATTTTATTTTTAGAAAAAGGGAATAACATGAGTCAATATGCACTAGTTACCGATATTGGTGGAACCAACGCTCGTTTTGCACTTTATGATTTAGCAACTAATGAATTATCCGCAATAACTAAAATCCTCATTTCAAAAGATGATGTACTACTTGAATTAATTAAAAACTATTTGAAATCCCAAGCGGTAACAGTGGATATGGCTTGCATTGCCATAGCTTGCCCAATCAATGAAAGTGATTTGATTGAAATGACTAATAATAATTTGTCGTTTTCTCGTTCAGAACTTATCAAAGAACTTAAACTAACTAAGTTAGAAGTAATTAATGACTTTACTGCAGTTTCAACATCTATTCCTCAATTATCCGCGCAAGATGTGGTTAAAATTGGTGGTGAGGAGCCGAATCTTGATTATCCAATAGCAATCTATGGTGCCGGAACGGGTTTAGGGGTTTCTCATTTAGTTAAAGTTAATGGTCATTGGATTAGCCTATCAGGCGAGGGTGGTCATACAGAATTACCTATGGTTAATGAACAAGAAGATCGAATTTTAGCTCAGTTAAGAAAAAAATTTGGTCGAGTTTCTTCAGAGCGTTTTTTATCGGGTAATGGTATTGTTAATATCTATCAAGCTTTGTTACAGATCAATAATCAACCAGTTGAAGATATCACGCCAGATATTATTGTGAATAAAGCATTATCAAATAGTTGCCCAATTTGCTCAGAAACATTAACTCATTTTTGTACTTTTATGGGACGATTTGGGGGTAATTTAGCCTTAACACTTAATACTCAAGGCGGTGTGTATATTGCTGGCGGTATTGTGCCTAGATTTATAGAATTTTTTAAATCATCACCATTTAGAGAAGCATTTGAACATAAAGGTCGTATGTCTTATTTAGTTAAAAAAATTCCTGTTTATGTGATTACTCATAAAGATCCGGGATTATTTGGTGCAGGTGTCTATTTGCAAAATAGCCTGAGATAATTGAGAAATAGGATTTTAGTTTATGATGTGGTGTTATATTTATAGAAGCACAAAAAAAGAAAATTGTTATCTCTATATGGAAAAAGAGAACGATTTCTCTCCAATTCCTGAAAAAATTATGTCAATTTTTGGCACGCCAGCTTTTGTCATGAAAGTCTTACTCGATGGTAAACGGCGTTTTGTGGTAGGAACAGCACAGGAAATTGAGGAAAAAATTAAAGCGGATGGATTTTTCTTACAAATGTTAAATGAAGACGATTTTAAAGTATGATTGAACCATTTTGGGAATATAAAACTTTAGATCAAATGAGTGATGACGAGTGGGAACAACTATGCGATGGTTGTGGCCAATGTTGCCTAAATAAATTACAGGACGAGGATACTGACGAAATACTGTATACCAATGTTGCATGTAATTTGCTTGATTCAAATACTTGCCAGTGCAGACATTACCACAACCGTTTTAAATATGAGCCTGATTGCATCAAGCTAACAAGAGAAAATTTACTGACAATTGAGTGGTTACCAGCAACTTGCGCTTATCGTTATTTTTCAGAAACAGGGCAGTTACCGCAATGGCATCCATTAATTGTTGGAAATAAAAAGTTAATGCACAAATTAAAAATATCAGTCAAAAATCGAATTGTGTATGAAAAAGATGTGATTTGTTGGGAAGATCATATTATTTAAAAAGAGAGCCTAGGCTCTCTTTTATTTTTATAGTATAAGCCATAAATTTCCAAGAAAATCGACAGCTAATAAGTTTAAAAACATTAATATAAAAACAAATATCATAAATGAAATATCAATCATACCTAATGGCGGTATAATGCGCCGAATAGGTGCAATAAGTGGTTCTGTTAATTGAGCAAGTAATTCATCAGTATAAGATTGTCCACGACTAACCCAACTTAAAATAGCTCTAAATAATAATAACCAAAAAATGAGGTGTCCAATCGCATGAGCCATTGCAGCCAAGGCGAATAATAGGTAATAAGGGCTAAACAACGGTGCGTTATATCCCTCAAAACGGAAAATAAACATAATTTTTAGTAATGCAACTGCATAAAAAAGAATCCATGTCGCCGTGTCGATACGACCAATAGATGGAATAAGTTTTCGCATTGGACCAATAATCGGTTGGGTAATACGAACAATAAATTGAGTAAAGGGATTATGAAAATTTACTCGCGCATACTGCATCCACAAACGTAGAATAAGTATGTATAAGCAAATAGTGAAAATAGCCCTTCCTAAGAAGATTAACGAAATCATTTAATACTCCTAAAATCTAAAATGATCTGCAATATATCACACATATTGCCGTGCACCAAAGATTGCACTACCAATGCGAACCATTGTACTGCCTGCAACAATAGCTGCTTTCATATCGCCTGACATGCCCATTGATAATGTATCTAAAAAAGGATAATCCGTTTTCAATGATTCTAAAAGCTGAGTCATCTGTTCAAATACCTCAAGTTGTTTGGCATAATCATTTTCTATCTCGGGGATGGCCATAAGGCCACGTAACCTTAAATTAGGTAATGTAATTATCTGCTTAACTAAATCGGCGACTTCATCTACTGCAATTCCAGATTTACTCTCTTCATTACTAATATTTACCTGAATAAGAACATTTAACTTATCCATATCTGTAGGTCGCTGATCATTTAAACGCTGAGCAATTTTGAAACGTTCAATGGTGTGCATCCAATCAAAATTTTCAGCAACTAGCTTAGTTTTATTTGATTGCAATGGCCCGATAAAATGCCAAGTAATCGGGGTATTTGGCATATTTTTATTAAAGTAAGCAATCTTTTCAACACCTTCTTGAACATAATTTTCACCAAAGGCTAATTGGCCTGCATCAATTGCTTGAGCGATTAATGTGACCGGCTTGGTTTTACTTACTGCAATAAGTTCAATTGTATTGGGATTTCGATCGCAATCTAAGGCAATTTTATGTATTTCATTTTTAATCTTGATTAAATTGTCATGTACTGTATTCATATTAATTCCCAATAAACTAATGGATAGTGAGTGAAAATGATAAATTCAATGTTGGCTTTTAGTGTAACGCAAAAAGCTTCTGATTTGCATCTTTCTAGTGGTGAAAAACCGTGGATTCGTATTGATGGTGAGCTAAAACCTATTGCACAAGATAAATTATCGCCACAAAAACTTGAAATTGATTTATTTAATCTATTAAATGACGATCAAAAGGGGCTATTACAGCAGCATCAACAAATTGATTTTGGTTATCATCTTGAAGATATAGGCCGTTTTAGGGTAAATATTTTTTATCAAAAACGTGGTATTTCAGCCGTATTTCGAATTATTAAGCAACAAATACCAAGCTTAACTGATATTCAGGCTCCTGATGTACTAAATGAATTAGCAAAAGCAGAATCTGGAATTATCTTAGTTACTGGCGCAACAGGTAGCGGAAAATCAACAACTTTAGCTGCATTAATTGATCATATAAATCAGACGTTAGCTAAACATATTATCACATTAGAAGACCCTATTGAGTTCATTTATCAAAGTGATAAATCACTTATCCAACAACGCGAAATTAACCATTTTGGTGATGCAATTGATAGTTTATTAAGGCAAGATCCAGATATCATTTTATTGGGTGAATTACGCAATAAACAGACCATTCAAGCTGCATTAACTATTGCTGAAACCGGCCATTTAGTTCTTGCAACATTGCACACTCGTACTGCAATACAGACAATCAACCGTATTATTGATGTCTTTGAAGAGGGAACACGTGCATTAATTCGTACTCAGCTATCAAATAGTTTAAAAGCGATAGTCTGTCAAAAATTAATACCTTATAAACAAAGTCGAAAAGCTATTTTTGAAGTTCTGATCAACACCACAGCCGTCAGCAATTTGATCAACGAGGGTAAAACAAGGCAGATATTATCATTAATGCAAACAGGTCAACAAGTTGGTATGCAATTAATGATTGATTAAGTTAAATAGTAAAAATTTCGTCTTCTTTTTATTCGTAAATTTTATAAGTTTTATTCAAAAATTTATTTTATAATCTTTATAGTATTTCATTCATAAAGGTATAAACAAATGGAACAGCGTATAGGTCTTATCGGTATTGGTAATATGGGTAATGCCATTTTACAAGGTATTTTAGCAAGTAATATTGTGCCGGGAACGCAAATTTACGTTTATGATCCTCATCCCGAAAAGGGCCAAGCACTTAATCAAACGCATTCAATAAATAATTTAGGATCGGCAAAAGATGTTGCACGAGAATCAGATATTGTTTTCATAGCAGTTAAACCCAATGTTATTGTGGATGTATTAAATGATATTCAAAAAGAGTTAAAAAAAGATACCATTGTCATCTCGATTGCCGCCGGTGTAACGATTAAAACTATTGCGCAATGTGTAGGCTATGAACAAAAAATTGTTAGAGTTATGCCAAATACTCCAGCTTTAGTTAATGCCGCTATGTGTTCTATCACACCTAATACAGAAATTACTGATCAAGAATTAACAATTGTTGAAACTTTATTAAATTGTATTGGTGAAACAGAAGTTGTACCTGAATACTTAATTGATGCCGTAGTTGGGGCAAGTGGCTCTTCTCCTGCATTTGTATTTATGTTCATTGAAGCATTGGCTGATGGTGCAGTTAAAGGTGGCTTATCTAGAAAACAAGCTTACAAATTTGCGGCACAAACAGTGATGGGTTCAGCTAAATTATTGCTGGAGACAGGAAAACATCCAGGTGAATTAAAAGATATGGTTTGTTCACCAGCGGGTACTACAATTGAAGGCGTGCAAGTACTTGAGGAAAAAGGCTTTCGAGCAGCTATCATTGACGCAGTAGAGGCTTCAATTCAAAAATCCAAAGATTTGTCAAAAAATTAAAGATTGTTAACATGAACAATAACAAATAGTTATTGTTCATTTCATTTTTAATTGTAAATAATAGCAAATCATTGCTTGTATTAGTCATCTATTTATGAGTTAATAGTCACCAGCATATTACATGCAGATATATTTTGTAACATTTAGATTTATGCAGTTTGTAGTTTACTTTAATCACATTTGTATTAGTTCTCTTCAGTCTTCTCTTCTGTTTGTTAATAAGTAGTCTAGGTTTTATGTTCTAATGTTTCGCCTTTGATGGCTGTAATTAATTTATTTATAGGAAGATTTTTATGTCTAAAAAAACTGGTCAAGTTAAATGGTTCAATGAAAGTAAAGGTTTTGGTTTTATTTCACCTGCTGATGGAAGTAAAGATGTGTTTGTTCATTTTTCTGCAATCTCTGGCGATGGATTTAAAACTTTAGGCGAAGGCCAACAAGTTGAGTTCTCTATCCAAGATAGTCCTCGTGGCCCTGCTGCTGCTGATGTTACAATTATCTAATTTGTAATTTTTAAATTATCTTATCGATATTGGTTATTGATAAGATTTTTCATATTATCTTATCAGTATTAATTATTGATAAGATTTTTTACATTTAATTAATAGACTTTCTTTACCAATTCTTATATTATCCCTTCAAAGTAATTCAGTAATAAACATACTTTTATGTTCTAAATATTTATAATTTTAAGGAAAAGAAACAATGAAAAAATTAGTATTATCTGTTGCATTATTAGGTTTATCTTCTGTTGCTATGGCTGAGTTATCAGAATCTTGCAAAACTTACTTTGAAAAAGTTGATAGCTTTATTAAATCTATTCCTGATGATGCTGCTACTAAACAACAAACAGACATGATCAAACAAAACTTAGAAACAGCTAAACAACAAATTTCTGCAATGCCTACTGCAAATCAAGAAGAAGGCTGTAAACAAGCAACTGAAGTATTAAAACAACTAGAAGCTTCAGTCCCAGCTAAAAAATAAAGTCATTGTTTAGACGCTATTATTTCTTACGATAGCGAAAATCCCAAGGGGCTATTGGATGTTTATCTTTCCATAGTCCTTTTTTGTTTTGTTTAGCTTTTAATTCGAGTTTCACCATATTCTTATTACTAGCAACCCCTTTGAAGCGGTAAGCCCACGCAAAGCCATTTTCCACCATCTTAGCATTAATGTTGACTTGTTTGAGATAGATGACGCCTAATGTCCGTTGATAAATATCCTTTTTATTTTCTTTAACATAAACTGTTTTACCCGCAATCAACGATGCTAAGTATTTTCTTGATGCATTACCATATGCTTGGTGTCTTTCTGGAGCATCTATATCGAGTAACCGGACACGAATTTTTTTATTTGTTAATATATCAACGGTATCACCATCAATTACTTTTACAACTTTACCATTAAAGTCTGCTTGTGCTTGACCGATTACAACAAATAAGAGGATTAGGAGAGATTTTCTTAAAAAATACATTACGGATTGTTTCTTAAAATAGTAGCGTAAAAAAAGCTACTCCTTGCTAATTATCAGTAATTAATAATAGTGAGCAAGGAGTGTAAGATTATATTGAATTAAAATTCAGACGTGTCTTTAAATAAACCAACTTTAAGATCAGTTGCTTCATAAATTAATTTACCATCAACGTAAACTTCACCATCGCCGATTCCCATGATTAATTTACGATTAATAACACGTTTAAAATTAATTTTATAAGTCACTTTTTTGTTATTAGGTAATATTTGACCTTTTAATTTTAATTCACCAACACCAAGCGCTCGGCCTTTACCTTTACCGCCAATCCAGCCTAAATAAAAACCGACTAATTGCCATAAAGCATCAAGACCAAGACAACCAGGCATTACCGGATCGTTTTTGAAATGACATTTAAAAAACCATAAATCAGGATTAATATCAAACTCAGCTTCAACATAACCTTTACCGAAACTACCACCGTCTTCATTCATTTCAATAACGCGATCCATCATTAGCATCAAATCAGACGGTAATGGCGGTCCATCATGACCAAATAATTCACTATTACCTGATTTAATTAGATCTGCTTTATCATACGAAGATTTACGTTCAAATGTCATAAAAAAACCTTTTATTTTGTTGTCATTACATAATTGCTTATAGAATCATTATTGATTAAAAAACTAATAATTAACCTAAGCTGTAAAGTTTTACATGATTATTTCATTAATCGCATCAATGAAATTTTGGTCTCAAGTTTATTGTGTATTGTTACTTTTTGCAATTTTTTTCCAGCGACTGAGCCAACCATCACGTCTTTTATCTTGAATTAGCATTGATTGCATACGAGCATGAATCAACTTATAAAGACTAATATTATTCTCATCTTTGTAAGGAATACCAGTTAATAAATAGAGCGCATCGGCGACATGTTCGACAGTCCAAATAGAGAATTTATCATTATTAATTGCCTCAATAATGTCATCGCTTAAGCTTAAATGGCGCTGATTACTAGCAGGAATAATAACACCTTGTTGGCCCGTCAAACCTTGGTGCTGACAAACAGCAAAAAAGCCTTCTATTTTCTCATTAACGCCACCAATAGATTGAACATGGCCAAATTGGTCAACAGATCCTGTCACAGCTAATTGCTGATCGATAGGTTGATTAGATAGCGCACTAATCAGCGCGCAAAGCCCCGCTAGTGAAGCGCTATCGCCATCAATCTCATTATAGGATTGTTCAAATACTAATGACGTAGAAAATGGAAGTTGATGATTGATTGCAAACTCCGACATAATAAACGCTTGCATAATCATCATCCCTTTAGAATGAATATTGCCAGCAAGATCGGTTTTACGTTCAATATCAATTAATTCACCGTCACCAAAATGGACAAGACAGCTTAACCGTGTTGGCTCACCAATCGCTTTTGGATAACCGGGGTATTCAATAACTGATAACCCATTAATCTGCCCAACCACTTGTGACTGAGTATCAATCAAAATTTGATTGGTAAAAATCTCATCATGGAACCGCTCAGCTAAATAATTTTCTCGCCATGTTTTTTGTTCTAAAGCCTTTGTGACGGCTAAAGCATCAATATTCTGATTTTCTATAAAATAAGATGAATTTAGCAGAATCGATTGCACCCATTCAACGCTAAGTGGTAAATAATATTGATCACCCGTATATCTTGTTGCGTGTTTATAAATTTTAGCAAAAGCAGATTGCTCAATTTTAGGTAGCGCTAAGTGGTGGCTTATAAATTGTAAATAATTCATCCAATCATTAATTCGCTGAGGTTCAGTGATATGCATTTCACTTTCAAATTCAGCGTAAATAGATGATGAATAAAATTCTGGTTCAAATTCCTGCAATTCAGCTAGAGAGAGCCTATCTCCGACTAAAATAATGCGTAAATCCAACGGCATGGCAGGAATAGATAATGGTAATGGATGAGAATCATCAGCTGAAAACCATTCAAAAGTTTGTGACAGAACCATCTGTTTTAACTTAGACCAAACTACTGGTTGCGCAAGCAGTGAACGCAATCCTAAAATTAAAACACCACCATTAGCATCATGAACTAAACCAGCTTGTAATTTGATTGGACTATTTTCAGGTTGCCTAACACAACCAAATAGTTTCTCCATATCAACGATTGTTGCTGATAGACAATTATCTTGGGATGCAAAATTATCTTGCTTACTTTTCGCTTCAGTTAAGGTAATTTTATTATCACTAAAGTAATAGCTATAACCTAAATGGGTCGTTGTGAGATTACGCTTTACCGACTGCTTTAATAAATCAAAAAAAAGCTCGCTTTCAGATGCTTTTAAAAGCACAAAGCGAGAACGATACTGCGTATTATGATTTTTGCACAATAAGGATACAGCAGCAGCAACGCGAGGTTGCCACGATAACAAATTGGTTAATCCATCACTGCATAAATTTGTTTTAATATCGCTATTATTTACAATGTCATTTACGTTAGGTTGGACTTCTTGAGAGTTGAGTTGTTTGATTGCCAAAGTTAGTATCTTTTTAATTAGCTATATTATTAAAGCAAATTATAACAAGTATCGATAGCAACGCCAACAAATAACCAAAGGCTTTATGCTAAAAAAATTACGGAAAGATTTTAAAAAATCAGTTAAACTGTGACGTAAATTTCAATTAAGTTTTTCTTGGTAATTACTACAATTAAATATGCTCAAACTCAAAAACAATCATATCAAAGACGATAAAACCTCGCAGATAGTTAGTTGGGGGCATTGGTTTACGCTATTTAATATTCTGGTAGTCATTTTACTTGGTAGCCAATATTTGCTCATTGCTGATTGGCCCCGAACATTCATGGGGCGTTTTTATGCAATTATTAGTGCGATTGGGCATTTTAGTTTTCTTACTTTCATTGTTTATTTGATATTGCTTTTTCCGTTAAGTTTTCTTATTCACTCTTCACGATGGCAAAGGATTATTGCAACTATCGTTGCAACGATAGGAATTAGTTTACTGCTTATTGATGTTGAAGTTTTCTCGCATTTTAGAATGCATCTAAATTTATCTATCTGGCAACTATTTACCTCGGATAAAGCATCTTTTCTCAATAGTGCATTTATATTAATACCCTTTATTCTTTTGGTTGAAATATTATTCTCGATTTGGAGTTGGAAAAAACAACGCAGTTTAAGTAAACGCAAACGTTTTGCCAGACCTGTAGTAATAGGTTTTATTCTATGCTTTGTCTCATCACATTTGATTCATATTTGGGCCGATGCTAACTTCTATCGTCCAATTACGATGCAACGATCAAGCTTACCGCTATCGTATCCGTTAACGGCGCGTCATTTTCTTGAGCGTTATGGATTTATTGAAGAGAATGGCTATCGTAATCGCGCAATTCAAGAAGGTAACCCATTTGCGATCGCTATTGAATATCCACTCGATAAAATTTCATTTAATGAAAATCAAGATAAACCGAATATCTTGATTATTGATATTAATGGTTGGAATGATCGACTATTAGCCAATAATATGCCTTGGCTGAAAGAATTTGCTAGCCAAAATATACAATTTACTAATCATTATGGCGCAAGTAGCCAAGCCTACTTAAATAACTTCTCATTATTCTATGGCCTTGACCCGAATTATTATAATAGTATCTTGGCCGGGCATAAGCCATCGGTATTATTCGAAACTGTAACTAAACAACATTATAACGTTGGTCTATTCTCTGCTGATGGTTTTTCTGAACCACTTTATCGTTATGCATTATTGTCTAATTTCACCACCCCAGATGGTAAAAAGCAGTCTAACAAGCAAACCACTGATAATTGGATGGCATGGCACGATGAACAAAATCAACTCGAAAACCACGCTCCTCTATTTTCTGTCATCCAATATTCACTGGGTGCCAAAAATAAAAAAATGCCAATAACCGAATTAGAGACAGATGCAAAAAAACTCGACCAATATTTAGAATCTTTAATTGCATATTTAACATTATCTAATGCATACGAAAACACCATAATTATTATTACCGGTTCTAATGACATAAAAATAGATGATGCTAAAAAATCTGCTTTACGTAATGATGAAATTAACTTTAATCGAAATGCCTTAAAAGTACCATTAATTATTTCATGGCCAGGTAAAGAGGCAAAAGAAGTTAATAATATAACTTCTGAAACGGATATATTAAGAACATTAATGCAAGATGCTCTCAACGTCACTACACCTGCAAAACAGTATAGCCAAGGTCAAAATCTATTTAACCAACAAGAGCGTGAATGGATTCTAGCTGGAAGTGAAAATCAGGTTGCAGCGCTTTATGGTAATAAAACTGTGGTAATTGATGCGTATGGACGATCTAAAATCTATGATCTAAACGGTAACCAATTGAAAGATGAAAAGATAAACTTACCTACCTTCTTACAAATTGTCACCGAAAATCGTCATTTTATTGTGGTAGATAATTAAACAATGTTTTCCAAAGAGGTGAATATTACTTCACCTCTTTTCCCATTGCTTGTAGATCAGCATGATAAGATGAACGCACAAATGGTCCGCAAGCTGCATGGGTGAATCCCATAGCCAGCGCCATCTGTTTTAATTCATCAAATTCCTCAGGTGAAACATAGCGCTCCACAGGCAAATGATACTTACTTGGTTGTAGATACTGACCTAAAGTTAGCATGGTAACACCATGGCTACGCAAATCCTTCAAAACCTGAATAAGTTCTTCATTGGTTTCGCCTAAACCAACCATCAATCCTGATTTTGTGGGAATTTCGGGGTGTTTTTGTTTAAACGTTTCAAGTAATTGTAACGATCCCTCATAACTTGCTCCTGGACGTATTTTTTTATACAAACGAGGAATATTTTCCAAATTATGATTAAACACATCCGGAGGGTTTTCACTTAAAACCGCAACGGCTTCATCAACACAACCACGAAAATCAGGAGTTAAAGTTTCAATTTTTATATTCGGGCTTAATGAACGAATCTCTTGAGTACATGAAGCAAAGTGACTTGCTCCGCCATCTTTCAAGTCATCACGATCAACAGAGGTGATCACAACATAACGCAATTTCATCTCTTGAATTGTTTGCGCAAGCTTATTCGGTTCCTCACGGTCTGGTGGCAAAGGGCGACCATGAGCAACATCACAGAAAGGACAACGACGAGTACAAATATCCCCTAAAATCATAAAAGTCGCGGTCCCATGATTAAAGCACTCCGCCAAGTTAGGGCATGAAGCCTCTTCACAAACCGAATGTAACCCATGTTTACGCATCGTATTTTTAATATGCGTAATATTTTCTGTATTTGCCGACAACTTAATTCTCATCCAATCAGGTTTTTTTAAAGGAGCTGTATCCTCTATAGTGATTGAGGGAATTAGACGCGTTTTTTCGGCATCACGATATTTTGAACTGCGGATTTCAGTATTTTGCATAATTCACATCTTAATAGTTTGGTAGCTGATTAATAAAATAATCAGTCAATAAATGGTTAATCTCTTGGCGATCAATTTTTGAAACATATTGTTTCAACTGCGTCATTTCTAATCCAGAATAACCACATGGATTAATATAATTAAAAGGAGTGAGATCCATATCGATATTAAGGGCTAATCCATGTAAGGTACAGCCACGCTTAATATGTAATCCAAGAGAACAGATCTTCTGTTGATTGACATAAACGCCCGGAGCGTCTTGTTTTGAATAGGCGACTATCTCATAGTGCTTTAATGTTTGAATAACACTATTTTCTAAATAATTGACGACATCACGAATACCTATTTTACGCCTTTTTAAATCCAATAAGATATACATAATTTGTTGTCCAGGCGCATGGTATGTAATTTGACCACCACGATCAGTTTGCACAACAGGAATATCCGTTTTAGTAAGCAGGTGCTCAGGTTTTCCAACCTTACCTTGAGTAAAAACCGGAGGATGTTCAACTAGCCAAATCTCGTCTTGAGTTTGCTTATCACGCTGCTGAGTAAAATCATGCATAGCTTGATAAGTATGCCAATAAGGCATAGTGTTTAACTCTTTAATAATGACGTTTTTACTTGGCATATTATCTGTCAATTCAGTCTTAATTTAACAATAAATTAACAACTATATAGCAGATTTTACTATATCTTGACAACCGCTAACTATTCAAGGTATAACTCAAAACGCAGTATTCTTTCCAATCTCATGAGTTAAATTTGACTTATATCAAATAATTATCTTTTTATTTATATTAATAATTGAAATAGTTGATTAATTTAATAGGAATTAACATTCTTTTCAGGGCGGTGGTTTGCTTTACTTTTTAATGGAAACTGGCAGACTGATATCAATTAAGCATCCGTAATGCAAAGTTGAAGCTTATAATTTTAGTTATGGCGTCTGTTATAGCTAAGGATAGCAAAAACTGCATTTTTTAAACAAAAAAGAGGTTTTATATGTCGGACATGCAAATGAATGATATCGATCCAGTCGAAACAAAGGATTGGCTGGAAAGTTTAGATTCTATTATTCGAGAAGAAGGCGTCGAACGTGCTCAATATATTATTGAACAGATTGTCAATAAAGCTAGAGATGGTGGTGTCCCTTTACTATTTGGTTCTTCAACCAGTAACTATATAAACACAATCCCTGTCGAAGAACAACCAGCATATCCAGGTGATTGGGAAATTGAAAGACGAATCCGTTCAATTGTTCGGTGGAATGCAATTATGATGGTCTTACGAGCTTCTAAAAAAGATTTAGAGCTTGGTGGTCATATGGCATCATTCCAATCTGCTGCTACATTTTATGAAGTATGTTTTAACCATTTCTTCCGTGCTCGCAATGAAAAAGATGGTGGGGATTTAATCTATTTCCAAGGTCATATCTCACCGGGTATCTACTCACGCGCTTTTATTGAAGGTCGTTTAACTGAAGAACAGCTTGATAACTTTAGGCAAGAAGTTCACGGTAAAGGTTTATCATCTTATCCTCATCCAAAATTAATGCCGGAATTTTGGCAATTCCCAACCGTATCAATGGGGTTAGGACCAATTAGTGCAATCTTCCAAGCTCGCTTTTTAAAATACTTAAACCATCGTGGTTTAAAAGATACCACTGAACAAACGGTTTACGCGTTCTTAGGTGATGGTGAAATGGATGAGCCAGAAGCAAAAGGTGCAATCACGGTTGCAACACGTGAAAAACTTGATAATTTAGTCTTTGTTATCAATTGTAACTTGCAACGTCTTGATGGCCCGGTAACCGGTAATGGCAAAATAGTGAACGAACTAGAAGGTGTGTTTGCTGGTGCTGGTTGGAATGTGATTAAAGTACTTTGGGGCGATCGTTGGGATAAATTATTGCAAAAAGATAAATCAGGGAAATTAATTCGTTTAATGAATGAAACTCTTGATGGCGATTATCAAACTTTCAAATCAAAAGACGGCGCTTATGTACGTGAACACTTCTTTGGAAAATATCTTGAAACGGCTGAATTAGTCAAAGATATGTCTGATGAAGAGATCTTCAGACTAAACCGTGGTGGTCAAGACCCCGAAAAAATGTTTGCTGCATTTGCAAGAGCAAAAGAGACAAAAGATCGCCCAACAGTTATTTTAGCCCACACCATTAAAGGTTATGGAATGGGTGAAGCCGCAGAAGCGAAAAACATTGCACACCAAGTCAAAAAAATGAATATGGATGGCGTTCGCCATGTTCGTGACTTCTTTAACATTCCGGTTACTGATGAAGCACTTGAAAAATTACCTTATATCAAATTCGAAGAACATAGCCCTGAATACAAATATATTCATGAACGACGTCAAGCATTACATGGTTATGTGCCTTCACGACTAACTAAATTCTCAGGAACGGTTTCTATCCCTCCTTTAAGCGAATTTGCGCCATTACTTGAAGCACAATCTAAAGAAATCTCAACCACTATCGCTTTTGTGCGTGCGCTTAACATCATGCTAAAAGATAAAGACTTAGCACCGCGACTAGTACCAATTCTCGCTGACGAAGCGCGTACGTTTGGTATGGAAGGTCTCTTCCGCCAAATTGGTATATATAACCCACATGGTCAACAATATACCCCACAAGATAAAGAGCAAGTTGCTTACTATCGTGAAGATGAAAAAGGTCAAATTCTCCAAGAAGGTATTAACGAATGTGGCGCGACTGCATCATGGTTAGCGGCTGCTACTTCTTATAGCAATAACGATTTACCGATGATTCCTTTCTACATCTATTACTCAATGTTTGGCTTCCAACGCATTGGTGATTTAATGTGGGCGGCGGGTGACCAACAAGCTCGAGGCTTCATGATTGGAGGAACTTCTGGTCGCACAACATTAAACGGTGAAGGCTTACAACACCAAGATGGTCACAGCCATATTCAAGCATTAACCATCCCTAACTGCTTATCATACGATCCAGCCTACGCTTATGAGGTCGCGGTTATTATGCAAGATGGCTTACGTCGTATGTATGGTGAACAAGAAAATGTTTACTACTACATCACAACACTAAATGAAAACTATGCCCAACCTGCAATGCCTGAAGGTGCAGAAGAGGGGATTCGTCGTGGTATTTATAAGTTAGATACCGTTGAAGGCCAACAAGGCAAACCAACAGTTCAATTATTAGGTTCTGGATCAATGCTACGTCATGTTCGTGAAGCGGCTGATATCCTTGCTAAAAACTATGGCGTCAGTTCTGACATTTACAGTGTAACGTCATTCACCTTACTTGCTCGAGATGGTCAAGATTGCGAACGTTACAACATGTTACATCCAAGCGAAGAAGCAAAAGTGCCATATGTTGCTCAAATAATGAATAACAATCCTGCTGTTGTTTCCACTGATTACGTGAAACTTTATGCAGAACAAATTCGAGGATTTGTACCAGCAGAAAGCTACCGAGTACTCGGAACAGATGGATTCGGTCGTAGTGATAGCCGAGAAAATTTACGTCATCATTTTGAAGTCGATGCATCTTATGTTGTGATTGCAGCACTAGGAGAACTAGCTAAACGTGGTGATATTCAGCCAAGTATTGTTGAAGACGCGATTAAAAAGTTCGAAATCAATGCTGACAAACTCAATCCACGTATTGCATAAGAGGTAAAAATAATGAGTATTGAAATAAAATTACCTGATATCGGAAGCGATGAAGTTGAAGTAACAGAAATCCTAGTTAAAGTCGGCGACAAAGTTGATGTAGATCAATCACTATTAACTGTCGAAGGCGATAAAGCATCGATGGAAATACCGGCACCACAGGCTGGTATTGTGAAGTCAATCATTGTCAAAGTTGGCGATAAAGTGACGACAGGTGTTAGTATTATGGAATTTGACGAAGAGGGCGCAAGCGCGTCAAAAACGCCTGCTCCAGAAGTTTCAGCTCCAGCTCCAGCTTCTGCGCCAGCACAAAATAGTAGCCAAGTCGTTGATGTTAATGTTCCAGACATTGGTGGCGATGAAGTAGAAGTGACTGAAATATTAGTTAAAGTTGGTGACTCTGTTTCAGTTGATGATTCACTCATCACCGTTGAAGGTGACAAAGCTTCAATGGAAGTACCGGCAACCCTAGCTGGTACAGTAAAAAGCATCACTGTTAAAATTGGCGATAAAGTCAAAACTGGCTCCAAAATAATGGAGTTTGAAACGAATAGTGCACCCGTTAAAGCTGAACCTGCGCCAGCTCCAGCTCCAGCTCAAGCTCAAGCTCCTGCACCTGCACCAGTTGCTGAGACAGCTAAACCTGCACCAACTGCAAATGAATTTGTAGAAAACGATGCTTACGCACATGCCACACCATCAGTTCGACGATTAGCAAGAGAATTTGGTATCAATCTTGCAAAAATCCAACCTACAGGCCCTAAACATCGTGTACTTCGTGAAGATATCCAAAACTATGTCAAAAATGCCGTAAAACAAGTTGAAAACGGTGGATCATCTGGTGCATTCCCTGGATTATTACCATGGCCAAAAGTCGATTTCAGTAAATTTGGTGAAATTGAATCTTTACCATTAACCAAAATTCAAAAAGTATCCGGTGCAAATTTACATCGAAACTGGGTGATGATTCCTCATGTTACTGAATTTGATGAAACAGATATCACTGAACTAGAGGCATTTCGTAAGCAACAAAATGCTGAAGCAGAAAAGAAAAAACTCGACCTCAAAATTACTCCGCTCGTGTTTATCATGAAGGCCGTAGCGAGTGCTTTAACTGCTTATCCGCGTTTTAATAGTTCATTGTCAGAAGATGCACAAACCCTTATCATTAAAAAATACATCAACATCGGTGTGGCAGTTGACACGCCAAATGGTTTAGTTGTTCCTGTATTTAAAGATGTAAATAAAAAAGGCATTATTGAACTTTCACGTGAACTTGCTGAAATCTCCAAAAAAGCGCGAGACGGTAAACTCACAGGTAGTGATATGCAAGGTGGATGTTTCACTATTTCAAGCCTTGGTGGCATCGGAACGACATCATTTACCCCGATTGTAAATGCGCCAGAAGTGGGCATACTTGGTGTATCTCGCTCAAGTATGAAACCAGTATGGAATGGTAAAGAATTTACACCACGCTTAATGTTACCTTTATCATTATCCTTCGATCACCGAGTGATTGATGGCGCAGATGGTGCACGCTTCTTAAGCCATATTGTTAATGTTTTATCCGACTTACGTCGACTAGTGATGTAAGGGGGGAAATCAGTTATGAGTCAAGATATCAAAACACAAGTTGTTGTATTAGGTGCTGGGCCAGGGGGTTATTCCGCTGCTTTCCGTGCCGCCGATCTTGGATTAGATGTGACATTAGTCGAACGCTACTCAACCTTGGGTGGTGTTTGCCTTAATGTTGGCTGTATTCCTTCTAAAGCATTATTGCATGTTGCTAAAGTGATGGATGAAGCAAAATCCCTCACCGAACATGGCATCCATTTTGGAACGCCAAAGCTAGAACTCGACAAAGTTCGTGCTTGGAAAGAAAAGGTCATCAATCAGCTTACTAACGGGCTGGCAGGCATGGCCAAAATGCGTAAAGTTAATGTGATTCAAGGTGAAGCGCAATTCACCGGTAGTCACACAATGGATGTTACCTCTGCCAAAGGTATAACTAAAATTACCTTTGATAATGCTATTATTGCAGCAGGATCTCGACCAATAACCTTACCTTTCATTCCTCATGACGATCCTCGTATATGGGACTCAACCGATGCGTTAGCATTAACCACTATTCCTAAAAAATTACTGTTAATGGGTGGTGGTATTATTGGTCTGGAAATGGGTACCGTATATCACGCATTGGGTTCAGAAGTGGATGTGGTTGAAATGCTAGATCAGGTGATCCCAGCTGCGGATAAAGATGTGATAAAAGTCTTTACCAAACAAATTCAAAAGAAATTTACCTTACGCTTAGAAACTAAAGTAAATACGGTCGAAGCCAAACATGATGCAATCTATGTCACCATGGAAAAGAAAGATGGAACCATCGAAACTCACACTTACGACGCAGTACTAGTGGCGATAGGTCGAGCGCCAAATGGTAAACTTATCAATGCTGAAAAAGCTGGAGTAAATGTGACCGATCGTGGTTTTATTGAAGTCGATAAACAGATGAGAACTAACGTTCCACATATCTATGCGATCGGTGATATTGTGGGTCAACCAATGTTGGCTCATAAAGGGGTTCATGAAGGGCATGTTGCAGCTGAAGTGATAGCTGGTAAAAAACATTATTTCGATCCGAAAACCATACCATCCATTGCCTACACCGAACCAGAAGTTGCTTGGGTAGGATTAACTGAAAAAGAAGCGAAAACAAAAGGTATCGATTATGAGGTCGCCATATTCCCATGGGCAGCATCAGGGCGAGCAATTGCGTCTGATTGTTCAGAAGGGATGACTAAACTAATCTTTAACAAAGCCGATAATCGCCTTCTTGGTGGTGCGGTAGTTGGAGCGAACGGTGGTGAACTACTTGGAGAGATCACTCTTGCTGTGGAGATGGGCTGTGATGCAGAAGACATTGCATTAACCATCCACGCTCACCCAACCTTACATGAATCAATCGGCCTCGCGTCCGAAGTGTATGAAGGTACGGTTACCGATCTACCTAATCCAAAAGCGTTAAAAAAATAATTAGTATTTTCCTAGTATTAATGAAATAAAACCATGCCGTTAGTTAACTAACGGCATTTTTATATGTGTTTAAAGAAATATCATTTTATAAAGAAGTGAGTACCAGAAAACTTTATAGTTAGGAAAATCCAATTGGAAATGATATATCAAAACGATATAATTTAATATTTGATATGGTTTTCAGATTATATTGTTGAAACTTTTATTATTTTTCTTAATTCTTTTAACTTATTAATTGTCATGATAAATAACAAAAAGAGGAATTTATAAAATTCCCCTAATTGTTTCATGGTAATCCTTTTTAGCTTTTCTAAACTAGGAATCTATTTGACTAGAATATACCAATCACTACACCTACCGATGTAATAGCTGTAATGATCAAAATGACTTTTGTCGCCGTCATCTGTTTTGCTGATACTAACCACCATGCCAATAGCACCATAGATAGAGGTAATATTTTCGGGAATATACTATCAAGTACACTTTGTAATGATTTCATGCTTTCGCCCATAGGTATTTCCAAGGAAGAATTAAGCACAATATTACCTGCAGCTAAACCACCTACGACCATTATACCAAGTACATTAAACGCATCAGTAATACGTTTGACGTTATCACCAATAATATTATCAATCGCATTAACTCCCAATTTATAGCCGTAATGGAAACTAAAATAGGAAATCAATGGGCCTAAAATACCATAAGATAAAATATAAAAAATAGGACCGATAGCATTACCACCCGCAGCCATTCCCATGGCTATTGATAACAATATTGGTACGATAATACCTTGAATGAGGGAATCACCAATTCCGGCTAAAGGCCCCATTAGCGTGGCTTTAATATTTACCGGTAATTCTTCTGGCACATTTTTACCTAAGGCGATCTCTTCTTCCATAGAGGCAACAATGCCGTTAATAATTTGGCCTGTTTGTGGTTCGGTATTATAAAACATAGAATGTCTGACTAATAAGCGGCGCTTCGCTTCAGGATCATTTTTATAATACTTTTCTGCAAAAGGAATATAGGAAAAAGCCCACGCATGTGCTTGTAATTTTTCATAACTCATTGATGATAAATGGGTAAAACCCCATCGATACCAAATTTGACGTAACTCTTGTTTTGTTAAACGTTGTTCATCCATTAATTTATCCATGTTATTCTCCTTTTTAAAACAGATCATCATCTTCAAAAACATCTGAATTTGATTGATTTGTTTCTTTAATTGTTGCTGCCGATTTACTGCTTGCAATAAAATATAAGTAAGCAACTAAAGCCGAGATGAAGACTAGGGCTATCATACTTAACTCTGCAAAAGCTAATAAAACAAAGCCAGCGAAGAAAAAGATTAACTGAACTTTCGATTTAATCACAATATTCATCAGCATTGCGATACCTAATGCTGGTAAAACACCACCCAATACTGAAATAATTTTAGTAATTATTTCTGGTACATTAGTTAATAACCATTCCACCAATCCAGAGCCATAATAAATAGCTAAAAAGACTGGAACGGCACGTAATAGAAAAGTGGTAATTTGTGGATAAAATAGGTGATTTAAAATAATACCACGAGTATTGTTTGTTTCGGCTGCGTGTTGAGCTTTACTATTCCAAAATGAATATAATGCCATTCGAGTATTATAAAATATCAACCCAAAAGTTTGGCCCAATAAAACAGAAAGCGTTACTGCTACGGCAGGCTCTTTGGTTGTGGCAAGAGCTAAACCAATACCGCCATAAGCTGCATAAGTGATTTCACTATTCGTTGCCCCTCCTGTTGATAAATTGGCAATAAAAACAGCTTGAACAGCTAAACCGCACAATACACCAGCTTGTATATCTCCAAAGGCTAAACCAACTAATAAACCCGCAACCAAGGGTCTTCCAACTATATAAAATCCACCTGACATACCAAAAAGCCATGGTGATTCAATCGCGCCTAAATAACAAAATATCCCTGTTAATAAAGCGGGAATAAAAAGCGTTGTTTCCATAATTTTTCCCTCTGAATATGAAACTTACAAAGTGTCGTATTTCTTTTTCATTACGTCCCAACTTTTAACTTCATCATCAGGTAGTAATTGAAATTCGATCTTAATTCCTTGGCTTTCAATATAATCAAACGCTTTGCAATCGTTTTCATCAATGGCAACTGTTCGTCCTAAAACTTTTGCTCCTGCTCTCGTATTCATACAACCGATATTTAATGTTGCAGGCAATTTAGCCCCAGCTTTTAACAATTTTTCAAATGTCTGTGGTGAATCACTAATTAAAAAAAAGTTTTTATTCGACTCAATCCCTTGTTTTATTTTTTCTACACCTTGTTCAACTGTATAAATCCCAATTTTTAGTGTTCCTGCTGCTGCTTTCAGAACACGTTTGCGTAATTCGTCAGCAGCTATATTGTCACCAACTACCAGGATGCCATCGACAGGTCTGAATTTTGTCCAGCGAGTCATTATTTGACCATGAATCACACGATCATCGACTCGAGTTAAAGTAATTGTCATAAATATTCACTCCTATCATTTAATTAAAAATCTAAGTCTTCATTTTCATTCTCAGTGATTGATGCCATTGATACTGAAGTTTGTCCCACTTCTAAAATTGAATCGATAGCTTCATGAATATTGAGTTCGTTAATTAGTGTTCCTGCTTGAATTAGCATAGGTAAATTTAATCCTGTTAATAAATGAATTTTATCTGGATGACCTAACATATAGCGAAAAGTTTCGTTATAAGGTGTGCCTCCTTTAATATCACTAAGTACAATCACAACTTCATTATTCATAATGTATTTATCTAAAACAGTTGTTAATCGTGATGAAAAATCACCGATCCCTTTATCATCAAGCTTGACAGCAATAAATTGAGATATATCACCAGCGATCATTTGGTAACTCAATAAGATGCCTTCGCATAATTCCCCGTGTGAAGTAACAACTACTTTCATTCTGATCTACCTCCTTAAAATATTTTTCAAATATATACTTACATATTTGTCATTCAAAAAAAATATATTATGATTTATTTTTCATTATTTGAGAGGTTTGTCACATTTCAACTAACATTTCTGTTGACAAAAAATAATTAATTTCTAGTATATGTAATTACATATATTATTGAGGAAAAAACATGAAAAACTACTCTTTACGTGAATTGAGTCAACTTATTGATCACACCAATTTAAAACCAGATGCAACGATTGCTATGATGGAAAAACTATGTAAGGAAGCCAGTGACTATCATTTTAAAATGGTTGCAATCAATCAAGTTCAATCAAAATTGTGTGCTCAATTATTAAAAGGCACAGAGGTAGATATTGGCGCTGCAATTGCATTTCCTTTAGGTCAAACAACGATTGAATCGAAATGCTTTGAAACAAAAAATGCAATAGATATTGGCGCGACCGAAATTGATTACGTCATCAATATTTCTGAATTAAAGGCTGGTAATTTAAAATATATTGAACGTGAAATGTCAGAAATTGTAGAAATTTGCCGTCAACATAATGTTATCTCAAAAGTAATTTTTGAAAATTGTTATTTAACCAACGAAGAAAAAATAGCACTTTGCAAGATTGCAGTTAAAGTAAAACCTGACTTTATTAAAACATCTACCGGATTTGGTCCTTCAGGTGCGACAATTGAAGATGTAACATTAATGAAGTCACAAGTAGGTGATTTTGTAAAAGTTAAAGCAGCCGGTGGTATTCGTAATGCTGAAACATTTATAAAAATGATTAAAGCAGGGGCTGAACGTATTGGAACAAGTGCAGGGATTGCAATTATTGAAGAGATCAAAAAAGATTTACAAACAAGAAATAAACAGACAATGGAAATTTAACAAATTAATTATATAAAATATTATCAGTAATATACCCACTTATTGAGTGGGTATATTTTATCAAAATTAGTTCGAATGATTTAATTCAAAAACAAATGAGTTAATATCGCCACGATATTTAGATATTGAATATTCAACTGGTGTTCGATCATAGCTATAACCAATCGAATGGAAATAAAAAATAGGATCACCTTCTTCAATATCTAATAAATCGCTGGTTGTTTCATCCGCTTTCAATACATCTAACTTTCGACGTATTTGAAGAATTGGAAAACTCATTTTTTCTAAAACTGAATATAGTTTTTCTTGTTTAAAGTCATTATCTAAAAAGTTAGGTAATAATTTTACAGGTAAATAAGTCGTTACTAGCACGATTGGTTTGTTTTCTGCATAACGCAGTCGTACTAATTTGTATATAGCATCAAATTCATTGATACCTAAATGGTTTGCAATATCATTGGTTGCTTTATCCAATTTAAACGTTAATACTTTGGTTGTTGGATGAAGTCCCTTACGATTCATTTCTGAATCATAACTTTCAATAATATGGGTAAATTCTTGATTGATTTTTTGCTGTTTAACAATTGTTCCCCGACGTTTACGGCGTTCAAGGTATCCATCATTAACCAAAAATTGAATAGCTTGACGAACAGTAGGGCGACTGACTTGATAAATAGCCGTTAATTCAGACTCTTTAGGGATCAATTGCCCTTCAGCATATATCCCTGATTGAATTTTTTTTAATAAATCTTGCTGAATAAACAAATGACGTGGAATTTTATTATTAGAATCCATGATGCTTATTTTTGATTATTATATTAAGACATATTAATATAATACAATTGTCATGTAAAACAATCATATTTAACCTATTAATAGTTAACTATTTTTTTAATCATCAACCATTAAACAAATGCTTTAGCTAAATATCCCGTACCTTCATAATAATAAGAACCTGTTTGATAAGCGATAAAAGCTGATTCCCCTTTTTGCAATATTAGTGATTCTGATTTTGTGGTAAATGTGACTTTACCATCTAAACACAACACAATCTGCGCACTTTTAACTTGTTCAAAATGCTTACTTTCATCACTCTTTATAATTTCAAATTTAAAGTCATCAACGGGTACAGGAAAATAAAACTTATTCTCCCTCACAACAGGTTTAGTTAACAATTGGTTTAATGGTGTGCTTTCAAAATCAGTATTATTAAGTAATTCGCTACTATCGATATATTTATGTGTTAGGCCTGCTCTTAATACATTGTCTGAATTAGCCATAATTTCAAGCCCACAGCCAAACAAATAAGAATGTGGAGTCTGCGCACATAAGAACATAGCTTCCCCTGGCTTAAGCTCAATGATATTTAAAAGCAGAGGCATAAATAAACCAATATCATTAGGGTAATCGTTTGCCAACATTTTAATGGTGCAAAACGGCTCCTCATTAAAAGAATCGATATTAATTAAAAGTTTTTTAATCAAAGATGTTTTACTTGGATAGGATAGTGTCAATAAGTATGCAAAAAAATGCTTTAAAGAATGACGATTATTTTTTAAGAGTGATATTGGCGAAATTAAATCGGGAATGGCTACTTTTTCAAAAAGGGAAATAATTTCGTCAATAGCACGAAACGAACGCATGGCTTTAAAGGGTGTTAATGCATAAATAAGTTCGGGCTTATGATTTGGATCTTTATAATTCCGATTGGGGGCATCTAATGGTATACCTAATTGGTTTTCTTTGGCAAAGCCCAGTTTTGCATTTTTAAGAGTTGGGTGAACTTGGATTGATAACGCTTTTTGGGCTGAAAGAATTTTAAATAAAAAGGGAAGTGTTCCAAAATAGTTAAAGGTCTTATTACCTAACATTTCTTGAGGATTATCTTGGATTAACTTATCAAGCCTGATTTTTCCAAGTTTAGCATCAATAACTAAAGAACAACCAAGTGGGTGAGTCCCCATCCAGACTTCTGCCATCGGTTCTGAAGTTGGGTTTGGAATACCAAATAAATTGGTTATGCCATCTATACTGCCCCAATCATAATGTTTAATTGTATTTTCCAGTTTCCATATCGTCTGGCTCATATTGACACCCCTAAATACGTTTTTAGATATAAGTTAACTATACTCTCCACGTAACAACTTGCAATAAAAAAGCCAGTTTTAAAAAGCATTAAACTGGCTTAATCGAGAATTTACTGCAACTAATTAAATTTACTTCAACTAATTAAAAGAAGTATTTAAATCTTACACGAGCACCATAACGATCATCGGTGTTATCGCCATGAGATTTACTTCTATCAAGTAATGACCAATAAGCACCTAAATAGATATTAAAATTATCCATATCTAACACATCATCAATTAGATATGAGGCATTAACAGTATGAATTTTATATTTACCTTTGCTATTTATATGGCCATCTTTAACACGATTATATGGATTAAATTTTTTGATATCATTGTTCGCAAATAAGTAACCTAAGCCGATTTTTTCCCAAACAATATTTGTGCCAATGGTCATATCTTTTTCATCTTTAGCATTCATATAAGCAAAGCTGGCATTAAATCTGAATCCTGCTGCATCCCAATCGCCTTGATTGTTCCATGAAAAAGTCGCGCCATAACCAGTTCTTTGTGATTGATCGCGGAATTTACCGTTATCATCATGATAACCGTAAGCATTTTTTACCACATTGGTTTCGGCAGCAATTGCGGTTGAAATGCTTTCATTTTTCCAAGATAAAACGGGACGTAAATAGACCACGTTTTTCTTCTTATCGATTTCATAACCATGATAAGCCGATTTATTAAACATTTTCTCGCCATTATTGACCAATGCATTTAACTCAAAATTGACATTATCAAATAGCGGTGTATTTAACTGAATACCGCCACCATTATTACTACGTCCACGACCCTCTTTCAACATATAGATATAGCCAAAGCCGTCTTCATATAAATCATTGGCAGTATTACCTGAATATTCAATAAAGGTATCTTGTCCAAGCGGGAACATATCATAAGCTTCATAACGACCAATTTTAATATTCCACTCGTTTTTCTGACCAAAATAAAATGCCGCATCATCCAGATTCACATCACCACCTAAATCTGCTAAGGGTTGCACCACGAATCCAGCAAAGTTTTTGTTGTTAATTTCACGATAGCCATCTAAACCAATCAATATACGACCATTGATATCCCAACGATCTTTGTCAGAAGGTTTATTTTTTTTATCAGCAGTCTCCCTCAAAGAGCTAAGTTGCTGTTTGCTACTAGCGGCATCCACATTAAATTCGACGTCTCCATATAACTTTAACTGTCCTTGCGGAGTATCCCATTGAATAGCCGCATTTGCCATTGAACTTAACCCAATCAGACTACACATAAACATCTTCTTCATAAAATTAACTCCTTGAATAGTTATAATATTTAACAACAGTTTTATGTATGCGATAACAAAATTTAAAGCAAAATGGTGGTTCAATCTTAATAAAAGCGTTATTGATTCGTGATGACATCGTTTACAAATGATGTTATATGGAGTTAAGTAAATTTAAAATGACCAAAATTGAAATCTGTGACACGTGTAACATTTTTTATTCAATCTAATAATCATATCCTCACCAATACAGTGCGATTAACAATATTGTTTAGCTTAGCCATAAGTAAGTAGAAACTGTATTTTAAAGGCAATTAAGTATATAATGCCGGGCAAATTCAATTAATCATTATCAAATATATAGAGTTATGAAACCTTCAATTATCAGTAAATTGGAAACGCTACAAGAGCGTTATGAAGAGGTTCAAGCATTACTATCTGATGCAACGGTTATTGCCGATCAAAACCGATTTCGAACCCTTTCAAAAGAATATGCACAATTAACCGATGTGGTTAAGTGCTTTGCTAATTGGCAGCAAACTCAAGAAGATATCGAAACTGCCAAGATGATGCTATCTGATCCTGAAATGAGTGAAATGGCTCAAGAAGAGTTAAATGAAGCCATGGCTCAAGTTGAACAGCAAGAAAAACAATTACAAGTACTTCTGTTACCGAAAGATCCGAATGATGACTACAACTGTTTTGTTGAAGTTAGAGCGGGCACAGGTGGTGATGAAGCTGCAATCTTTGCTGGTGATTTAGCCAGAATGTACACAAGATACGCCGAATCTCGCAACTGGCGTGTTGAAATCATGAGTGCAAATGATGGTGAATATGGCGGTTATAAAGAAGTGATCATGTTAGTCAGTGGTGATGGTGTTTATGGCCACTTAAAATTTGAATCAGGTGGACATCGTGTTCAACGCGTACCTGAAACTGAGTCACAAGGTCGTATTCACACATCTGCTTGTACTGTTGCTGTTTTACCTGAGATTCCTGAAGCAGAAATGCCAGAAATCAATCCAGCGGATTTAAAAATTGACACCTACCGTTCATCCGGTGCAGGTGGTCAGCATGTTAATACCACTGATTCAGCAATCCGTATTACCCATATTCCAACTGGGATTGTGGTTGAATGTCAGGATGAACGTTCACAACATAAAAACAAAGCGAAAGCGATGTCAGTATTAGTTGCACGTATTCAAGATGCCGAAGCGCGCAAACGTCAACAAGAAGAAGCATCAACCAGACGTAACTTATTAGGCTCGGGTGATCGTTCAGACCGTATCCGAACATATAATTATCCTCAAGGACGGGTTACTGACCACCGTATAAATCTTACCATTTATCGCTTAGATGAAGTGATGGAAGGTAAATTAGATATGCTAATTGAACCAATAGTACAAGAGTACCAAGCAGATCAGCTTGCAGCGTTATCGGAACAGGATGAATGACCTATTTAGAATGGCTTAAATTTGCGTCGCAAACCTTAACTGAAAGCGAAAGCCCAAAACGTGATGCAGAAATTTTATTGAGTTTTGTTACTCATAGAACACGCACCTTTTTAATGGCTTTTAGTGAAACATCATTAACTGACGATGAAGTCATTGCGTTAGATGCTTATTTAAAAAGACGTCAAGAAGGTGAGCCGATTGCCTATATTACGGGCGAAAAAGAATTTTGGTCATTAAAATTTAATGTCTCCAACTCGACATTAATCCCGCGCCCCGATACTGAAAAGCTTGTTGAACTTGGTTTAGAATATTTGCCAAAGGCACCTTGTGAAGTTTTGGATTTAGGGACTGGAACCGGAGCGATAGCAATCGCCATGGCAACTGAACGTCCTGATTGCTTATTTACCGCAATCGAAAAAAACAAAGATGCGTTAATATTAGCTCAAAAAAATGCCAAGCAAATCGATGTTAATAATGTTTACTTTTTACTGGGAGATTGGTATAAACCAATAAAAAATCGTAAATTTTCTATGATTACCAGTAATCCCCCTTATATTGACCCGACCGACGTTCATCTATCGCAAGGCGACGTTCGTTATGAGCCTCGCAGTGCATTAGTTTCTGAAGATGATGGACTTGCCGATATTAAAGTCATTGTACAAGGCGCAACTAAACATTTAAATCAATATGGTTGGCTGCTAATCGAGCATGGTTGGAAACAGGGCTTAGCGGTGCAAACTATTTTTAAACAACACGGATTTCAATTAGTCGAAACCTTCACCGATTACAGTGGCAATGACAGAGTCACACTTGGTCGTTGGTTTAAACCTTAACTAGGAATGAGTTTATGATTAAACAAAAAAAAGTAAAAGTAGGTAATATTACGGTAGCTAATGATTTACCGTTTGTATTATTTGGTGGTATGAATGTGCTTGAATCACGTGATTTAGCCATGAAAATTTGTGAACATTATGTCACAGTAACCGATAAACTGAATATTCCTTATATTTTCAAAGCCTCTTTTGACAAAGCTAATCGCTCATCAGTTCACTCTTATCGAGGACCTGGGTTAGAAGAAGGGATGAAAATCTTCCAAGAATTAAAACAGCAATTTGGTATAAAAATTATCACTGACGTTCATACCGAAGAGCAGTGCCAACCCGTTGCCGATGTCGTTGACGTTATTCAATTACCCGCTTTTTTGGCAAGACAAACAGACCTAGTTGTTGCAATGGCGAAAACTGGTGCGGTAATCAATGTCAAAAAACCACAATTTGTTAGCCCAGGACAAATGGGCAATATTGTCGAAAAATTTGAAGAAGCGGGTAATGACCAAGTTATCCTTTGTGATCGTGGTAGCTGCTTTGGTTATGACAACCTTGTTGTTGATATGCTTGGCTTTAACGTAATGAAAAAAGTTAGCAAGGGTTCGCCAGTGATTTTTGATGTAACTCATGCGCTACAATGTCGTGACCCAATGGGAGCAGCGTCAGGTGGTCGTCGTGGTCAAGTTACTGAATTAGCTCGTTCAGGGATGGCGGTAGGTATTGCTGGATTATTCTTAGAATCACATCCTGATCCAAGTCATGCAAAATGTGATGGTCCATCAGCATTACCGTTAGCAAAACTTGAACCATTCTTAAAACAGATGAAAGCCATTGATGAATTAGTAAAAAGTTTTGAAGAGCTAGATACTGAAAACTAATAGCGCTATCAATTCCTAAGAGAAATGTTATACATTTCTCTTTTTTTTACCCATTACTCACCCCATTAAACTTATTCATTTCATTACTAATTCTGCCCATAATTTCATGACTTAAAAACCATCAAAAAAATAGAGCTTGATTAATTTATCACGTAAAAAAAGAGCCGAAAATCCCACAAAAATAAGCCGAATTCTCATCATTTTGGTGATTTAGATCACGAATTTAGATTAATTAATTTGCGAACTAAAATATGTTTATGCATTATAAAAATGCATATTTGTCCAATCTCCACCTAAATATGTTTCGTAGTTTAGAAAGCAATTCAAAGTAATAAACAATTCAGTTTGGCTTATAACATCCGATTAAGGAAATTTAACGGTCAGTTATATAATTATGGGAATGAAATTATGAGTCTGGATAATGCACTTGATTTACCCTATCGTTTTAATCATTTTACTAAACTTTTTTTATCGATAACCATTTTAACCAGTATATGCCCCGCACAAGCTCAGTATGCTAGTGAATTTATTGATGATGCATCATTAACCGGTAACGTATTTTTTTGGAATCGTGATCGAGAAAGAAAAAATATTGAAGAACATAAATATGAAAAAAACCTCAGGCACTCATCATTCAACACAAATTTAGATTTTAGATCAGGCTATATTGCTGATCACCTTGGTATTGAACTGGGCGGATATGGTGCATGGGAAGTCAGTAACGGTGGCAATGGTCATCCTAATGAAATTGGTTTTAGTGGCGCCCGCACCCGCTGGGATGAGGATTGGAAAAAAGATGTCAGTGGTGTGAGTTTTTATAAAGCACAAGTCAATTTTAAACAAGATGAACGGTTTTGGCTAAAAGCCGGTTTTATTCAGCCATCTGGTCAAACACTATTAGCCCCTCACTGGAGTTTATTACCGGGTACTTATCGAGGTTTTGAATTAGGCACAACGCTCGATTTTGATCAAGCTGGTGCCTTATCGATGTCTTATATGTGGACAGATAAATATAAAGCGCCATGGTACAAACGCCTTTATGAATTTAAACAATGGGGAAAAGGGAAGAAGATTGATTATCTACACTCAGCCGGTTTGAAATATGACTTTAAAAATGATTTAGTGTTAGAAACCGCCTTTGGTCAAGCCAAAAATTACATGAATCAATATTTTGGTAAAGCATCTTATAAAACAGATATGCTTGATAATCCGTTAACCATGAGTTATCAATTTTATGGCGCCAAAGACCAGTCTCATAAAGGGGATAAGGTCTATGACGGCTTAGCATGGTTACAAGCGGCAACATTAGCTTACCAAGTTGGACCAGTTGGTCTACGCCTTGAAGGGGTAGCAATTAAGGCTGAAGGTAAACAAGGCTTCTTTTTACAACGTATGACGCCAGATTATGCTTCATCTAATGGACGACTAGATGTTTGGTGGAACTCACGATCGGACTTTAATGCTAATGGTGAAAAAGCCCTATTTGCTGAAGTGACTTATGACTTAGGGAATCTATCAACGTATCTAACCGGTTGGAGAACGGGGGCATCTTATGCTTTTGGTTGGGATGCAAAACCAAATTCAATAGCAAAAAATCAAAAGAATCGCTTAGTTGAATCAGCTTACAATTTTGATTTAGGCTACACTATTCAAGACACTTGGGCTAAAGACACCTCTTTCCAATTACATTACACCAAATATAATAACCATGAAAATCATATCAACAGTTGGGGTGGTGGATATGGCAACATTTTCCAAGATGAACGAGATATCAAGTTTATTGTCACAATACCTTTCACTGTGTTTCAAGCAAAGCAAAAATAGGGAAATATTATGAAAAAATCTAAAATATTGTTTACTTCAATCGTTTCTCTGCTAAGTTTTGGAGTAGCTTCTTCGGCTTACGCCTCTCAGAAAATTGTTGATGAAATAAGTTCAAAGCTTAGTGTCAAATATACTATTGTTGATAATCAAGCTGGTGAACATGGTGTTGATTGTGCAATTTTAGGTGCTGATTGGGCATCTTGTTTCAAAGCTACAATCTCGTTAAACAATGATGGCGAAGCTATCAACGACAAAGATTGGGCAATCTATTTTAGTAGTATCAGAATGATATTGGCGGTTGACAATGATCAATTCAAAATCACTCATCTTACCGGTGATCTTCATAAAATAGAGCCAACTGAAAAATTTACCGGATTTCCGGCTAAAGCCAGCATAGATATACCTATTATCGGTGAGTATTGGCAGTTAAGCGAATCGGATGTTATCCCTCGCTGGTATGTAACATCCACCGACGCCACACCAAAAGTGATCAGTAATACTGAATTGGATGATTTTGTTTCCCTAACTGGTGAACAGTGGAAGCGCACGCCCGATGATCATAATATTTTAATGACGACGGTTAATCGATTTGAACGTAATGCCGATATTAAGCCACTTGATAAAAAGGCCATGCGCGGGCAAATTATTCCAACGCCGGTGAAACTTACCCTTGCTGAAAAAGATATACAGCTTGGTAAAAATGGCATTCATCTTCAATTAAAAGGACTTAATGACGCCAGCTTAGCCGTACTCAATCAACAATTTAACAATTTAAATATCCCATTAACGGATAAAGGTTATAAGATTGTAGCAAATATTGATGCGGCCAAATTTAAAAATGGCGTATCAGGTGCTTATCAACTGAATATTGGCGATAAGCAAGCGACTATAACTGCCTTTGATGAACGGGGAATTTTTTATGGTGTAGAATCGATCTTATCGTTGATTCCCGTTAACGAAAACCCAACCATTGCTATGCTAAAAGTCGAAGATTACCCACGCTTTGACTATCGGGGCATTATGTTAGACACCGGACGTAACTTTAAAACAAAGCAAGCGGTGTTAAGATTACTCGATCAAATGGCGAGTTATAAATTAAACAAATTCCATTTTCACCTAAGTGATGATGAAGGGTGGCGAATTGAGATCCCAGGTCTTCCGGAATTGACCGAGGTCGGTAGCAAGCGTTGTCATGATCTGAGCGAAAACAAATGCCTATTACCGCAATTAGGATCAGGACCTGATAGTGATAATTTAGGTAGTGGCTACTTTAGTCGTGATGATTACATTGAAATTGTCAAATATGCTAAAGATCGCTTTATTGAGGTGATCCCTGAAATTGATATGCCAGCACATGCCAGAGCGGCAATTGTGTCTATGGAAGCACGTTATCAACGCCTAATGCAAGAAGGTAAACAAGCAGAAGCTAATGAGTTTCGTTTAGTTGATCCAAGTGATGATTCAAATACCACAACGGTACAATTTTACGATCGAAAAAGTTACCTAAATCCTTGCTTAGATTCATCTAAACGCTTTGTCGATAAAGTGATCACTGAAATTGCCAAAATGCATAACCAAGCAGGACAACCACTGACTGTTTGGCACTTTGGCGGTGATGAAGCCAAAAATATTCGTCTTGGTCCAGGATATCAAGATATCCACGCAAAAGAGGCGGGTAAAGGCTTAATCGATCAGAGCATTGAAGATCTACCATGGGCAAAATCCCAAGCCTGCCAAACATTGGTTAAACAAGGCACCATCAAAGATATAAAACATCTACCGAGTTATTTTGCTATTGAAGCCAGTAAAATAGTTAAAAATCATGGCATCAATCACATGCAAGCATGGCAAGACGGCGTAAAATATGCCGAAAGTGCCAAAGACTTTGCTGTCGATAAAGTCACTGTTAACTTTTGGGACACACTTTACTGGGGAGGTTTTGATTCAGCGAGTGAATGGACCAACAAAGGTTATCAAATAGTGATATCGAATCCTGATTATGTTTATCTTGATTTTCCTTACGAAGTTAATACGTTAGAACCCGGTTATTATTGGGCTACTCGTTTTAATGATGAACGTAAAATATTTAGCTTCGCGCCGAATAACTTACCCCAAAATGCTGAAACATCCGTTGATCGTGATGGAAACCCATTCAATGCTAAAGGCACGTTAGATTGGTCTGGCAGTTACGGCTTATCAGCACAACTATGGAGCGAAATTGTTCGTACTGATAATCAGATGGAATATATGATATATCCAAGGTTAATAGCTGTCGCAGAACGAGCATGGCATCAAGCTGATTGGGAAATAGCTTACCAAAAAGATCGTGAATTTTCGAAAGGAACGACGCATTATGTCGATCAAAACCAATTACTTAAAGATTGGACATTATTTGCTAATTTAGTGGGACAACGCGAATTATCCAAACTTGATTTAGCCAAAATTGTTTATCGCTTACCAACACCGGGGGCGAAAATTGAAAATGGTAAACTCATTGCTAATATCGTCTATCCGGGATTAGCCATTGAATATTCAACTAATCAAGGCGAAAGTTGGCAGCGTTATAAAGGACCCGTTGCCATTAACAATGTTGAACATGTATTGGTTCGTAGTGTCTCTCCAAATCAGAAAAGAACCAGTAGGGCTGTAGGCTTAAAAATGTAAAATATAATTCTTATCCGCTATTTTAGCGGATAAGAATAAATCCCAAAAAGTTGAAGGGTGATTAAGAAGGGGATTAATTAGTGCAAAGTTTCCACATCTTCAGCATCATCATCACTGCCATCCTCGAAGTAGGTTCCCCAACCGTCATAATTAACCCCGAATTGGTTTGCCAATGTAATCACCTGAGCAATTTGATTATTGATTGACTCAGCATTTAACGGACTTTCAGCGATAATATCAAAACCAATAACAACATTGCCTTCATCATCAACATCCTCATCAGGATCTGTTGCTTCATAGCCTAATTTATAAGCTTCTACCGCCACTTTTTCGAGCTGATCGAAGTTTTGTGATGAGATATGGTGCTCAATAATATACATAGCATGTGGATCACTACCGTCTTCTAAAAGTTCCTGAATAATAGCAAGAGTGTCTTGCTGAGCAAGCTGAATTTGATCTTTCATAATATACCTTTTAGTGGTCGTGCAAATTGTGTGGTATATTACACGTTTAAAAATAATTTTCGAGAAAAAAGTGATTGTCGACTTACATTCGCACACAACTGCATCAGATGGCATCTTAACGCCAACTGAACTGGTTAAAAGAGCTGCAGATAATCAAATCAACATGCTAGCTATCACCGATCACGATACGATCAAAGGTTTGCCTGAAGCAAAAGAGACTATCGCGCGTGAAAACTTACCAGTAAAATTGATTCATGGTGTAGAGATATCGACGATATGGAAAAATAGCGAAATTCATATTGTTGGATTGAATGTCGATATTGAAAATTCGCAGTTGCTTGAATTGTTATTAGCCCAAGAAAAAGGCCGAATTGATCGAGCAATAAGCATTAGTGAAAAATTGGCTAAAGTCAATATTCACGACGCTTATCAACAAGCCCAACAATATTCGAAAGGCGATATCGTTTCTCGAGCCCATTTTGCTCGCTTTTTAGTGGCTAATGGTTATGTCAAAGATATGAAACGAGCATTTAAAAAATACCTAGGCAAAGGTGGTTATGCTTATGTTCCGGCCAATTGTTGCGGTATTGCTGATGCGATTAATGCCATTCATTCTGCTGGTGGACAAGCTGTATTAGCACACCCATCTCGTTATGATTTGACCCTAACTAAATTAAAATTATTAATTAGTGAATTTAAAACATTCGGCGGTGATGCGATTGAAGTTTCACAAAGCCGACAAACACAAGATGATTTACAAAAACTAGCCAAACTGGCTAATGAATTTGAGTTATTGGCTTCGCAAGGCTCTGATTTTCATGATTTGGTTAATTATCTTGATTTAGGTAAAACAACACCATTGCCGGGTAGCGTAACACCTATATGGCATGATTGGGTATAAATTAAACCGTGATGAAAAACCCCGTTCCTCACATTTTTTAACCAGCAATCAACAAAGAAGAATATTATGAGCCAAACATTTTATATTCACCCAGATAATCCACAAACAAGATTATTAGATCAAGTTGTCAAAATATTAAATGACGGCGGTGTAATAGCATTTCCGACTGATTCCGGTTATTCGCTAGGTTGTTTGCTTGATAACAAGTATGGTGTAGATCGCATTTGCCAAATTCGCAACCTTGATAAACACCATAACTTCACCTTAATGTGTCGTGATCTATCCGAACTCTCATCTTATGCGTTCGTTGATAACACCACTTTTCGGTTGCTAAAAAACAATACACCCGGAAAATACGTCTTCATCTTACCTGCAAGTAAAGAAGTGCCACGACGCTTAATGAACGAAAAACGCAAAACCATAGGACTTCGCATTCCCGATAATAAAATAGATTTAGCGCTTCTCGAATTACTTGGACAACCTTTAATGACCACCACGCTAATTTTACCTAACGAAAATGAAGCCCAGTCTGATCCTGAAGAGATAGAAGATAAAATCGGTCATCAACTTGATGCCATCGTTCATGGTGGCTATATCAGCGAACAACCAACCACAGTTATTGATCTAACTCACGATTATCCTGATATTATCCGAGAAGGAAGTGGTGATACTTCACCTTTTAAATAAAAAAGATTAAACATTATATAGGGAAAGAAATGAAGAAAATAATGGCACTTATTTTAATTATAAGTATTGGATTAATGTCATTGGTACTCTATCTATCGATAAAACAGATCAATTTTATCAACTCTTCACTAAGTACTACCGGCACCGTTATTGACTTTGAAGAGTCGTATTCAAAAGATTCTAATGGCAATCGATCCGTATCTTATTATCCTATCTTTCAATTTGTTGATACTCAGGAACAAGTCAGAAAGGTTAAATCAAATGTTGGTAGTAATCCTTCAGCTTATCAGAAAGGTGATGTGGTTGATATTATCTATGATCCGCAAAACGCTGATCATGCTAAAATTAACGATACTTTCTCAATGTGGCTTGGAGAAATAATTTTAGGCATACTCGCAAGCCTACTATTTTTAACAAGTGGTGGTTATTTTTATTTTAAATCTAAAAAAAATAAACTAAAACGTGCATTGCTAGCAAGTGGCCGACAAATTGAAGCCAAGATAAATTCGATTGAAAAAAATACCTCATTAACTGTCCGAGGTCGCTCTCCTTACATCATTTATAGCCAGTGGCAAGACAGAACAGCACCCGATGAGATTCATCTTTTTAAAAGTGAAAACATTTGGTTTGATCCAAAACCTTTCATTAATCAAGAGACAATAACCGTCTATATTGATGAAGCAAACCCAAAACGTTATTATGTCGATATTCGTTTTTTACCCAAGGTAAAATAAACCAACTTTAGATAAAGATACCTGTGAAGGTAGCGAGGCAAAATGAAAAAATTGAATTCTGAAAAATTACAAAAAGTATTAGCCAATTTAGGCAATGGTTCTCGTCGTGAGATTGAAGCCATGATCGTAGCTGGCAAAATTAGCGTTGACGGTAAAATAGCAACGCTAGGCGATCGCGTTGACGTCAATGCCAACCCTAAAATTCGCATCAACGGCCACTTAGTCCAGTTAAGAAGCAAAGAAAAAGAAGTCTGTCGCGTACTAGCTTACTATAAACCAGAAGGGGAGATCTGCTCTCGCCATGATCCGCAAGGTCGTGCAAACGTATTTGAACGATTACCACGAATAAAAAACGCACGCTGGATCAATATTGGTCGGCTTGATATTAATACCTCTGGATTATTACTCTTCACAACCGATGGCGAACTAGCCAACCGCCTTATGCACCCAAGGCATGAAATCGAACGGGAATATGCGGTACGAGTATTCGGCAATATTACCGACCAACAACTGAATCAACTTCGCAAAGGTGTACAGCTTGAAGATGGTCCAGCTGCATTTAACTCCATCAAACCACAAGGTGGGGATGGCTTAAATCAGTGGTTCAATGTGGTTATTACTGAAGGTCGCAACCGAGAAGTCCGTCGCATGTGGGAAGCCGTAGGTGTCCAAGTTAGCCGATTACTCCGAATTCGCTATGGTAATATCACCTTACCGAAAGGCTTATCTCGTGGCACATGGATGGAACTAGGCATAGATTCGGTTAATTACTTACGACAATTAGTAGGCTTACCAGAGGAAGTAAAAAGCTTTACCAGCAAATCAACCTCAGAAAAGCGCATTCCAAAACGGGTAAAACTCAATCCAAGAACGAATAAACGCGTAAGCAAAACTCGTATTTAAAGTGCGATTAACCCTTAAATAAAATATTATTTAAGGGTTAAAAAATCTTAACTTCTTTCATCAAGATGATCCCATTTTATCAATAGACCCATGAATTAAAACAATTATACGCATAATCTATCTTCAAATTTCTACAACTCTAATCAAAGCAGATTAAATAGTGAAAAGACGATACGTAAGTAAGCTAAAAATAAAAAAATAAAGAGAAATGAAAACTATCGTCTATAAACAAAAAAATCCCACAAAAAGTGAGATTTTATAAAAATTTAAAATCAGATTTCTAGGCAATTATTCAAGCCCTAAAACCATTCGCCCATTTTTGGTTGCAACATTCACCACATTATCTAAATCAGTATAACGACAACCCGTCACGAGTAATTTAAGCTCTTCCCACATATTACCGGTTGAAAAAGGTAACATATAATCACTCACATTATCCGTACCGATTGCAACAGGAATACCCGCAGCAGCCAGTTCATCCACAGGCGTTAAAGAATTACGAGTAGGGCCATGTTCTTCACGACGAGGGCTATCAATCCAAGCAAATGGACAAGCAATCACCATCATCTTTGCCTCTTTCATTTTTTGATAAAGTTTTTGGCGATATTCCAAACTATGCGCAGTAATCGAAATACTATGAATGGCGACCACCTTACCATGCATACCATGCTCAATAGTTTTGTCGGTAAGTTGCTCAGTTTCGATCTCATCTGATGAATTAAATTGATCAACATGCACATGTACCATTTTGCCTAATGATTTACCTGTTTGCATCAACACATCTAAATGGACAAGCCCCATACCTTCACCATGATCACGCTCATCACGACGAGGCAAGCCACCGATAATATCGACTAAATCAGCCCCTTTATCAAACCAATAACGCGCCTCTTTATCAATAACCCCTTTAAGCGTTTGGTTCACTAATTTAATGGTAATATCTTTTTTATACGTCTCACGCGCCCGCAGAGCACCTCGAATCGCCCGTTCCTCAGCAATCGGATCAATATCAACAAACGACCCCATTGCTGACACACCTTGCTCAATCATCCGCTCAACTGCCATGCTAAAATGGCGATAATAATCATCTTCGCTCATAGCGGCTTTTACTTTATCAAGCGTATCCCATTTCTCAATCAACGTCTGTTTTTGATAGACATCAAAACTATCAACCGTAATGGTAAAAGCACGGTCTGCGTGCATATGTGAATTAACCCAACCACCATTTTGCTTAATTTTATTCATCAAATATGCTTTTAAACTTTGATCTCGACTCGTTGATAACAGGGTTTTACTATCGGTCATAATGGGCCTCTACAATTGAGTTACTTTTAAAATTAATTGGACAAAAAAAATCCCCCAAAAAGGAGGATCAAACTACTTTACATTCATTATTGTTTAGGACTGCAAAATTACAATTTGTCATAAATAGTTAACTTTAATCTTGAATAAATTGCAGAGAATTCTAATCATTTGAATGATAAGATCAAGCACTTTAAATTAAAAAATATTTAAACAAATGAAATGGTTAAAGTATTATTTTTGAGATTTTAACCCAACCAAATCATCATAAAATAGTCTATAGTTTCTAAACAAATAACCCAAACTTAGCTAACTGATTATTTAATAATAATTAACGAGAGTCGAAAAAATGAGATTAACATCATCAATGTAAAAATAATTGAGGAGTCTATACCGTCACAATATTGTATTGACTGCAAATTTAATAATTTATCAGCACAAAACAATAAAAGGGTTAATTCCAAACTCAACACAGCGCGACCAAATTTAACGCCAATGTTTACTAATCAAGGTGATATTCAGAAAAATTAGTAAAATCTTTAGAAAATGCCAAGTCATAACAATAATAGACAATCATTAAACCCAGTGAATGCCTTCTACACAATATTCTTAATCCCAATAAATAATATCTAAAGACAGCATAAAAGCGTTGAAAACGTATAATCTTTTTAATAAAAAGTTGAGGAGTGGGGTTTTTGATCTTCTAAATTCCATTTCAAAATTATTTAATGATCAACGTCATTGATTTTAAACTCAAAGATAAAATCTTCAGGATCAATAATCACATTCTTAAAGATTTGTAATTGAAATATATTTAATTAAAACAACAATTAACCAAATATCATTTTGATCCTTTTTAGATCTTATTTACTAAAGTTAACGCAAATGAGCGAAAAAAAGTGTTGCATCGTGTTTTTCCAATCACTATACTTTTTACACGGTTTTAGTTACGAGGCTAAAACATAACTTAGAAGTGTAAAATTTTAAATAAATCAAAAAACTACTTGACAGGATTGTCGTACATGTTCTATAATTTTCAACAGGCAACAGGCAACAGGCAACTTGGCCAACCTATAATTTAAATTCGTCTAAGTTCAGCTCCCATCTTAAATTTTTTACTGACGTTTATTTTTCTGCGCAGTCAAGTGAAATTCTGCGAATTTTCGCGCGATTGCTTCCGCGATCCTCTTTTCGATCGTTTTCCGGATCCATTTTCAGATCCTTTTCGCGATCCTTTTTCGGATCCTGTTTTCGATCCTTTTCTAAATTATCCCGGCAGATTGTTTTTTTCGTGGTCTTTTTCCTTCCTTTTTCGGGTCACGCATTGACATCACAGACAACAGCAAATCAGATACAGGGCACTCCTCCTTATCTGACTTTCGACGGTGGTCGTACACGTGCTGTCGATACTAACGGTCTGCTTGGGATTACACTATCTGATGGTACGCAATATACGCCATCAACTAATTCTTCATCTTATTCAAGACCTATCGTCTTGCCGGTTGAGGGTCAGACTTTAGCTGATATTCGTATGTTCGTTCCTACTGATACAAATTCAGTCGATTTAAGTACACTTATCGGTCCACCTTATAATTATTGGGGGGATGATGATGGTGATAGTGACATAAATGCTACTGGTTCTTTAAGTTTATTGATCTTAGATAGATTTAATCAAGCTGTATCACGTAATTCCGTGTTAATGACTTGTAATTCTCCTTATAGTATTACGTTATCCAGTACTAACGGTACATTATACACACGTTATGGTGTTCCTAATCGTATTGATTTCAGTGCTCGTAATGCGTATTATCACGTAATTCCTAAGACTACGCCGGTGCTTTGTTTTGTAAGACCTGCTTCGTTTAGTGGTATAGATGGTCCTTCTTCGATGTGGAACCCTAGAGGTGGTTTTATCCCTCAGTCAACTGACCCATCACATTACGGTTTAAACTTTCCTACAACTGGCGCTAATGGACTGTACTTTGAATTAGATATTAGAGGTAGTCTTCAGCCATTGTCTTGGTCTTCGTCTCCAGTTTCTCAGGGTGGTATCACAGTCACAATGTCTAATCCTACTGCTACACGCGTTCGTGTTACTTTAACTGGTCCTTACGCTACCACATCCCAGCATAATTCAGACAATCCTGGTCGTGTTTCCACTCCATCTTTGCCTCAGACCTTTGAGTTGGTTGGTCGTGACCGTCAAGGTAATCCTGTCGTTAAATATGGTTTTACTTTGAAGCAGTGGTTTGTTCACCGTGGTGATAAGGCTGATACTTATCCTAATACTTTATCTTGGTGTAATAGTATTGGTTATCGAATGCCTCGCGTAAAGGATTTAACCAACGCTGTTCATACTTATCCTGGTGTAGTCGTACCTAGTGCCACCCCTTCCTCACCAGGAAATGAGTTTATGCGTCATATAGGTTCTGGCTTTTTCTCGGAGTGGGGCGTTATGTCTTACTATCGCGTTGGCTTCATCAGCCATTGGCACTGGACTAGTGACCCCTATGTCTATGGTAATGCCCAGGATACCAATTTTGTCGTGCAAACAAACTCCGGTCATGTGAATGGGTACTCCTATCCTTATCCCCACCCGGGGCTTTGTGCTTATCCTTAGTTCTTATTTCTTCGTCCTTAATCCATAATCCATAATCCTTAGGGCGGGGGTGGGAGTGATAAAAAATAGTATTAGGTGATTAAAAGTAAGCTACGAGTCAACGTCGTTTAGCCATAAAAAGCGATTTTGTGGCTAAGCGACGCTACAATTACCCGCCTAGGCGGGTTTATTTTTGCGGGTTTTTATCGTAAAAAAAGTTGAGGAGCGGGGTTTTTGAGGTTTTAAATTTCATTTAAAAAATTATTAAAATATCAAAATCACTAAATTTCTAATTCAAAGCCCTAAAATAAAATTTTTAAGGATCAATCGGCCTAATTTTAAAAATTTGTAATTGCAATATATTCAATTAAAATATCAGTTAACCAACTATAATCTAGATCATTTTTAGATCCTCTTTGCAAAAGTTAACATAATTGAGTGAAAAAAAGTGTTGCATCGTGTTTTTCCAATCACTATACTTTTTACACGGTTTTAGCTAATAGGCTAAAATTTGACAGAAAAGTATAAAATTGTAAATTAATCAAAAAATTACTTGACAGGACAGTCTAAAATGCATTATAATTTTCAACAGCCAACAGCCAACAGCCAACCTGCCAAACCTATCTTTTAAATTCGTCTAAGTCCAGCTACCAGCTTAAATTTTTTACTGAAACTTATTTTTCCACTCAATCAAGTGAAATTCTGCGAATTTTCGCGCGATCGCTTCCGCGATCCTCTTCTCGATCTTTTTTCCGATCGTTTTCCGGATCCTCTTTCAGATCCTGTTTTCGATCTTTTCCCAAATTATCCCGGCAGATTGTTTTTTCCGCGGCTTTTTTTCTTCCTTTCTCGGGTCACGCATTGACATCACAGACAACTAGGAATGCGATACAGGGTAGTGCACCTTATCTGACTTTCGACGGTGGTCGTACACGTGCAGTTGATACTAATGGTCTGCTTGGGATTACACTATCTAACGGAGCTAATTACACGCCTTCTAACAATTCATCATCTACAACCCCAATCGTCTTGCCGGTTGAGGGTCAGAGTTTTGCTGATATTCGTATGTTGGTTCCTACTGATACTGATTCAGTCGATTTAAGTACACTTATCGGTCCTCCTAATAACTATTGGGGAGATGATGATGGAGATTCTGGCGTTACTGTTATTGGTTCTTTAAGTTTATCTATCGTCGATAAAAACGGTCAAACGGTATCACGTAGTGCAGTGCCAGAGATTTGTAAGGCACCTTATAGTGTTAAGTTATCTAGTACTAACGGTACATTATCTACTCGTTACGGATTTCCTAATCGTAGTTCTTTCAATGCTAGTAATGTGACTTATTACGTCAATCCTAAGGCTGCGCCGGTGGTTTGTTTTGCCAGACCTAACTTAAGGTATGGTAAGCTTGGTGATTATACTCCTAACCCATCTTGGGATTTTGCTGGTCCTGCTTCGATGTGGGACCCTTATGATGGTTTTATCCCTCAGTCAACTGACCCATCACTTTACGGTAGAAACTTTCCTACAATTGGTGCTAACAAACTGTACTTTGATTTACTCATTGGTGGTGTTAATCAACCTTTGTCTTGGTCTCCTGTTTCTCGTGGACGTATCACAGCTACAATGACTAATTCTACTACTACAAGCGTACACGTTACTTTAACTGGTCCTTACGCTACCACATCCCAGCATAGTTCATCTAGTCCTGGCCCTGTTTCCACTCCTCCTCTGCCTCAGACATTCGAGCTGGTCGGTCGTGACAATAATGGTACTCCTGTCGTCAAATATGGTTTTACTTTGAAACAGTGGTTCGTCAATCGTGGTCGTAATCTTTACACTTATCCTAATACTTTATCTTGGTGTAATCGTATTGGTTATCGTCTTGTTAAGGTAAAGGATTTAACCAATGCAGTTCGTACAGAATCTCCTGCTATCTCTGGCGCCACTCCTTCCTCATCTGGTAATCATTACCAACGTAGAATTGGTTCAGGCTTTTTAACTGAGTGGGGGGATATAACCGGTTACTCTGGCGTTGACTTCGGCTACAATTGGTTCTGGACTAGTGACCGGAATCCTAATAGCCAGTCTGTCGTGAACATAATCGTTGGTAGTGCATCTTGGACCCAAGTTAACGACCACTACGTGCTTTGCACCTATCCTTAGTCCTTATTTCTTCGTCCTTAATCCTTAGGGCCGGGGTTGGGGGTGAGGAAAAAAGTATTAAGCAATTAAAAGCAAGCTACGAGCCAACATCGTTTAGCCATAAAAAGTGATTTTGTGGCTTAGCGATGTTTGAATTACCCGCGGGTTTATTTTTTTTATTACAAAAAAAGTTGAGGAGCGAGGTTTTTGGGGTTCTAAATCCTACTTTTTAATATTGTTTTATATGAATAATCCAGCTTTAAGCTGTGGTGTTTAGTTGTGTTTTTATATCAAAAAGTTGAGGATTTTTTGGGGATGAATTTGGTTTTATAAAACTTCCCTCAATTTTAAACGCTGAAATTTTTAAGATGTTTTTAAGTGGCGATATACCACCGATATTGAACAATATCGGTGGCTGGTTTTGTTACATTTTTTCAACCGTTTTAATACCAAGCATATCTAAACCGGTTTTAAGGGTTTTTGCCGTTAAAGATGCCAGTTTTAGACGGCTATGTTTCAAGTCTTCATTTTCGGCAGCCAAAATTGGGCAGTGCTCATAGAAGCTAGAAAATAGGGTGGCGATATCATACAAATAGGCGCACAGCACATGCGGTGTGCCTTCTACAGCAACGGTTGAAACGGTTTCATCAAATTGAATTAATCGAATTGCTAATGTTCGCTCTTTGTCCGTGCCTAAATTGATATTACCAGTTAAGCTATCTTCGTTGATATTTGATTTTCTAAACACCGACAGTACGCGTGTATAGGCATATTGTAGATATGGTGCAGTATTGCCTTCAAATGACAACATGTTATCCCAATCAAAAACATAATCGGTTGTACGATTTTTGGATAGGTCGGCATATTTCACTGCGCCAATCGCCACAGCATCAATCACTTTGGCAAGTTCTGTTGGAGAAAGATCGGGATTTTTACTTTTAATGAGTGCTTCTGCACGCTCTGTTGCTTCGTCAAGCAGGTCGTTTAATTTTACGGTATCACCTGAACGAGTTTTAAACGGCTTGCCGTCTTTACCTAACATCATACCAAACATGTGGTGTTCAAGTTTTAAGGATTCTGGTACATATTTCGCTTTATGCACGATATCCCAAACTTGTTCTAGATGTTGGTGTTGACGTGAATCGGTATAATATAAAATACGTTCAGCATGAAGTGTTTCGTAACGATATTTTACACAGGCAATGTCGGTTGTTGCATAAAGATAGCCACCATCACGTTTTTGGATAATAACGCCCATTGGTTCGCCTTCTTTATTTTTATATTCATCTAGAAATACGACGATGGCACCGTCACTTTCAACCGCTAATTTTTTCTGTTTTAGATCGGCAACAATGCCTGGTAGCATACTGTTATAGATGCTTTCGCCCATTGTATCTTCAACCGATAAGGTGACATTAAGGCGTTTATATGTGGCAATGTTTTGTGTCATGGTGATATCCACCAGTTTTCGCCACATTTCACGACAATATTGGTCACCACCTTGAAGTTTTACGACATAATTACGGGCTTTTTCGGCAAAGGCTTCGTCTTCGTCGTAATGTTTTTTTGCTGCGCGATAGAACGATTCTAAATCTGAAAGTTCCATGTCATTGGCATGTTCGTTTTCCATTTTTTCAAGATAGGCGATTAACATCCCAAATTGGGTTCCCCAATCTCCAACATGGTTGGCTCGGATAACATTATGACCAAGAAAGCTTAATACTCGGACACTAGCATCACCAATAATAGTTGAGCGTAAATGGCCGACGTGCATCTCTTTTGCTACGTTTGGTGCAGAGTAATCAACCACAATAGTTTGTGGTTTGGCTGGTAAAGTAATATTCAGTTTATCACTATTTAGCGCGACTTCGTTTTGTTCAGCAATCCAACTATCTTTTAAAAAGATATTAATAAAACCAGGACCGGCGATCTCGATTTTATCGGCAATATCATCAATATCAAGATGTTGTAAAACTTTTTCAGCTAATGCTCGTGGTGGCATTCCCAATTTTTTAGCGGTAGACATGATACCATTTGCTTGGTAATCACCAAATTGGGCTTTAGCTGATTGCTTGATTAAAGCGTCGCAGTTTTTATCAGCACCCGCCATAATCATTGCTTGAGAAACACGTTGTGTTAATAGTTGTTGAATATTCACACTGAACCTAATCGATTAAAATAAAATGCCCAATATAATACTGATAAATTGATAAATTGTCACTGTGGGATTAGTTAAGGACAAGTAAATAGCTGATTCTTTTATAAACAAAATTTTTTTATTTAGATGTAATTTATTAACTTAATTATAAAATAGATAAAAAAATAAAGAGAAAACAGGTGCCGAAATTTATTTAACTACCTGATTATCAATATCCTTTTGCTCTTTTCAACGTTGGTGTTTGCTCAAGGCCATCTGCAACAACTCAGATTCACAATTGACAAAATAGTATGATAATTATGGTGAAAATATCTTTTTGGATGAATATGCAAAACTCACTCCCCCCTTAAATAAGCAAGAAATCGATTTTCCGATTACAAATGGGGCTAAGCCGAAATTTTATAAAGCTATCAGTTTGATCAAGCGCAGTTACTCTCTTCCAAAATCATAGATAAGTTTGCAGGCAACCGTTGAAGGTAACTATTTACAATTATACCTTCACCCTCTAAACTAATGTCGTTCTCAACGGGGTGCCCTAGTGGGCTGAGAGTGTCAGATTGACTGACATAACTCGTCGAACCTGAACTGGATAATGCCAGCGGAGGGATTTGAGTTATTATATCTGCTCAAACCTTTTGTCTTTTACCTATTTCTTTGGAGGCAAAATGTTTTGTAAAAACTTTTTACTACCTGTTATTTTTCTATTTTCACTTTTTAACCCATTAGCCAATGCAGAACTGCCTACTTTGACGGTTTATAGCTATAATTCCTTTATGTCACAATGGGGACCCGGTGAGGCTATCAAAAAAGGGTTTGAAGCCCAATGCAATTGCCAACTTGAGGTTGTGACATTAGGTGATGGTGTGTCGGTTTTAAATCGTATTCGTCTTGAAGGCGATAAAACGAATGCGGATGTTATTTTAGGGTTAGATAACAACCTATTAGAGCAAGCCAAACAAGCGAATATTCTTATTCCTCATCAAATCGCTAAACCCGACAATCTCAACACCAATTGGTGGGATGATAGTTTTATGCCTTATGATTTTGGTTATTTTGCTTTTATCTACAATAATAACAAAGTCAAAAATCCACCTCATTCTTTACATGAATTGGTCGAAAATAAAGCCGGTTGGAAAATCATCTACCAAGATCCAAGAACCAGTACACCAGGACTCGGTTTACTATTTTGGGTAAAAAAAGTTTATGGTGATAAAGCAGCCGAAGCGTGGCAGCAAATCGCTAAAAACACGGTGACGGTCACCAAAGGTTGGAGCGAAGCTTATGGTATGTTTTTAAAAGGCGAAGCGGATTTTGTCCTTAGTTACAGTACATCGCCAGTGGCACATATCATTAATGAAAACGAGCATCACTACGAGGCAGCTATTTTTGATGAAGGGCACTATCGTCAAGTTGAAGTAGCCGGAATCATTAAATACAGTCAAGAAATTGACCTAGCGCGCCAATTTTTACGTTATTTGCTGACACCTGAAGTCCAACACCAATTTGCTGAGAAAAATGTGATGTATCCGATTATCAAAACGGATCTACCTAATGCCTTTGCGCAAATTAATTCGGTCAATAAATCGTTAGAATTTGAGCCAGCAGAGATTGAAAAACATCAAAAGGCTTGGATTCGAGAATGGCAATCGGCAATTAGTAAATAGATCCGTATCGCCAATGTTGAAATTTAAATCGTTATTACCCGGAATGAGTGCAGCGAGCTTAATACTCATTATTTTAAGCTCGGCACTTATTGCTATTTGGCGATTTGCCTTAGAGTCAGGAAATTTGACGATTTATCTTGATAGTTATGTACTTCATATTGTTTGGATCACTTTTTATCAAGCTTTGTTATCGACAATACTTTCGCTGGCATCAGCAATATTAATGGCTAAGGCGCTCTCCTTTATTGATTTTAAAGGTAAAAAGTTACTGATAAAAATAATGCCAATTACCTTTATTTTACCCGCTTTAGTGGTTGTGACAGGGTTGTTGTCGGTATATGGGCAACAAGGTTTACTGGCTTACATTTGCCAAGTACTGCATATCCCATTTTCATTTCCTATTTATGGCTTGCAAGGTATTTTGTTGGCTCATGTTTTTTTGAATTTTCCTTATGCTTGTGTGCTCTTTTACAAAACATTAAACAGTGTTGCGATAGAACAAAGACAGCTAGCGGCACAACTTAATTTTTCAACATTTACCTATTTTAAATTACTTGAATGGCCGTTACTTCGTAGACAAATATTGCCTATGGCAGCACTTATTTTTATGCTCTGTTTTTCGAGTTTTGCCATAGTGCTTGCATTGGGTGGTGGTCCAAAATACACCACGCTGGAAGTGGCTATTTATCAAGCGGTGCGAGACTTTGATCTATTACAAGCCGCATTACTATCTTGCGTGCAGTTGGTTTGCTGTATTGTTTTTATCAGCTTGATGCAGAAAATAAATAGAAATGATAGAAAGCTGAGTGTTAAATTTAGTCACTCCAACTATCAATTACCGATAACCAATTGGCTAAAAATGATTAGCATGATCATTATCGTAATAGGGGGATTATTTATCCTGTCTCCGATGATTACCATACTTTTTCAAGGTTTCTATTTTTTCCAAATCTCATTACTCACATCGATGTTGCAACAAGCCTTACTCTATTCAATCCTTATTGCTATAGGTTCGGCTATGATAGCGATGTTACTTGGGTTACTTTTGCTATGGACCAATTGCCGACTATTGATTAACCAACAACGTCAATTAAGTAATCGGCTTATGATGGTTGCCTCCTTGATATTAGCTATACCAAACATGGTATTAGCATCGGGATTGTTTTTATTGTTATTCGGTTTTAGTCATAACACTGTTTTTATCTGCTTATTAATTATGGTTTGTAATGGGTTAATGGCGTTACCTTTCATCCTTAAAAATTTAGCTACGCCGATGTATGATATTACGGCACGCTATTGGCAGTTAACCCAAACCCTTAATATCAATGGATTAATGCATTTTTATTTGGTCGATTTTAAGGGGTTAAAAAGCCTTATGTTGATGAGTTTTGCCCTTGCTGCCATATTGTCATTGGGCGATTTTGGGGTAATAGCTCTGTTTGGCGGGCAGTCGGTGACCACGTTACCTTATTATTTATACCAACAGATATCGCATTATCATTATCAAGAAAGTATCGTGACAGCCGCGATATTATTACTTTTATCTTTTAGTTTATTGGTTGTGATGGATTATGATCGAACTTCAAAAAATTGAATATCAATATGACAACTTCAACATGCACTTTACGCTAAATATTGCTGCTAAAGAGCGGGTTGTTATTGTCGGACCAAGTGGCGCGGGCAAAAGTACATTACTTAGCTTGATTGCGGGGTTCATCTTTCCTAAATCAGGACAAATCATTTTAAATAACCAAAATGTCACAACAACGTTACCCGGTAAACGCCCTGTATCGATGCTATTTCAACAAAATAACTTATTTAGCCATCTAACGGTTGAACAAAATATTGCTTTAGGCATCAAGCCGACATTAAAACTGAGTCGAGCTGAACAAATGACTATTAATGATATTCTGGTTCGTGTCGGGCTGGAAGGCTTTAACCATCGCTATCCCGAACAGCTATCGGGTGGCCAACGGCAACGCGTGGCACTGGCTCGCTGTCTTATACAACATCGTCCTATATTATTATTAGATGAGCCATTTTCTGCTCTTGACCAAGCTCTGCGCTTTGAAATGTTGGCATTGGTGAATCAGGTTTGTAGTGAATTTAATCTGACCTTAATGATGGTATCGCATTATCTGGATGAGTCACTTAGCCATTTTTCTCGCTGTGTGGTTATTGAAAATGGAAACGTCATTTTTAATGCAGAACCAAAACAGCTAGCTGAAAATCAAGAGATAGCTAAATTGTTAGGGATAAGTTATTATTCATAATTAGAACCTTCCGTAAAAAAAGTTGAGGAGTGGGTTTTTTGGGGTTCAAAATTCTGTTTTGCAATGTTGTCTCAAATAAGTAATTCCGCTTTAAACTATGGCGTTTTTTAGTAGCTGTTTTTTCCATTAAAAAAAGTTGAGGAGCCGGGTTTTTGAGGTTTTAAATTTCACTTAAAACTTTTAAATGATCATAACCACTATTTTAAATACTAAAATAATTTTTTCAGGATCAATAACCGTGATTCTAAAGATTTGTAATGATGATAATCTTTAATTAAAACAGCGCTTAATCAATTATCATCTAGATCCTTTTTAGATCCTATTTACAAAAGTTAACCCAATTGAGCGAAAAAAAGTGTTGCATCGTGTTTTTCCAATCACTATACTTTTTACACGGTTTTAGCTAATAGGCTAAAATTTGACAGAAAAGCATAAAATTGTAAATTAATCAAAAAATTACTTGACAGGGTAGTCTAAAATGCATTATAATTTTCAACAGGCAACAGGCAACAGGCAACCTGGCCAACCTATCTTTTAAATTCGTCTAAGTCCAGCACCCAGTTTAAATTTTTCACTGAAGCTTATTTTTCTACTCAATCAAGTGAAATTCTGCGAATTTTCGCGCGATCGCTTCCGCGATCCTCTTCTCGATCTTTTTTCCGATCGTTTTCCGGATCCTGTTTCAGATCCTGTTTTCGATCCTTTTCCCAATTATCCCGGCAGATTGTTTTTTCCGTGGCTCTTTTCCTTCCTTTTTCGGGTCACGCATTGACATCACAGACAACAGCAAATCAGATACAGGGCACTCCTCCTTATCTGACTTTCGACGGTGGTCGTACTCGTGCAGTTGATACTAACGGTCTGCTTGGGATTACGCTATCTAACGGAGCTAATTACACGCCTTCTAACAATTCATCATCTACAACCCCAATCGTCTTGCCGGTTGAGGGTCAGAGTTTTGCTGATATTCGTATGTTCGTTCCTACTGATACTAATTCAGTCGCTTTGAGTTCTCTTATCGGTCCTCCTAATAATTATTGGGGAGATGATGATGGAGATAGTGACGTTACTGCTACTGGTCGTTTAAGTTTATCTATTGTCGATAAAAACAATCAAGTTGTATCACGTAATTCCGTGTTAACGACTTGTAATTCACCTTATAAGGTTACGTTATCTAGTACTAACGGTACATTATCTACTCGTTATGGTTTTCCTAATCGTAGTACTTTCAGTGCCCGTAATGTGACTTATTACGTCAATCCTAAGGCTGGGGCTGTGGTATGTTTTGCTCGTCCTAATTTGACTTACGGTACAGGTGATTTTGCTGGCCCATCTTCGACGTGGGACCCTAATAAAGGTTTTCTCACTCGGTCAACAGACCCGTCCTCTTATGATCAAAATTTTCCTACTACTGGCGCTAATCGACTGTACTTTGATTTAGATATTAGTGGTAGTAGTCAGCCATTGTCTTGGTCTCCTGTTTCTCATGGTGGTATCACAGTTGCAATGTCTAATTCTACTGCTACAAGCGTACGCGTTACTTTAAAGGGTCCTTACGCTAGTTCATCCGAGCAGGAGTCATCCATTCCTGTTTCTATTTCTAAACCTACTTTGCCTCAGACCTTCGAGTTGGTCGGTCGTGATAGTCGAGGTAATGCTGTCGTCAGATATGGTTTTACTTTGAAGCAGTGGTTCGTCAACCGAGGTTCTAAGCAGGACTATTATTCTCGTGCTTTATCTTGGTGTAATAGTATTGGTTATCGAATGCCTAGCGTAAGGGATTTAACCAATGCATCTTGTCCTGACAACGATTCTTTCTGTCGTAGTTCAGTCGGCGCCACCCCTTCCTCACCTGGTAATTGGTACATGCGTCATATAGGTTCTGGCTTTTTCACGGAGTGGGGTGGTATGTCTGATTATTCAGGCGTTGGCTTCCTCTACGACCCTTGGTACTGGACTAGTGACCCGGGTGTTGGTAACCAGTCTATCGTGGACCCGAACGACGGTCACGTGAGTTTGTTCTACCACAGCAACTACACACTTTGCGCCTATCCTTAGTTTTTATTTCTTCGTCCTTAATCCTTAGGCCGGGGGTGGGAGTGATAAAAAATAGTATTAAGTGATTAAAAGTAAGCTGACTCAACGAGTCAACGTCGTTTAGCCATAAAAAAGCGATTTTGCGGCTAAGCGACGTTTGAATTACCCGCTAAGGCGGGTTTGTTTTTGAGGTTTTTTATTACAAAAAAAGTTGAGGAGCCGGGTTTTTGAGGTTTTAAATTTCACTTAAAACTTTTAAATGATCATAACCACTATTTTTAATACTAAAATAATTTTTTTAGGATCAATAACCGTGATTCTAAAGATTTGTAATAATGATAATCTTTAATTAAAACAGTGCTTAATCAATTATCATCTAAATCTTTTTTAGATCCTATTTACAAAAGTTAACGTAAATGAGCGAAAAAAAGTGTTGCATCGTGTTTTTCCAATCACTATACTTTTTACACGGTTTTAGCTACAAGGCTAAAATTTGATATAAAAGTATAAAATTACAAATAAATCAAAAAAATACTTGACAAGGTAGTCTAAAATGCATTATAATTTTCAACAGGCAACAGGCAACAGGCAACCTGGCCAACCTATCTTTTAAATTCGTCTAAGTCCAGCACCCAGTTTAAATTTTTCACTGAAACTTATTTTTCCACGCAATCAAGTGAAATTCTGCGAATTTTCGCGCGATCGCTTCCGCGATCCTCTTCTCGATCTTTTTTCCGATCCTTTTCCCAATTATCCCGGCAGATTGTTTTTTTCGTGGCTTTTTTCCTTCCTTTTTCGGGTCACGCATTGACATCACAGACAACTAGGAATGCGATACAGGGTAGTGCACCTTATCTGACTTTCGACGGTGGTCGTACTCGTGCGGTTGATGTTAACGGTCTGCTTGGGATTACACTATCTAACGGAATTAAATATACACCTTCAACCAATACTTCATCTTCTTCAGCACCAATCGTCTTGCCGGTTGTGGGTCAGAGTTTTGCTGATATTCGTATGTTCGTTCCTACTGATACTACTTCAGTCGATTTAAGTACACTTATCGGTCCTCCTAATAATTATTGGGGTGATGATGATGGAGATTCTGGCGTTAGTGCTACAGGTTCTTTAAGTTTATCTATCGTCGATAGAAACAATCGGCCTGTATCACGTGATACAGTGTTAACGACATGTACTGATTCTGCACCTTATAAGGTTACGTTATCCAGTACTGACGGTACATTATCAACTCGTTACGGATTTCCTAATCGTAGTACTTTCAGTGCTCGTAGTGAGACTTATTACGTCAATCCAAAGCCTGGTACTCCAGTTTGTGTTAGATTTGCTCGGCCTAACTTAAGGTATGGTAAGCGTGGTGATTGGCCTCATGACCCATCTGTTGATTTTGCTGGCCCAGCTTCGATGTGGGACCCTGCTAAGGGTTTTATCCCTCAGTCAACTGGCCCATCTTCTTACGGTAGAAACTTTCCTACAACTGGTCTTAATGGATTGTACTTTGATTTACTCATTACCGGTAGTAGTCAGCCATTGTCTTGGTCTCCTGTTTCTCAGGGAGGTATCACCGTCACAATGTCTAATTCTACTGCTACAAGCGTTCGTGTTACTTTAACTGGTCCTTACGCTACTCAATCCCAGATTAATTCATCCAGTCCTAGTCGTGTTTCCACTCCATCTTTGCCTCAGACCTTCGAATTGGTCGGTCGTGATACTAATGGTACTCCAGTCGTCAAATATGGTTTTACTTTGAAGCAGTGGTTCGTGAACCGTGATTCTAAGCGGGACTTTTATCCTAATACATTATCTTGGTGTAATAGTATTGGTTATCAAGTACCTAAGGTAAAGGATTTAACCAATGCATCTTGTCGTGGTAGTCAATCAGGCGCTCACTGTCAGGGTTCAGTCGGCGCCACCCCTTCCGCCCTCCATAATTTTTACATGCGTCATATAGGTTCTGGTTTTTTCACTGAGTGGGGTCGTATGCCTGATTATTCAGGCGTTGGCTTCAGCGACTATTATTACTGGACTAGTGACCCGGATGGTAGTCGCCAGTTTGTCGTGTACACAAGCTACGGTCACGTGATTTTGGACTACACCTCCTCCAGCTACTCCGGACTTTGCTCCCATCCTTAGTTCTTATTCCTTCGTCCTTAATCCTTAGGCCGGGGGTGGGAGTGATAAAAAATAGTATTAGGTGATTAAAAGTAAGCTGACTCAAGGAGTCAACGTCGTTTAGCCATAAAAAGCGATTTTGCGGCTAAGCGGCAAAAATGCTGGGCACCGAGGTGGTGGTTAAAAATATAGATATTAAAGGAGTAATATAAAATGAATATTGAAGACAAAATCGCGTTAAGTAAAAGTCCGGTTCAGTTTATTGCTGAAGGTAATTTTTTAAAGCTTTATAATCAATCATTATATGTGGTTCAGCAATTATTGGGTTTTAACTTAAAGGCAACGGCAAAATATATAAAAAAAATTGATGAAATTATTATTTGCGGTGGGTTTCCTACCCGTTCTATTACTAAACGCTATCCCAATGCAAGCCCTAATTTAACGGGGTATGAGTTATTGGGTGATTATGATTTAAGTGGCTATGAGCTATGGTACCAAAAGCATTGCCAAATACCGAAGCAAAAAACACCACAATCCCTTCTCACAACATCCCAAGAGATAAACGAACAGTTAAACGAATTCCACGATATGAATAAACCCTTAACGGTTCAACATCTATTATTTTTACAATCATGGCAGGCAAATAAATATCCTGCTATGGTAGATAGTGCGTTTATTCAGGCGTTGAAGAATTATTTTAGTGAATTGCATTAATAGCAGAGGGATATTGAAAATAAATCATCCGTTTCAACTAGGGTGGTTTTTTTAATTTTTTATCGAAAAAAAGTTGAGGAGTGGGGGGGTTGGGGTTTAAAATTCTGCAATGTTGTCTAAATAAATAATTCGGCCTTAAACTGTGTTTTTTTAGTAGCCGTTTTTTGCATCAAAAAAAGTTGAGGAGCGGGGTTTTTGAATCCCTTTCTTCATAATCAATCAATAAATAATCTTTATTAGTTCCATCTTAAGGTTTTGTTAATCTGTTTTTGTTAGTTTAGTTGCACTTTTATTTGTAATTATTGGAGCAAAATTTGGATAGAAATTTTAGTTGGCGCTCGTTGGTTTATGCTATTTTGTATTTCTGTTACTTTTCTTGTGCATTACAACTTTACATTGCATTGTCAGGACATGCTAATTTTATTGGGCTTCGTGACTCGATAATTTATAGTATGATTTGGCTGGTGCCTATTCTCTTTTTTCCTAATATTACCAAAAAATTTGCTACCGTTTATGGCATTATCGTCGGTGGGTTGTCACTAATTTCGATTGGTTATTTTACGATATATCGACAGGAGTTTTCGCAGAGTGTTTTTTTTGTGATGGCGGAGTCGAATTATAATGAGTCGCATGAATTTATTTCCCAGTACCTTAGTATTAAGCTCATTGCTGTACTATTGATTTATATTTTAGTTGGGGTGTTTTTGTGGTTTAAGGTTAAACCGGTTTATGTAAAAAATATGACTAAATGGTTAGTGTCGATAATCATTGTGGTTTATGCGTTGATGCCTTTGTTTATTAGTGTGGCGATTAAGAAGACTTCGTTTGAGCGCGCTACCCAGCATCTGTTAAGTCGGATGGAAACGACGGTTCCATGGCAATTGCTCAGTAGTTATATTGCTTATCGTTCTCAGCTTTCTAATATGGAAAAAATCTTAAATCATCTCGAAACCTTGCCTAAATTCGAAAATTTAACTGATGCCAATGGAAATACTCCAAGAACGTTAGTGCTGGTGATTGGTGAGTCAACGACTCGTAGCCGTATGGGGATTTATGGTTATGAGCGTGATACGACGCCGTTAATCGAGCAATTTAAAAAAGATAATCCTAATTTTCTTGCTTTTAATGATGTTGTTTCATCAAGACCTTATACGATCGAGATTTTGCAACAAGCGTTAACTTTGGCCGATGAGCAACATCCTGATTTATATCTTTCTAAGCCATCATTAATTCATTTGATGAAACAGGCCGGCTATAAGACTTTTTGGATTACCAATCAACAAACGATGACTAAGCGCAATACGATGTTGACGATGTTCTCTAAGCAAGCTGATGAGCAGTTTTATATGAATAATGATCGTAACCAGAGTTCCAGACAATATGATTCGTCGGTTTTTGAGCCGTTTAAGAATGTGCTAAATGATCCTGCTGAAAAGAAATTTATTGTTATTCATCTGCTCGGTACGCATATGAAATATGAGCTGCGCTATCCGGAAGGTGAGGAGTATCAGCGTTTTAAAGATAAGACTGGCGTAAATTTTGATTTGGATAATGATAAGTTAAAAGTTTATAACAGTTATGATAATGCGGTCGCGTTTAATGATTTTGTTACTACTGAGCTGTTTAAGCTATTTAAGAATAGTGATCCAAATGGTTTTATTTTGTATTTTTCCGATCATGGTGAGGAAGTTTATCAAACGGCTCCGCATGATGTTTTAGGGCGTAATGAGAAGGCGCCAACTAAAGCTATGTATACGGTTCCTTTTATGCTTTGGCAATCGCCTAAGTGGTTAGTGAGTCATCCTAATAATCATTTTGAGTCTTATGTGAATCGAAAATTTAGTACTCAGGATTTGATTCATACTTGGTCTGATTTGGCTGGGTTAAGCTTCGATGATTATCAACCCGAAAAAAGTATTGTGAATGAAAAATTTGCACAGCCAACTCGATGGATTGGTGATCCTCATGGTAAGGAGGGGTTAACCGATTTCGATCAGCTCGCTAAATAGTGATTTACAGATAAAGTAAAGGTATGGTATTGTATATTTATACAGTTATTTTCTATATACTAATACCTTCATTATGCGAAAAATTATTCATGTCGATATGGATTGTTTTTATGCAGCTGTCGAAATGCGAGATAATCCACGTTATCGCAATGTGCCGATCGCCGTAGGTGGCGATCCACGTAAGCGTGGTGTGGTGGCAACTGCGAATTATATTGCTCGTCAATATGGTGTGCATAGTGCGATGTCAATGGCACAGGCAATTAAGCTGTGCCCTAATATTAAGGTCATTCCTGGTCGTCATGCTGTCTATAAAGAGGTTTCCAATCAAATTCATCAAATATTTAAGCGTTATACTCAAGCCATTGAGACGCTTTCGCTTGATGAGGCTTATTTGGATGTGACGGATTGTAAGCTCTGTCATGGTTCTGCTACGTTAATCGCCCAAGATATTCGACAAGCAATCTATAAGGAACTTGAGTTAACCGCGTCAGCAGGTGTGGCTCCACTTAAGTTTTTAGCTAAAATCGCATCTGATATGAATAAGCCAAATGGGCAATATGTGATTACACCCGATCAGGTTGAAGGATTTATTGAGCAACTTCCACTGAAGAAGATCCCCGGTGTCGGTAAAGTGACCGAGAAGAAGCTAGCAGAGTTGGGGCTTTATACCTGTAAAGATGTGGTTAATTATGATTTGACTAAGTTACTTAATCAGTTTGGTAAGTTTGGACGTATTTTATATGAGCGTTGCCAAGGGATTGATGAACGCGAAGTCTGTAATGATAGGCAACGCAAGTCAGTTGGGGTAGAGCGCACGTTGGTTGATGATATTCACAGTTGGGATGAGTGTTTAGCGCAATTTGATCCGCTATTTGAGGAGTTGGAGAAGCGTTTAAGCAAAGTTCGCTCCGATCTCTCTATTGCTCGCCAAGGTGTGAAATTTAAGTTTGATGATTTTCAGCTTACGACTCAAGAGCATGTTTGGTCTAAGTTGGATAAAGCTGATTTGATTGAACAAGCTCATAAAGTTTGGCTAGAAAGGCGCAATGATCGGGGTGTTAGGTTAATTGGTTTTCATGTGACGTTGATTGATCCACAAGTTGAAAAGCAACTTATTTTTAAGTTTTGATTGATGATGTGTTGATTAGATGAGAAAGGATCTGATTTTAATTCGCAAATCAGATCCTTTATATTATTAAATGATTATTTTAAGTTTTGACCATTGGTCTTAATTACATTTTTATACCATTCGAATGACTCTTTTTTATAGCGTTTCATGCTTCCGTTACCTTCGTTGTCACGATCAACATAAATCACGCCATAACGTTTTTTCATTTCGCCAGTGGTGAATGAAACGACGTCGATAATCCCCCAAGCGGTATAACCAATCACATCAACACCGTCGTAATCCATCGCTTTTTGCATCGCTTTAATATGCGCGCCGAGGTATTCGATTCGTGGTTTATCGTGAATTTGGTTGTCGTGCTCAAGTTCATCAATCGCCCCAAAACCATTTTCAACAATAAATAGTGGTAGTTGATAACGATCGTATAAGCGATTAAGTGTGTAACGTAATCCTTCTGGGTCGATCGGCCAACCCCAGTCACTGCTTTTAATGTATGGATTTTCAACTGCATTTGGTAATGCACCATTGACGATGTTGTCACGGTTGTCGTTTTTAACATCCGCTTTTACGACCGTTGACATGTAGTAACTAAAGCCGATGTAATCAACCGTACCTTGTTTTAAACAAGCTAAGTCTTCTTCTGTAATATCAAGTTTGTAGCCTTCGCGTTCAAACTCTTTTAATGCGTATGATGGATAATATCCACGAACATGTACATCAGGGAAGAAGAAGCGTTGATGCATAGCAATTTCTGATGCCATCATGTCTTCAGGGTTACATGAGTATGGGTAAATTGGCACGTGAGAAATCATACAACCAATTTCAAAGTTAGGGTTGATTTTTTTACCAGCAATAACCGCTTTAGCACTGGCTAATAATTCGTAATGCGCAACTTGGTAAAGCACTTCTTGTGGATTTTCACCTGGTTTAACTTGTACACCTGAGTTGGTCCAGAAGAAGATTGGGTTACTGGTGTCCATTTGGTTGTTGATTTCGTTAAAAGTCATCCAATATTTAACTTTGTTTTTATAACGTTCAAAACAACTTATAGCAAAACGTTCAAAAAACTCTACGGTTTTACGATTACGAAAACCACCATATTGGCGAGCAATGTGTAATGGGATTTCAAAATGTGAAAGGGTAATAACCGGTTCAATTCCATTCGCAATGAGTTCATCAAATACGTCATCGTAAAATTGTAGGCCTGCTTCATTTGGCTCTAGCTCATCGCCTTTAGGGAAAATTCGAGTCCAAGCAATTGAAGTACGGAGGCATTTTAGTCCAAGTTCAGCAAATAATTTGATGTCTTCTTTATAATGATGATAGAAATCAATTGCTGTATGATTTGGGTAAAATTTGCCTGCTTCGATATCTTGAGTGATTTGTCTTGCAACACCATGTGCGCCAGCGGTCATGACATCAACCACGCTTGGTCCTTTGCCCCCTTCATTCCAGCCGCCTTCGAATTGGTGAGCGGCTAATGCACCGCCCCATAAAAATGGTTTTTTAGTCATTTTTGATTCCTTGTTATTGCTTAATTTCGAATATGATATCGTCAAGATTCACGTCTTTATTTTCAGTTAATGTGATCAATTGGTATTGATCTGTATTAACAATAATAATTGGTGTAATTAATGGATAACCCGCTTGTTTGACCGCTTGTGGATCAAAGCTGATTAGCAAATCACCTTTTTTAACTTGTTGACCCATACTGATGTGATAACTAAATTCGTTATTAGTTAAATTAACGGTATCTATTCCAACGTGAATTAATAATTCTACGCCGTTATCTAGGACTAAGCCGATAGCATGTTTTGAACTTTCAAATACCGCACTAACTACGCCATCAAATGGTGCATAAACATGGTTATCTGTTGGTTCGATAGCAATACCTTCACCCATTAATTTTTGTGCAAAAGCGGGATCTGGCACTTCGCTTAGTGGTAATGCTTTACCGATCATTGGGCTAGTGATATTCACTTTATCAAGAACGACTTTTGGGGTGTCGTTTTCAATTTTTTCATCACTTTGTGCTTTTTCATTAGTACCAAAAATTTGCATTAAAATCACTGGCCCCAATAGTGCTATTGCTGAACCCAGTGCTACGCCGATGATTGATCCATAATGTTCTGGATTAATTGCATTAACAATAGTTAGTGGTCCAGGTAATGCTGCATAGGTGTAGTAGTAAGGCGTAAAGATACCAGCGACCATCCCACCAATTGCAGCACATATACAGCCATAAATAAATGGTGTTTTAAAGCGTAAGTTAACCCCATAAATAGCTGGCTCTGTGATACCAAATAGACCCGTAATAAATGCAGAGATTGATACACCTTTCATCTCTTTTGAGCGAGTTTTGATATAGAATCCTAATGCTGCACCGACTTGTCCAATTACCGCGATAGTTTGGTAGGCTTGGAAAGAGTCCTTACCATATTGGTTAATGTTTTCGATAATAACTGGTGTAATACCCCAATGCACACCAAATATAACCAGAACTTGCCAAAATGCCCCGATAATTGCACCCGCGACCCAAGGCGCAAGGTTTACAATCCAGTTGTATCCGCTTGCAAGGTAGTGCGCTGCACCAGCTGTAATTGGTCCAATTACTAATAAGGTTAATGGAACCATAATCACTAAGCAGATTAATGGCATGACTAATGGTTTAATAATGCTGTGTAAGCGAGGTTCTAAGAAACGCTCTAAATAAGAGAGTAACCATACTAAAAATAGTGGTGGTAATACGGTTGACATATAGGTGGTTTCAGATAACGGTAAACCAAATAAGTCAAATGTTCCCCCATTTTTTATTGATGTTGCAATTTCTGCCCATGTTGGTGATAGTAGCGCTGCACAACATGCTACTGCAATATAGATGTTGCAACGGAAATGTTGCGATGCAGTAATGGCAATAAAGATAGGTAAAAAGGTAAATGGCGCCCAAGAGATAAAGCTAAATACTTGGCAAGTGCCAGTTTGTTCAAATTCTGGATAGGCAAGCTTAATTAAAATTAAGATCCCTTGTAATATACCTGCTCCCGCTAAAACATAAACGAAGGGAGCAAAAACAGCTGACATTGTGGCGATAACACGATTTAACATACTACTTTTGCTATTTACATCAACTTTATTGTTTCCACTCATTAATTGCGTAAATGCATTATAGACTTTGTCTACATTTGTGCCGATAACAACTTGAATTTGTCCACCTTTTTCAACCACGGTGATAACACCCGGCAAACTGGCGATTTTCTCTTTCGCTTCTGCTGGGGTGGTTTGAGTAACGACACGCAAACGAGTTGCACAACGCGCGACAGAAACAATATTATTTTCGCCGCCTAACTCATTTAATATATCAACTGCTAATTTATTATAATCTCTAATTTTAGATGACATCAATTAAGCTCCTTTTAACAGGTAAGAGAGCATATCTTATCCTTAAATTGAAAATTGTTAATGACCAATTTTATTGTTTGTGATCTAGATCGCGTTTTCTAGCAATTTTGATTTATTTAATTAACGATAAGTATAGAATGTCAATCATTTATACCAATATCAAAGAACGACTAATGTTAAAATACCAAGATGTGGCAAAGAAAATTCAACAGTCGATTTATCAACAAAATCTGCCTAAAGATACACAATTGCCTAATATCGAAGGGTTAATTCAACAATATCAAGTTAGTCGTACCACCATTATCAAAGCACTTAATCGCCTTGAAAGGCACGGTGTGATCTATCAAATTCAAGGCAGTGGTATTTTTGTTAGGCAACCCAAAAAACGGGGTTATCTGAATTTTTTAGAGAGTCATGGTTTTAGTGTTGACCTAAATGATTTACCAGGCGCTTCACAAGTATTTAATGTTGACGTTATTCAGCCTAATGCCAAAGTAAAAGAGAACTTACAGTGTGAAGATGGTGAAGAAGTCTATTATATAAAACGATTACGTTTGGTTGAAGGCAAGGTTTATGGTTTTGAGCAATCTTATTATCGTAAAAAGATCATCTCTTACCTTAATCGAGAAATTGCCGAAAACTCAATTTTTAGTTACGTTAAAGAGATTTGTAAAATCAATATTGGTTTTTCTGATAAATATTTTAAAGCGATAAAGTTAGATGAGGAGATCGCCCCTTATTTAGGATTAAAACCTGGCGATCCCGCTTTATGTGTTGAAGAGATTTTTTATACTACAGCAGGCGAACCTTTCGATTTTTCAAGAATTATCTATCATTACGACAATGCAAAATTCTATGTACAAAGTCATTCAAAATAGTCGAAGGTATTTCATTTAGTTAATAAAATAAATTACTAACTAAATGAAATTTTATCAATTTAACAGCTACTACTTTTGTTCAACTTTTTTAAGTGTTTCGAATGTACCTGATAAAGTTAATGTGACTTCATATTCTGGTGGGGTATTGATATCTACATCCATAGCATCATCAACACTTCTATCCATACCTAGATAACGGTTTTGACTTTTGGCGTTGTTAAATGATGAATATGATGTATCAAAATCTCTTGAGTCAAGTGAAAGTGTAATTGGTGCGCCTAGTACATACTGTTTATCCAGTAATCGTTCAACTTTAGCGCTTAATTTGTTTAGTAAAAGGGTTTCATGCTCGTTTAGCGCAGCTTGAATTGCTTCAGGCGAAACACTATAAGAGATGTTATTGTTGACTTGCATCTTTAATTCTTGCGCTTTAGCAATAATTTTACCAATAAGATCTAATTTATTTATTTTTATTTTTAGTGTGTTATTGACGAAATAGTGTTTTTCTTCAATTTCTTTAGCCTCCATTTCGCGTACCATATATTTTTTAATTGATACGTTCGTTAAGCCTATCTTTTTTAATTCGTTAGCGATATTGTTAAAGTCTTTGTACAGATCATCCTTTGCTCTACTTTCTCTATTACTGGTTGTAGCAATGGAGAATTCATAGTAGTTAGTCAAATTTTTATCGTCAATCTGATAAATGTTGTTTATACCATATTTATCAAGTATTTTATTAAGATTGATGAAGCTATCATTATTATCAATCGTTAATACAACATTAAGAATAGCTGCATAAGTGGTATTGTTTTTACTATCTGGTTTCGTAACAGTTCTAACACTGTTTTTGTAGTCGGTGGTAACTAAATTATCGTCGGTAATATTAAGTGTATTTAAATAAGTTTTTAACTTCTTCATTGTTTCGACATTAAGATTAGAAGCTTCCGTTGATGTTTCACCCTCTGTTTCTAAGGTTACATAAAATTCAACTGTATCGGGTTTTAATATAATGTTATCAGTAATTTTGGAGGTAATTTCTCCAACAGGGATAAGGTTCTTTCCATATTTTAATTGCTGTAGTTCTAAATAATTATTGCTAACGTTTAACGCATTATTTTGGGCGTGAGATGGAAAGATGGTACTCATATTCATTAATAGGATTAATAATAAGGTTTTTTTCATTTTATTTCCTTTATTCAGTCTAGTGAAATGGGCTAGTAAAGTAGGTTCAATGTAGAAAGATAAGATGATTATAATTAATCTAATTGGAAAGTTGTAAAAAAATTGTAAAACTTTATGAATATAAAAAAGCGTCTTACGACGCTTTATTATTTTATTCCATATTCAGCACGATAGGCTTCGACTTGGGTGACTTGGTCTTTTCGTGATGGATCTTGGTAGAGGTATTGGATCAAATCATCTAAAGTAATAATTGAAATTACATCACAATGATAAGTCTGTTTGATTTCTTGAATAGCAGATAAATCACCTCGGCCTTTTTCTTGACGATCTAAGCAAATCAATACGCCAGCAAGTTTAGATTGATTGTCTTCCAAAATTCGCATTGATTCACGAATTGCTGTACCAGCGGTAATTACATCATCAACTAACATAACGCGTTGTTGATATATTGAACTACCTACTAGATTACCACCTTCGCCATGGTCTTTCGCTTCCTTTCGGTTAAAGCAGTAAGGAACATCAACATTGTGGTGTTCAGATAGGGCAACCACTGTTGATGAAACGATTGGAATGCCTTTGTAGGCTGGACCAAAGATAACATCATATTGTAAATCTGCATCGATTAATGCAGCGGCATAAAAACGACCTAATAACGCTAAATCTTTACCGGTATTAAATAGTCCTGCATTAAAAAAGTAAGGGCTTTTTCGACCTGATTTTAAAGTAAACTCGCCAAATTTTAATGCTTGCCTATCTAAAGCAAATTCTATAAATTCACTTTTATATGATTTCATCGATCCTCTCCAATTAATCTTTTAAAGCTTGTTTTTGCGCTTCTGTAATAGTTTTTATACCATTTTTTGCTAGTTCTAATAGGGTTAATAATTCTTCATGACTAAATGGTTCACCCTCGGCAGTGCCTTGAACCTCTATGATACGACCATCATCTGTCATAACGACATTCATATCGGTTTCAGCATTAGAATCTTCAATGTATTCTAAGTCGCATAGAGCTTCACCGTTTACAATGCCTACCGATACGGCAGCCACTAAAGATTTAATTGGATTTTCTTTGATTTTTCCATTAGAAATTAATGTGTTTATTGCATCAACGAGTGCAACACAAGCTCCGGTAATCGATGCAGTTCGTGTGCCACCATCGGCTTGAATAACGTCACAATCTAAGGTAATGGTGTACTCACCTAATAATTCAAGGTCAACCATCGCACGCAGTGAACGGGCAATTAGGCGTTGGATTTCCATTGTTCGGCCAGTTTGTTTGCCTTTTGCAGCTTCTCGTTGTGTTCTTGAATTTGTTGCGCGAGGTAACATGCCATATTCAGCAGTGATCCAACCTTGATTTTGACCTTTTAAAAAGCGGGGTACAGATTCATCAATTGTTGCATTACAAAGTACTTTGGTTTCACCAAATTCGACTAATACAGAACCTTCTGCATGCTTAGTGTAATGACGGGTTATTTTGATTGGGCGGACTTGTTCCGCAGATCGACCAGACGGGCGCATGCAATTCTCCAGCAGTTTATTTTATCTTCGAATTAATTTTTTAGGGGGACATCAACAAGAAAGCGTCGATGTTTAGCCTAAGCTAAGGGCACATTATACAGAATTTGTGATACAATGCACACTAAGTTTTTATAAATTTAGGAACCTATTATGATTTCTAGTATGACCGCGTATGCGAGAAAAGAGTTGAACCAATCATGGGGTAATGCGTCTTGGGAGTTGCGTTCGGTCAATCAACGCTACTTAGAAACCTATATTCGTTTACCAGAACAATTCCGCTCACTTGAGCCGATCGTTCGTGAGCGTCTTCGTGCTCGATTAACTCGCGGAAAGATTGAATGTAACTTACGCTTCGAACTTGATCCCGCTACTCAGAACCAAGAGTTATCATTAAATATTGAGCTGGCTAAACAGATATTAAATGCAGGTGATTGGATTAAACGTGAATACCAAACCGGTCCAATCAATCCGCTTGATGTGTTACGTTGGCCGGGAGTGATGTCGAGTAAAGAACAAAATTTAGATGCAATTTCGCAAGAAATTTTAGCTTTACTTGAAAAGACAATCGATGAATTTATCACTGTTCGTGAACGTGAAGGTAAAGCCTTAAGCGAATTAATTACTCAACGCTTAGACGCAATAACTCTGGAAGTTAATAAAATTCGAGATTGGATGCCACAAATCTTAGATTGGCAGAAAGAGCGTTTAAAAAGTAAACTAGAAGAAGCCAATATTGAACTTGATAGCTCACGTCTTGAACAAGAAATTGTGATGGTTGCACAAAAAATTGATGTGGCTGAAGAGTTAGATCGATTAATGACTCATGTCAAAGAAACTTATGCAATCTTAAAGAAAAACGAAGCAGTAGGGCGCCGACTTGATTTTATGATGCAAGAATTTAATCGTGAATCAAATACCATCGCTTCAAAATCAATTAATGCGGATGTAACTGCAAGTGCGATTGAACTTAAAGTATTGATTGAGCAGATTCGAGAGCAAGTACAAAATATCGAGTAATTTAATGAGCAAGTATTTTGTCATCGGCAAAGTCCTTCACTCAATATAGTCTTAAATGTTTATATCGATTAACAGACTGATTTATTATTTACTCTAAAAAACAATCAATGTAGATTAAATTAACAATAGGGGCGCAATGCCCCTTTTTTATATCAAGATATTATGAATTGCTTTTTCAAAGATTATTTTTAATTAAAAAGAAAAATCTTTACTTTTATCTAGTCTAATAAACTTTACTTTTCATAGAGCAAGTTTAAAATGCACCAGTCAAATTAATAACTCAGTCCTAGTTATTGGAAAAAATAACAAAAATTGACAATTATCATTTAAACATAGCTAGAAGTTTTTTTATTAGTATTATAATTTTTAAGGAATAATAAGGAATAAAACAATGAGCTCTACAGTTAGTCATTATCAGTTGTCACAAAAATTTAATCCGCTTTTAACCATTATCTTTACTTTAATAGGTATTTTTGTCGCAATTGCTTTGGGCATTATCTATTCAATCATCTCTTATTATTCTCCGTTTGTCATAATTGATATTGGTTTAGTCGTTGTAATGGGATTGACGTTAGCCTATCTTGCTTCATTTCTTGCAAAAGCAGCAAAAGTAAGAAATACCATGGTTAATTTTTTTATGGCATTCTTTATCTGTTTATTTGCTTACTACTCAAGTGTATGTGGATTTGAAGTAGGCCTTTTTTCGGGTGATTTTACAGATTATATTGAACTGTTTTTTTCACCATTCACTGTCGTTGACATCATGTTTGATGAAATTCTTCCATACCGTGAAATATCCATCACCAGAAAATCGAATACAAGTCAGATTTCTGGTTTAATGTTGGGTGTTGTTTATTTAATTGAATTACTTGTTTTCTTCTATCCATTAATCGTTTCATTTCATATTGACGATTATTATTGTGAAGATTGCCAAGCATGGTACAAAAAATATCAATTCTTTTCATTAAGTAATGAAAGCCTAGAAACTAAACTTTCTGCCAATTTAACTGGTAGTTATGCCGATGTATTATCGCAAACAACTTTTTATACTGATACAAAAGGAATAGTTAACCAAGTCGATCAATCAGCAGGAAATATCGATGTATTAGAATATCAATATTGCCAATGCCCAAAATGTCGTCAGAAAAGCATTCTTACCATAGAGAAGAAATTATTGAAAAAAGACAAAAAAGAGTATGAATTAAAAGGTGTTAGTGATGGATTTATAGTCCAAGATGCCTATATCGATAACAAAACCGATGCATTATTTGAAAAAGAAATATAAATTGGTAAAAAAGATAAATGAATAAGAAAGATAAAAGGGGACTGATGTCCCTTTTTTTAATGGTGATTTTTAGGATAGTGTCGATTTTTAATTGATTTAAAGTACCAATATAACGCAGCATAAGCGATCCCCGTCGATAACAAATCAGCAGTTGGTGATGCTGCCCATACACCATCTAAATCAAAGAATAATGGAAGAATATAAAGTGTTGGTAACAAGATTAAAATTTGTCTTGAAAGGCTTAACAAAATAGAAATTTTTGCCATACCAATACATTGGAAGAAACTGGTAGTTACCATTTGGAACCCAACAAACGCAAAAGAAAATGTAGTATAACGTAGTGCAATTGCAGATATTGCTACTAAATCAACATCAGAGCTAAATGCTCTAACCAGCACATCAGGAATAAAACAACCTAGTACAAAACCAACGCTAGTAATGACGGTGGCAATTTTAACCGCATAAATAAACGTTTCCTTAACCCGAGCATAATTTTTGGAACCGTAGTTATAACCAATAATCGGTTGCATACCTTGGTTTACGCCAATAACAATCATAATAATCAGGGTAATTAATCGGTTAGCGTTAGAATAGCCGGCAATTGCATCATCACTTGAAACATGTGATATTGGTGCATAATGGGTTAACTGCCAGTTGATAAATACCACAACAACCGACGCAGCCACCTGCATAGCAAACGGTGACATACCAATCGATAAAATAGATTTAACATAAGTAAAATCGAGCTTAAAGTTGCGACGATATAATTTAATATTGCTGTTTTTGCTGATAAAGTGTTGCATTACAAACAAAAAGCTAATAAACATCGATAGCGTAGTTGCAAACGCTGCGCCACGCATTCCCCAACCTAAAGCAATAATGAAAATTGGTGCGAGAATAATATTAGCAATCACACTGATAAACATCGTTACCATGGCTTTGAAAGGATAACCACTGGCGCGCATCATGTTGTTGTAATTAAATGTTAGTGTGATAAAAATACTACCCGGTAAAAATACCTCTAAAAATTCCCGTGCATAAATATGATTAGTGGGGCTTGAACCGATAAAGTGTAAAACCGGATCAATAAAATAAAGTAATAATGCTAAAGTAATACCGCTAAGCACGGCAGTTAACATAAACGATGTGCCTGCTACTCTTTCGGCTTTATCTATCTCGCCACGACCTAAAAATATCGAAATACGGCTTGCCGAACCAATACCGACCAACATACCAATGCCGGCAGCAAGATTCATCACAGGCAAAATAATACCAGCGCCACTTAACGCTTCGCGACCGATCCAATGACCAATAAAAATTCCATCAATAATATTGTAAAGCGTATTTACTGTTGTCCCAATAATTGATGGTAGCGCATATTGCCAAAATATTAGGCTAATTTTTTTATGTTTAAAATCATCATAAATATCGCGTGAGTTTGTCATTTTTATTCACATTGAAAAAAAGTTAAAGTTGCTAAGAATTTTAGAATATACGTAAAAGTATAAAATTGACTTGAATAATCATAACTAGTTTAACAGAGATAAAAATTGATGATAGCACTTTTTTAGTGCTTTGATAAAATAGTCGATTATCAAATCGTCTAGCGTAATAGGAATTTTCATGAGTGTACAAATAGAAAACGTTGTTTTACATAAATTAATAAGAAAAAGCGATACGGAAATCGAATTACAACTTCGTGACTCACTACTGAACAATGAACAAGCGGTAACCAACTTGATTGAAGATATAAACCGCGTTTATAACAACAAAAGTAAAGCTTATGGACTATTTAATAGTGAAAGCCTTTTTGAACAGTCGCTTAAAGAATTACGTATAGGTAATCAAGACTTCCTTAATTTTAGTCAAGAATCTACCAAACAATTACGTAATGAACTGGCCAAATATCCATTTGCTGAAGGTGGCACCGTTATTTTTTGTCATTATCGATATCTAGCTGTTGAGTACCTTATTATTGCTGTATTAAATAGCTGTTTAAGTATGTTAGTCAACGAACAACTCAATATATCAGAAACCCAGTATTTAGATATTGACCATGCCGACATCATTGCTCGTATAGATATAACCGAATGGGAAACGGCTCCTGACTCAAAACGTTACCTAACTTTCCTAAAAGGACGAGTAGGGCGTAAGGTTTCTGACTTCTTTATGGATTATTTAGGTGCGAGTGAAGGATTAGATGCTAAAGCGCAAAATAAAACACTTGTTAAAGCGGTTGATGACTATTGCCAAGAAATGCAATTTGACAACAAGAATAATGCCCGTGAAAATGTTTATAATTATTGCCAAGCGCAATTACAAGCAGGTGAAGAGATTGAACTGAAAAATCTTGCTAACGAATTGCCAGCGACTGACGAGAATAATTTTATGGAATTTGTCAAAAATAGTGAATATGATCTAGAGGACACTTTCCCCGTTGATCGTAGTGCACTACGCCAACTTAAAAAATTCTCTGGTAGCGGTGGTGGATTAACCTTAAGCTTTGATTCTGATCTATTAGGCGAACGAATCAAATGGGACCCGCAAACAGACTCACTTGTGATTAAAGGTGTTCCACCTAATTTACGTGACCAACTTCAACGAAACAGTGGCTCAAACTAGGAAAAAATTATGAAATATATTGGTGCTCATGTGAGTGCTTCTGGTGGTGTCGATAATGCTCCAATTAATGCTTATCAAATTGGTGCAACGGCTTTTGCTTTATTTACTAAAAATCAACGCCAGTGGCATGCAAAACCGCTTGAATCAGCAGTGATTGATAGTTTCAAAAAACGCTGTGAACGATATGGATTTACTAGTAAACAAATCCTACCGCATGATAGTTACCTTATCAATTTAGGTAGCCCTGATAGTGAGCAACTCGATAAATCCCGAACAGCTTTTTTAGACGAAATGCAACGCTGTGAACAGCTAGGGTTAACTTTACTCAACTTTCATCCTGGTAGTCACCTACAAAAAATTTCGGTGGATGAGTGTTTGGCGCGTATTTCCGAATCGATAAATATCACTTTAGATAAAACTAAAAATGTTGTCGCAGTGATAGAAAACACCGCAGGGCAAGGGTCTAATCTTGGTTATAAATTTGAACATCTTGCACAAATCATCGATAAAATAGAAGATAAAAGTCGTGTTGGTGTCTGTATTGATACCTGTCATGCGTTTGCTGCCGGTTATGACTTACGCACTGAAAAAGCCTGCAAAGAGACCTTTGAAGAATTTGAAAAAATTGTTGGCTTTAAATACTTACGAGGTATGCACTTAAACGATGCTAAAAGTGAATTGGCAAGCCATGTTGATCGTCATGATAGCTTAGGCAAAGGAACCATCGGCGAAACGGCATTTAAATTTATCATGCAAGACTCGCGAATCGATGAAATCCCTCTCATCCTCGAAACTGTCGATCCGGATCTTTGGAAACAAGAAATAGCGTGGTTAAAAGAGCAGGAAAAATGAAAATAATAAAAATAAAGTTATTAATATTATTATTACTGAGTTGTTTTGTAAATGCTAACGAGGAAATACAAAATCATTCAGATAACACTATAAAAGACTTAGATATTTTTATCGTTGAGAAAAAAGACAACCCCATTTTCTATTTTACTTCAGTATCAGAAAGAATTAATTTTAACTCATATGATGAAAATGGAAATACTCGAATCGTTCCACACTTAATTCCAGATGAAATAGGTAATTATAAGAAAGATAGCTATAAATTAACAAAAATCTATCGACAACGTTTTTTGAAAGAAGCTGGAATATCTGAAGACGATAATTTCTATCTTTATGATTACGAACATAATCGACTAATTACTTACCCTATTCGCAAATTAGAAGCTTTTGCAATCATAAATATTTATAGTATCGGTAAAGCACCACATCATGATGAGAAGAGTTATCAATTTGGTTTTAAACTGAACCTTAAGCAATTACCCAACTTAAACCCTAAAAATACATTTGTTTATATCGGTAAGGAAAGTCCGTTTGCTATGCAACAACTAACGCGAATAGACTGGCAAAAAATTGACAATCAAGATTTTCCAAACGTCTCGAAAAATAACGATATACCTGTTCAAAATAGCATTACTCAAAGCTATTTAGCTCAATTAAATGAATTAAATTACTATCTTCAAGATGAAATAATTAAGCATGACAACTTTACTGGGACCTATCATAGGAAATTGGTAATAGCTGATAATGAAAAAAACATTTTTACTTATTTTGAATATTTCCATACTGAAAGTTCAAGGATTGGAAGTCTAACTGACAAAGATTTTAATGAAATGAATAAAGACAAATGGACTGGCAAATTGTTTAAAAATCAACCTTTAGTGGCATTTGGATTTGAATCAATGATATTTCCATATTCATATATTTATTATATTGATCCATTATATACATTTAAACGTTTAGATATAAAATCTGATTATCGACAGGAAGATCATAGATCAAGATAAAATTCAGATTAATTTTGTGGATATGTACTTAAGGAGTAGGTAAACAATGAAAAAAATACTAATTGTATCTATTATTTCTTTAATAAGCTTTGGTGCTTATTCTCAAACATCAGTGCATCCAAAAACAGTGAATCATTCACCATCAACTGAAAAAGTAAATCTTCATCAACTAACGTTTATTGATTATATAAAAGATAAAAAGCCATTTGCATTCGTTTCTGTGACAGAAGATTTACTTGCTCATGGCGATAAATCAATTGAGGCTTTCTTTTTGATACCAGATGAAGAACGAACTCACTCAGATCCTGTCAATGCACAATATTCAAAACCCTATTATTCAATTGACGGCAGATACCACGACATTTTTCTTGGCAAAATAGGTTTACCAAATTCGTCAATATTTATTTATGACAAAGCCACTAAGCAATCAGTATCATTTGATATTAAAGATCTCAAAATATCAGCGGTGATTAAACCGAATCAAAACCAAGGTCCATATTTCGAATCAGATTATTTATATGGTTTTGAAATTGATGCAGATAAAGTTAACAACTTCGAACAACCCTTAGTCTACATTGGTGAACAAAACCCATTTATTCAATAACGAAGTTAAATTAATAAGCATGCTGGTCAATTAGTTTTTTCTTCAATTGAGGTAATTAAATCGATGATTTCCGGAAGAATATCCAAAATCAAAGCTAACTGTTGCATGACCAGCAAATCATTATCTTTATCATCATCGGACACAATCTCAAGATGATCATCCACCATTTTCTTTAAAGGAAGATATTCAGAGTCGATCTTCTTATTGCTCAAAATGGTAATAATATAAAGCGAAACATCATCAAATAGTTCAAGCGTGTGGGGCGAGATGTTTTTATCACGATGCGCCCCTAAGGTTGATAAGTAACTGATAAATGTATGATTAAGTGTTAATAATCGGAAACCTTGCTCAATCAGATCGGGTTTTACATGAGGCTCTTTGGTCATTAAGCTGATAAGTGAAGATAAATCGGCGTTACTATCATGTGCAGCTCGCCGTGCAACACGGTATTTAGGATCATTGGTTTTACCTGATACGTATTGACTACCAATTAGCGCCAAATAGTGACTATCATCATGGCAGACTCGATCAAGTAATTTAGGTAAGTTTCTAAACTTCCAATCAGGCCAGATAAAACTGACCGCAAACCATGCAATAAAACATCCAATTAACGTTGCTATAATACGTGATATTGCCACCGAAATACTACTTTCACCGATCAAGCTAAAACTAAAAAATACTAATAAAGTAATGAAAGCAGTCGCATAGGCATATTGCGAATTCTTAAATAGAAAAAACAACCAGCCGGTCAAAATAATCAACACTAATTGTGCTTCAATACTTGGAAATAAATAGGTTAACGGAATCCCGATGATGATCCCTAAAATTGTCCCGATTACTCGCAATTTTAAGCGGTATTTAGTGGTGGAATAGTTAGGTTGGCAAACAAATAAACTGGTTAAAATAATCCAATAGCCATGTGAAAGATGAGAGAAGAAAATCACCATATAACCCACAAAAAGCACTAGACTCATACGAATAGCATGGCGAAATAATGATGATTTCAAAGTTAAATTTTGTTTAATTCGTGAAAATATATCATGAAAGCGAGTTAGTTCCTCATCAATCAACTGATTATCTTCTTGTATCTTAGATAGGTGTTGCTCGGTATCAATATTGGCCAATAATAAATCGATGGCTTGCAAATTTTGATAGAGATTTTGCAACGATTTAATAAATAACATATTGGCATTAGGATGCTGTTGATATTGGACGATTGCCTCTTCTAAATAAGCAAAATAACGAGCAAACAGCGGATCATGGTGATAAGTTTGATTTAATTTAATCGATACCGCCAATTTGGCACAAGCTTTAGCTTGTAAATTCAAAATTCTTGCAAAACGAAATAACAGATCGCTATGCTTAAAGTGTTCACTGAGCGCTTGATAATCACCATGAGACGAACTTGCTCGTTCGTGAATATCTTGGGCAACAAAATAATAACTAAGCATCTTTCTAATATAAGATTGACCACGAAAGCCTTTTAAACGATTAAATAGCGAACGCTTGGTATCATTAAACGCATTAATCACTTGAGTGTTGCATTCTGTCAATTCAAGCGTTTGTCGTCTAAAGCCATCAGTTTCATCAGGATCAAACATCGCTGCTTTGGCATCAAGATAAAGTGATAATTTCAAGAAGCAATTTGCTAATGTCTGCTGAGTTGTACGAATCGGTTGTACTATAGATTCAATTAATGAAACAATGTTATACCAAAGTGCACCCAATAGTAGAAAGCAAGGCAGAGTATAGTTATCATCAAACAGATTGTGGCCCAGCATGGTATACGCAGCAATCAATAACGAACCAAAAGCAATCACGCCATATCGTTGTCCAAGCGTACCAAGCATAATAAACATAAACGTCGAGCTAACTAATCCAACAATAAATAACAAAGGAAAATTAAACAACAACTCGACCGAAAACGTTGCAATCGCAAAACAAACTAACGTAAGTAAAATATTGATACAGCGACTGAGCAACCGGGTATCAATCTCTGTCAGGCCTGCGGCAACCACGCCTAAAGTGAGTGGAATCACCAACGAAACTGAACCAAAATACCAAGGCACGAGCGTAGAGCCAGTTAAACTAACCAGCATACGAATACTAAATAGCAAATTACTGCTATAAAAAACTTTACGCAAAGATAAGATAAAAGAATGCACGTTATTTAGTGTTTGAAATGAGTTAACATCATAATGCAAAGCATACTATATAATTAGCGAAAGTAAATTTATTAATATCAAATCAGACTTAAAAGTATTGAATGGTATACTTTTTAAACCAAAAAAAGTTGAGGAACGGGGTTTTTGAAGCCTAAAAATTCGCCTTTTAACAATGTTAATTATAACTTTTACTCAATTTTCACCCGCATGTTGATAATTTTTTTTTATTATTAATTCATTTGATAACACGCTATATTATGCGTTCAAAAAATTTTACAGGATTAAATCATGAAGCGTCTATTTAAAATTGCCTCGGTAGCGATGTTGTTAAGTTGTGCTTGGACAATTCAAGCCAAAGTGCCTGAATCGATTAAAATTGGGTCGGATACATCCTACGCACCGTTTGATTTTATTGATAAAAATGGTGAAATCAGTGGCTTTAATATCGAAATCACCAAAGCACTTTGTGAAAAAGCCAAGATCAAGTGTGAGTTTCAGACTACTGATTTTGATGCGTTAATTCCCTCTTTATTGTCACGCAAAATCGACATGATATCCTCTTCATTGATGATGACGGAAAAACGTAAAAAACAGATAGCTTTTTCCGACGAAATTTTTATTACTAATTCTCGCTTAATCGCAAAAAAAGGCTCTGATTTGTTACCAACCATTGAGTCATTAAAAGGTAAGCGGGTTGGCGTTGAGCAGGGGACTTCTCAAGAGCATTTTGCTAATGATAAGTGGCGCCCAAATGGTGTAGTGATTGTGCCATATCAAAATCAGTTACAAGTGTTTTCGGATTTAGCAGCGGGGCGTTTAGATGCGGCATTGCAAGATGAGGTTACTGGTAGCTACGCCTTTTTAAAACAGCCTCAAGGTAAAGACTTTGCGTTCGCTGGTGATGTGCTTAGTGATAAAGGCTATTTTGATGTTGGTGTTGGGCTAGGATTCCGTAAAAAGGATGATGAGCTTCGTGAAGCGTTTAATCAGGCACTTGTTGAAATTTTAAATGATGGCACCTATAAGAAAATCAATGATAAGTATTTTGATTTTAGCGTTTATGGCAATAAAAAATAAATTATATGCAAGGCTATAGTTCATTAATATTACAAGGTGCACTAGTTACAATTGAATTAGCGATTTGTTCGCTAATTCTTGCCATAATGATGGGGGTAGTTTGTGCTCTTGGCAAATTATCTCAAAAGCCTATTTTGCAACTACTTTGTCAGGCTTATACCTCATTAATTCGCGGTGTGCCTGATTTAGTTTTGATGATGCTGATCTTTTTCGGTTTGCAATTTTTGTTAAACAGCATTACTGATTTTTTTGAAGCTGATATGATCGAAATCAATCCTTTTGTGGCAGGTATTATAACCTTAGGATTTATCTACGGTGCTTATTTTACCGAAACCTTCCGCGGTGCTTTTCAATCGGTTCCCAAAACATTAATTGATGCTGCTACTGCATTAGGCTTAAATAAGCGTCAAGTTTTTATCTATGTGCGATTCCCATTGATGATGCGTTATGCTCTTCCCGGAGTTGCTAATAATTGGTTAGTCATTTTAAAAGCCACGGCACTTGTATCATTATTAGGATTGTTCGATCTAGTAAAAGCAACCAAAACCGCTGGCGAGGCAACCTATCAACCGCTATTTTTTGCCTTACTAGCCGGAGCGTTTTATCTATTTTTTACTTCTATATCTAATGTTGTTTTATGGTGGCTTGAGAAACATTATTCCGCCGGTGTCACTAAAGCGAAATTATAATCGAGCCATATTATGTTAGAAATCATTCAAGATTACTGGAAAGCTCTATTATGGTCGGATGGCTACCATATTACAGGTCTGGCAATGACGCTTTGGATCTTGATTTTGTCTGTGTCATTAGGTGGGATTTTAGCATTAGTGTTAGCGGTGGGGCGAAATGCTAACCATATCTTCATTAAATGGCCGATTTGTTTGTTTACTTATGTTTTTCGTGGGACGCCACTTTATGTACAGTTATTGATTATCTATACCGGCATATATACATTGAGTTTTGTTAGCGAACATAAGTATTTAAGTGACTTTTTCCAAAGTGGATTAAATTGTACTATTTTAGCTTTTACACTCAATACTTGCGCGTACACTACTGAGGTTTTTGCTGGCGCGATTCGTAATGTACCAAGTGGTGAAATTCAGGCTGCTACCGCACTTGGCTTTAATCGCTGGCAACTGTATCGCTATATTATTTTACCAAGAGCTTTTCGAATTGCATTGCCTGCTTATAGCAATGAAGTGATTTTTATGTTGCACTCAACCGCATTAGCTTTTACTGTGACGGTTCAAGATGTGATGAAGATTGCCCGTGATATTTATGCTGAAACCTATCAACCATTTCATGCCTTTGGGATTGCAGCGGTGATCTATTTGTGTGTGAGTTTTGTTCTGATTTTTGGCTTTAAACAACTTGAAAAACATTGCTTAGCTTACATGCGGGTTAATGAAAAAGTGATATAAAAAAGTCAATCAAATAGAATTTTACCAAATAAAAAAACAGGCAACGTTTTGCATTGCCTGTTTTTAGAATCAACCAATTTAATTGATGATTAAATCATCAGCAGGCACTCCGTCACCATGACTATCACCACCATCTTTGGCGCCAGGCAGTGCTCGGGTGCGGTCAATTGGTAAAAAGTTACCGTTTGAAGTTTCGATCTGGCACTCACTCCAAAAAATAGAATATTTGGTGTTAGCGTGCATACTTTCACCACGGAAATAACATTTTGCAGCGCTGTATAAATCATTTCGACAAATAAGTGCTATTAGTAACCAAACACAAACTACGGCAATCGAAATCCATTTTAAATTGTGACACAAAAAAGACCAAAAACCTTGTTTACGAATACGACAGTAAGCGAAGACTAATAATATAACGCCAACAAATCCTAAAAATTCATATACCCAAAATAACCACATATTGTTATCTCCTAAGCAACAATTATTGGATATTTTATACTAACTTTAAGATTACATCCATGAACCATTACGAATAATACCAACCGCGATACCTTCAATGGCAAAATTTTGTTGCTCTAAATCAACATCGATTGGCGCAAATTCAGGATTTTCCGCTAGAAGTTTTACATGCCTTCCTTTTTGCGATAATCGTTTTACGGTGACTTCGTCATCAATGCGCGCAACAACCACTTGGCCGTTTTTTACATCTTGAGTTTTGTGAACGGCAAGTAAATCACCATCTAAAATACCAATATCCTTCATTGACATGCCTTGAACTCTTAATAAAAAGTCAGCTTGTGGTTTGAATAATGCTGGTGACATTTGATAATGGCTTTCGATATGTTCTTGTGCCAAAATTGGTGAGCCAGCGGCTACTTTACCAATTAAAGGGATGCCTTCAAAGTCGGATGCGTCATCTGGTTGTTCAAGTAATAAACGAATTCCACGAGATGAGCCAGCTATCATCTCAATTGCCCCTTTTTTAGCTAATGCTTTTAAATGTTCTTCAGCTGCATTGGCGGATCGAAATCCTAATTTTTGGGCAATTTCCGCTCGAGTCGGTGGCATACCGGTTGTTTGGATATTTTCTTTAATTAAATCATAAATTTGTTGTTGGCGTTCGGTTAATGGTCTCATGGTTTATTCCTGTTTTTATATACAGATACATGTGATTATATACAGCTATACGAACAAAACAACTGTTTTATCTAATTTTTTTGATATTAAACATTAAAAAATCCACAAAAAGTATTATTTTTGATCTAAATCACAAAATATGGTGGCATTTTTTCATCAAAATGCGTTATTGATGATATTCTGACAGAGATGATTTAAATGTTTTATGTAGGACCTTTTGCGGGTAATTATTAAAATTATTTTAGGGATAGATGCGATATATTCTGTTGCCCAGTTGTATGATATAATCCCTTAATATAGTCATTTTAGTTGGAATTTGATTTATGTCTTATATTGTTGCCCTTAGTGGAGGCATTGCAAGTGGTAAAAGTACCATAGCCCATCTATTTGCTCAATTAGGCGTTCCAATTATTGATGCTGACATTATTGCTCGCCAAGTGGTTGAAGTAGGTACGCCTGCTTTGGAGCAAATTACTAAACATTTTAGCCAAGAAATCTTGTTAGAAAATGGTGAATTAGACCGTAGCCAATTAAGAGAGATCATTTTTAACAATGATCATGAACGGTTATGGTTAAATAATTTATTGCACCCGATTATTGCTCAAGAGACGCAAAAACAGTTTGCTCAGCAAACCAAACTTTATGTGATATGGGTGGTGCCTTTATTAATTGAGAACAATTTACACCAGTTGGCTGATCGCGTTTTGATGATTGATATTCCAGAAGCGTTACAATTAGAACGCCTGATTAATCGAGATAGAATTAGTGAGTCATTGGCAAAAAAAATGATTGCAACACAGGTTTGTTTGACCGATCGTTTAGCCTTTGCCGATGATATTATTGTGAATGATGGTGATTTAGAGTCACTGAAAATTCAAGTAGATAACTTGCATAAGCAATATCTACATAACTTAAAAGTTAAGAATAGCTATGAATAACATAATTTTCGAACATCCATTAAATGAAAGAATGCGTACTTGGTTACGGATCGAGTTTTTACTTAAACAATTACATTTACATCGCCATTTCTCACAAAATAATGCATTATTGTTTTTTCATGCATTATCAGAGTTATTAGAAATCGTTGAGCGTAATGATGTTAAAGGCGATTTAATTAAAGAGATCGAAGCTCAAAAACAGAAAATACTATCTTGGATTGAACTTGATGGTGTAGACAAAGAGTTACTTGGCGATATGCTTAAAAAATATGATCTTTTTTTAACAAAGTTTAATTCGAGTTTACGCTTAGGACAAGCTTTGAAAGATGACCGTTTTATTACGGCAATTCGTCAGCGTTTGATGATCCCAGGTGGATGTTGTAGTTTTGATTTACCATCATTTCATTTATGGTTAAATCAAACACAAGAAAAACGCAATTCACAAGTTGATGAGTGGTTAAAACATATTGCGGTGCTTGATGAGCCTTTGAAAGCTTGTTTACAATTTATTCGACAATTAGGCGAATTTAGTCTTTTCACTTGTACCAACAATTTCTTCCAAGAAACCAATGGTGATGTGAGTTTGATTCGAATTCGTGTTGCTTTGGATAAAAATGTTTATCCTCAAGTATCCGGTCACATGTCTCGTTATAGTATTCGTTTTTTACCCCTTTATGCTGGCGATAATAACAATATTGATGCAATCGAATTTGAACTTGCATGTTGTTAGTCAAATAGAATTTAAGAGCGTTTAAATGAATAAAAATACCATTGTAAAATGTCCTACCTGCCAAAAAGATGTTGAATGGTCTGAAAAAAGTCCATATCGTCCGTTTTGTAGTAAACGTTGCCAATTGATTGATTTAGGTGATTGGGCCACAGAAGAACATCGCATCGCTGATAAAGAACTTTCTGAACAAGATCTTTGGAGTGAAGACGAAATTTCTGATCTGATGAGTAAGCATTAATGAAGATTTTAGGCATTGAAACCTCGTGCGATGAGACGGGGATTGCTATTTATGATGACAAGCAAGGTCTTATCGCCAATCAACTCTATTCACAAATCAAATTACATGCTGATTACGGTGGTGTTGTACCTGAGCTCGCTTCGCGCGATCATATTCGTAAGACGGTACCGCTCATTCAAGCTGCATTGAAAGAAGCAAATTTAAAACCCAATGATATTGACGGCGTGGCTTATACCGTTGGGCCTGGGTTAATTGGTGCATTAATGGTTGGTGCTTCTATCGGTCGCTCGCTTGCTTATGCTTGGAATGTGCCTGCGGTTGCGGTGCACCATATGGAAGGCCATTTACTCGCGCCGATGTTAGAAGATAATCCGCCCGAGTTTCCTTTTGTTGCTTTGCTCGTTTCCGGTGGTCATACTCAATTAATTAAAGTCACTGGTGTTGGCGAATATGAGTTACTCGGCGAATCGATTGATGATGCCGCAGGTGAAGCGTTCGACAAAACAGCAAAATTATTAGGTTTGGATTATCCTGGTGGTGCTAAATTATCTAAGCTTGCTGAGCAAGGCGATGCGTCACGTTTTCATTTTCCAAGACCGATGACAGATAGACCGGGTTTAGATTTTAGTTTTTCCGGTCTAAAAACGGCTGCAGCAAATACTATTCATCAACAAGGGCAAGACCTTGACGAGCAAAGCAAAGCTGATATTGCTAGAGCATTTGAAGATGCATTAGTCGATACGTTGTTGATTAAATCACGTCGAGCTTTAGATCTCACCGGTTTTAATCGTTTAGTTATCGCTGGTGGTGTTAGCGCCAATAAAACGTTACGCCGTAAATTAGCTCAACTAATGGCTGAGCGAAAAGGGCAGGTATATTATCCGAGATTAGAATTTTGTACAGATAATGGTGCGATGATTGCTTATGCAGGTATGATCCATCTTAAAACCTCACAATTTGCTGATCTGGCAATAGAAGTCAAACCAAGATGGCCATTAAGTGAACTTAATGACAAATAAATTGTTCAAGCTATATTAAAAAGGTTTTTAATGAAAACATTTATCCCCGGTAAAGATGCAGCACTTGAAGATTCGATTAACTATTTTCAACAACAATTGGAAAAATTTGACTTAGTTGTTAAAGAAGCTTCTTGGCTTAATCCTGTACCTAACGTATGGTCGGTACATATTCAAAATACTAAATGTCCACTCTGTTTTGCCAACGGTAAAGGCGCCAGCAAAAAAGCGGCATTAGCTTCTGCTCTTGGTGAGTATTTTGAAAGGCTTTCAACCAATTACTTTTTTTCTGATTTTTATTTAGGTGAAAAAGCTGCCAATAGTGAATTTGTTCATTATCCAACTGAAAAATGGTTTACGATACCGAAAGATAATAGCTTACCTAAAGGATTATTATCGCCAAAATTACTCAAGTTTTATGATCCGGATCATGAATTAACTGCTACCGATTTAATTGATTTACAGTCAAGTAATGGTGAACGTGGGATTTGTGCTTTACCGTTTGTACAACAATCCGATGGTCAAACCATCTATGTACCGGTTAACTTAATAGCTAATTTATATGCTTCTAATGGAATGTCAGCAGGCAATACTCCAAACGAAGCACGAGTACAAGGTCTGTCAGAAATATTCGAACGTTACACTAAAAATAGAATTATTACTGAGGCAATCAGTTTGCCAACCATACCTGTCGAAGTACTCAATCGTTATCCAGCAGTATTAGCTGCAATCGACGCTCTAGAAAACGAAGGCTTCCCGATTTACTGCTTTGATGGCTCATTAGGTGGCGAATTCCCCGTTATTTGTGTTGTTTTATTTAATCCTCAAAATGGTACTTGTTATGCCTCTTTCGGTGCGCATCCTAATTTTGGTGTGGCTCTTGAGCGAACCGTTACCGAACTCTTACAAGGACGAAGTCTTAAAGATTTGGATGTGTTTTCACCACCAAGTTTTGATAATGATGATGTTGCTGATTTAAGCAACTTAGAAACGCATTTTATTGATTCAAGTGGCTTAATCTCGTGGGATCTGTTTAATGAAAAACCGGATTATGAATTTGTAGATTGGGATTTTTCAGGATCGACAGAGCAAGAATTTGCTAATTTAATGGCAATTTTTAATCGTCATCAAATTGAAGTCCTGATCATGGATTACCAACATCTTGGGGTTTATGCTTGCCGTATTTTAGCTGTCGGCATGTCAGAAATCTATCCACCTGAAGATCTATTGATCGCAAACAATAATATGGCGATCCATTTACGCGAATTGATCTTATCGCTTCCTCATCAAAAGCGAACAGCAAAAGAGTTGCTGGCAATTATTGAACAGTTTGATGATGAAGGTTTAGATGATTTTGCTCGTGTTCGTGAACTGCTTGGCATTGCAACAGGTAAAGATAATGCATGGCTGACTTTACGAATTGGTGAATTAAAAGCTATGCTGGCATTAGCCGCTGGTGATTTACCGCAAGCAAAATTGTGGATCGATTGGACGGTTGAAATGAACGAATCCATCTTTACGACTGAACGTAACCATGCTTATCGTTGTTTGCAAACCTTAGTGAATTTTATTATTGAACGAGGCGAAAACCAATTTAGTGATTACCAAAATGCATTCAATAAAATGTATGGAAAAACTTGCGTTGACGAAATGTGGCAATATGCAACAGGCAAAAAACAGTTTTTTGGTCTCGCTGATTTGATTAGCAATGAGCATAATCATCCAATGGATCAATTTGTGATGCATCAAAAACTTTTAGAGGTCTACAACAAATTAAAGCAGACCATGTAAAATTGCTGTTTTTTAAGATAAATCATTATTTAAAGAGAAAGTATTCATCATCAGTGATAAACCTAAACCGTCTTTGCTGATGATTTTATGTACATTTGAATTTGATATTTAGTGATAAAAGGACTATATTTGAGACTTATGTCACAAAATTCAAGTTTTATGCTTACTAAACTTAAAAAATTCACTTAGCATAAAATGAATCCTTAAACGGGTTGTTCTATAATAATATATTATAGTTTTATATGATAAAGCCTTTTTGAGGCATCGTTTTTCTAAAAGCAATAAGTAGATTCCCTTATTGCTTTTCATTTTCTCTCTAGCAGTTTGAACGCTGGCATAATTATTTAAATCAAGTCGAACAAAGTTAAGTCAAAAATTTTCAATTTTTAGTTTTTTTAAATTAATCCATTTATTGAGGCTAAATGATGACAATTCTTACCGTAGGTTTTGCTTGTTTAGATCTAGTTTGTTTTACTTCACCTAATTTAGAAAAAAACGGTGTTATCCCGCCAGATAATATAGTCCGTTGTGGAGGTGGTTCTTGTGCTAATACGGCTTATTTGCTTGCACTTTGGGGCGAAGCTATTTATCACATTAGTCATTTAAATAATGATTCCTATGGTAATCAGATTGTTTCTGAACTTACTGATGCAGGCGTGAATACTGAGCAATTTATTTTTTCAGAAAACATGATCACCCCATTAGAAGCAATCACCATTGATGAACAAACCGGAATGCAAACCATTATATCGCATCGATTAACCACGCCACCAAAATTAACTGATGATGAAAAAAATAAACTCAATCACTTTATGCAAACCATTCGTGGCTACAATATTGTTATTTTAGTGGATGGATATGAAGCCGAATTAAGTGAATATATCATCAAGAATTTACCTAAAACGAAAGTTATTATGAGTATAGATAGTCTGTCTGATTCAAGTCTGTACCTAGCTCAACATGCAGATTATGTCATTGTAACTGAGCAATTTGCGTGTGCATTTTTAAAAATAAAATCCTTTAGTGATAAGAAAACAATTAAAGACGCATTTAAAAAATTGCGTAGTTTAACTAGCGGTAAAGTCATCATCCGCATGGGTGAAAAGGGGAGTGCATATCTTGATCGTCAAGAGGTCATCATTATTCCCGGTTTTAAAAACCAACCGATTGATAAGATGACCGAAAGTGATATTTTTCAGGGCGCTTTTGCTTACGGCATTAGTTATGATTGGCCATTAGAAAAGACCCTATTATTTGCAAATCTATCAGTTGCTGCTGTTAACCAGCAAAAAAGAGGGCGAAGCGCTATGCCAAACTTGGTTGATATCAATCGAGTAGGTAAAACGTTTAGTAAGCATTTTACTTCCTATTTTTAATTAATGATATTTTATAGAAGGTTTGCAAACATCAAAAACCCCGCTCCTCAACTTTTTTTAGAGTAAAAAGGGGGCTTCGAGTTTTTCAATTAAACAGATTTTAGGTAAGTTTGGACGTTTTAACCTGTATTTCATTAAGGAATAAACGTCCGAATCAAGAGAGATTTTAGAATGTGCTTTACAAATTATGTTATCAATGAGATTAACCTTGTCTGGCAAACTCAGCAGCTTGATTGATGAGTTCATCGCTAGGCGTAACACCGGTGTATAAAATAAATTGTTCAACGGCTTGTAACACAACAACATCTGCACCGGTAATCACAGTTTTATTTAATTTTTTTGCATAATTAATTAGTGGTGTTTCAATTGGTAGGGCGACCACATCAAATACAATATCAGCATGATTAATCAGGGCTTCACTGAATGCTAGTTGATCTGCTTCAACGCCACCTTGCATACCAATAGGGGTCACATTAATAATTAATTTTGCTTGTTCAGGCGTAATGGTTGATTCATCCTTAACCCATTTATAATTGTAACGCTGAGCTAAAGCTTCGCCTTTAATCTGATTTCGGGCACATACAATCCCATGTTTAAAGCCAGCATCATAAAAAGCGCCAATTACCGCATTAGCCATGCCTCCATTGCCTTTTAGAACAAATGGCGTGTTGTTGTTAATATGATTTGCCTTAATTAGTTTTTCTACAGCAATATAGTCGGTGTTATACGCTTTTAAATAGTGGTCGGTATTAACGATCGTATTCACTGCTTGAATGGATTGTACTGATACATCTAATTCATCAATAAATTCTATACAAGCTTGCTTATAAGGCATCGAAATTGCACAACCACGAATAGATAATGCTTTAATGCCATAAATTGCATCTTTCAAATTATTGGTGGTGAAGGCTTTATAGATATAATTTAGATCCAATTTTTCATATAAATAATTATGAAAGCGAGTACCAAAATTACTTGGTCTAGCTGAAAGTGACATACAAACAGTAGTATCTTTGTTGATAATTCTTGCCATTAACTAAAATCCTTGTGATCATACTAATTAATTTAGTATTCTAGCATCTTTTTGACCGATATATATTTAATTATGGTTGCAAATAACACTGGCCCCAAAATAAATCAGGAAAAAAACACAGTAAAAGTGATGATATATCTTTATTGTCACCAAAAACACCACACCTCAAAAAAACAGTTATGCGATGAGTGTAATGATCTATTACAGTACGCTATGCAACGATTGACTATGTGCCGATTTGGCGAGTCTAAAACTACCTGCGAACTCTGTTTAAAACATTGTTACCGTAAAGACTACAAACAGCGAATAAAAGAAGTCATGCGTTATTCTGGTCCAAGAATGATGATTTATCACCCTATAATGGCTATCAAGCATCTTAATAAAAACTTAAAAACGATTTTGAAGAGATTTGTAGAAAAGCGCTTTTCTAATGCAAAAAAAAGTTGAGGAGCGGGGTTTTTGAGCCTCGAATTATCAACTTTTGTCAGGGTTATCTTCTAATTTGCCTATAAATTCAATTGTTTTCACTTATTTTAGATGTTCTTTGCGATTTGTTCGCAGTTAAACACTAAAAATGCGAATGATTATCTTTTAAAATGTCGCCATTTATTGAAATACAACCGTATTTGATAGGAAGTATGATATTTACCCTTGAACACCTTTCTATAGGTCACGAGGCTGTTGTTAAACGCCTGTTACCTGACTCTTTACCTTTTCGAAGCAAACTTTTAGCTATGGGAATGACACCCGGATGTAAATTGAAGGTATTGCGAATTGCACCACTAGGTGATCCGATTGAAATAAGCCTTCGAGGTTTTTTGCTCTGTTTGCGTCGACGTGAAGCAGCAGCCATCGAAGTTGAGGTAGTTGCATGAAAATTGCGTTAATTGGTAATCCCAATTGTGGTAAAACCACCTTATTTAATTTGTTAACAGGCTCAAAGCAGCGTGTTGGTAATTGGCCTGGTGTGACGGTTGAGCATAAGTCAGGCTCATTTGATTATCAAAATACACAGTATGATGTTGTTGATTTGCCTGGAACTTATTCCATTGAGTCAGATTCAACCGCTCAAGATGAATTTATTACACGTCAGTTTTTGTTAACAGACAAAGACAGTTTGATTGTTAATGTTATTGATGCAACCAATTTGCAACGTAGCTTGTATTTAACTTTTCAGCTAATTGATATGCAAGTGCCGATGATAATTGTGCTTAATATGGTTGATGCACTTACAGCGATGGGGGAAAAGTTAAATATCGCTAAACTTGCGAAACTATTAGGTTGCCCAGTTGTGGCTATTTCATCTACGCAGAAAATGGGATTAACACAATTTTATCAGCAAATACAAATTAGCACTCTAGATCTAAAAATAGCAAAACCAACAATAGATACCTTAAATTGGGATTCAAAAGTGATCTTTAATCGCTATTTGGATGAATTACCCGTGACGAGCAAAATCCATCAATTTAACCGGTGGCAATTAATAGAAGCATTGCTTAATGGTTCTGATCCCTCATTTGATTTAGTTGAAAATGAGAAGTTAGAGACTTGTCGTCGTTTGGTATCGATTAATTTTGATTATCAAGTTGATGTAGCCTTAGCCTCTATACGTTACGATACGATTGATATGGTTTGCAAAATGGTGGTCGATAAACCTCGTGAGGCCAGCTTAAATCTTACTGAAAAATTGGATAAATTAGCTTTAGGACGTTTTACTGGGATTCCATTCTTTTTGTTTGCAATGTATGCCATGTTTTTGGTTGCGATTAATTTTGGTTCGGTTTTTGTTGATTTTTTTGAAGGTATTTTTAGTACGATTTTTGTTGATGGCTTTAATTACCTTTTAAATATGCTACATGCCCCAACTTGGTTAACGGTTATTTTAGCTGACGGGCTTGGTAATGGGATCACGACTGTATCAACATTTATTCCAGTTATTGCGGCGATGTTTTTTGTTTTATCTTTTTTGGAAGATTCAGGTTATTTAGCTCGAGCTGCGATGATTGTAGATCGTTTTATGCGATGTATCGGACTACCCGGTAAAGCCTTTGTACCAATGTTAATGGGATTTGGTTGTGGCGTGCCAGCTATTATGGGGACAAGAACATTAGACAGCCCACGTGATCGTCTCTTATCTATTTGTCTAATTCCTTTTATGTCTTGTAGTGCACGTTTGCCAGTTTATGCATTGTTTGCTGTGATATTCTTTCCTAATTATGCATCGGTTGTGGTTTTTATGTTGTATTTACTTGGTATTTTTGTGGCAATGCTGACCGGTTTTGTCTTAAAAAATACTTTGCTACAAGGCGAATTAACACCATTTATTATGGAAATGCCGGTCTATCGTATTCCGACTTTACGCAGTATGTTGCGAATAACTTGCCAACGGCTAAAAAGCTTTGTTTTACGAGCAGGTAAAGCAATTGTAGTGATGGTGACAGTACTTAGCATATTAAACTCATGGGGTGTAGATGGTTCGTTTGGGCATGAAAATTCGAATGACTCTATGCTATCTGTTATTGGCCAAAAAGTGACGCCAGCTTTTACACCAATGGGGATTGATAAACAAAATTGGCCAGCTACCGTGGGTATTTTTACCGGAATTTTTGCCAAAGAATCAGTGGTTGCAACTTTAAATTCACTCTATTCAATGGATCATCATGAGCAAGAAGAGTTTTCATTTTATGGTGGAATTAAGTCAGCTTTTTCCACAATTCCTGCTCATCTTATTGATTTAGCAAACTCAATTGGTGATCCACTCGGGCTCGTTAATCAAGATAGCCGACAAGATGAATTATCTGTTGATTCAATTACGATAACTAAAATAAGCAATTCTTTCATTACTTCAACTTCTGCCATTGCTTATCTCATTTTTATTCTACTATACACACCGTGTGCAGCAGCATTAGGCACCATTTATCGTGAGGCAGGGCTAAAATGGATGATCTTTGTTGCAGTTTGGACATTTGTTATTGGGTGGTTATGTGCGACGGTTTATTACCAATCTAGTTTATTAGGCCATTCAACATCTGCACCATATTGGCTAACTGGTATAGGGGTATTTATTATTCTGACTTTTGTTGTTATGCGTAAACTTGGCAATCTGCCATGCTTTAATCATTATCAGTTACCTAAACCACGCTCACACAATAAATCGGCTTGTTGTGAATAATAGACTTTAATTTTTATGCTTATAACATCAATCCGAGATTATATTCAATTACGGGGGCGAGCCAATTTGCTAGATGTGGCTCGTCACTTTCGTTTGCCTGAAAGCGCCGTTGAACCGATGCTTAATTTTTGGGTAAATAAAGGAGTCATTAAATTAGTAAATAATAATTTATTAACTTGTGCTGGTAAGCAGTGTTCGGCATGTGTTAGTTGTAATTTAGTCGTTTATCCCAATTATGTTTGGGTTCAGTAATTTATCTTCTTTTAACAATCTTAATTAAATCAGGTTAACCAGCCTTAAATAGACTAAATGTATCAAATGTATTAATCTTTAACCTTTGATTAAACCCTGTCACTTTTTTAAAAATTTAACCGCTTATTTTGCCTATTTTTGTTATCTTTTAAATAAAAAGGTCAATATATTTTTTATTCAATATCTTTTTTCGAGACTTACATCACAAAATTGAATTTATTTATACCTCAAAGTAACAAATGATATTAATATGAACGCATGTTCATTTTGGTGTGATGAAACACAAAATATAAAACATGAAGCTATTGGTGCAGATGATGCTGTATGTAAAGTGAGACAAAGCATTGTAGAATATTAAAACAGTATTTTAGTTTACATTGCTTAAATAAAGTCATGAAATACATGCAGTATAAGCCGTGATAGATTATCCGCCGTGAAAAATAGTGATCACATTATGGCAATGGATGCAAAAGGGTTGAATTTGCTAAAAATTGATTCAACTAAGGTAAAAATCATAATTTAAAAGTGGTCTATTTTCTGAAGAAGTAGAACGTTTTTTATTACGATGAGTTTTAAAGTAACGAGTTGTTGAATTACGCTTAAATTTAGCTTTGTTTTTATACTATTTTTGATAAAAATAGCCTGAACTGAAACGACTTTATCCTGTCGTTTTATTACTTAATAAATGTTATTATAATTATGTTTAAAAAACATGTAGTAGAGGAATTTGAAGTATGAGCCAATTAGATGAATTTAAAAAATTAACTGTCGTGGTTGCCGACACAGGTGATATTGATTCGATTAAACAGTTTTCTCCAGAAGATGCAACGACTAATCCATCGCTTGTGTTAAAAGCAGCTCAACTTCCTCAATATCGTTCTTTAATTGATTCAGCTGTTGATACAGCTAAAAAATTAGGTGGCAGTAAAGAACAGCAATTGGTTAATGCTTGTGATCAAGTTGCGGTGAATATAGGCGCCGAAATTCTAAAAACAGTTCCAGGTCGAATTTCAACCGAAGTCGATGCTAGATTGTCGTTTGATAAACAGGGATGTATTGAAAAAGCTCGGAAAATTATCGATTTATATAAACAAAAAGGCATTGATAAATCGCGAATTCTAATCAAAATCGCTTCAACTTGGGAAGGAATTAAAGCAGCGGAAGTTTTAGAGAAAGAAGGTATTAACTGTAATTTAACTTTACTATTTTCCTTTGCTCAAGCGCGAGCTTGTGCAGAAGTTAATGCATTTCTAATCTCACCATTTGTTGGACGTATTTATGACTGGTATCAAGCAAAGAAACCAATAGAACCTTATGTTGCCGATCAAGATCCGGGCGTAGTATCTGTTCGTAATATTTATAACTATTATAAACAGCATGGTTATAAAACAATTGTGATGGGAGCAAGTTTCCGTAAAGTTGATCAAATATTAGCGTTAGCGGGTTGTGATCGTTTGACCATTTCTCCTAATTTGTTAGCGGAAATGCAACAATCAAATGCGCCAGTAGAACGCAAATTGAATCCGAATCAAACAATTGTAGAACGTCCATCGTTAATGACTGAAGCTGAGTTTAGATGGCAACATAATAGTGATGTAATGGCAGTTGAGAAATTAGCTGAAGGCATTCGAGCCTTTGCGGTCGATCAAGGTAAACTTGAAGATATGATCGGGGCACTGCTTTAATTATTAATAAAAGGGGAGATAGTTCCCCTTTTTAATTTTGTTACAAACCTGTTTTATTTGTCTGCTGATCGCAGACTATCAATGAATTATTAAATATTTTTTGGAGATCATTATCATGAATGCAACCACACTATCCCACCGCGAATTAGCAAATGCGATAAGAGCATTAAGTATGGATGGCGTGCAAAAGGCAAAATCAGGTCATCCAGGTGCACCAATGGGGATGGCTGATATGGCTGAAGTACTTTGGCGTGGATTTTTAAAACATAATCCAACCAATCCAAATTGGGCAGATCGTGACCGATTTGTGTTATCCAACGGTCATGCGTCAATGTTAATCTATAGCTTGTTACATTTGACTGGTTATAACGTAACGCTTGATGATTTAAAAAACTTTCGTCAATTAAATGCTAAAACAGCAGGTCACCCTGAATTTGGTCATGTTCCAGGTGTTGAAACCACAACAGGTCCACTTGGTCAAGGTATTGCTAATGCAGTGGGTATGGCAATAGCTGAAAGAACATTAGCTGCTCAATTTAATAAGTCTGGCCATACAATTGTTGACCACAATACTTATGTATTTATGGGTGATGGCTGTATGATGGAAGGGATCTCTCATGAAGTTTGTTCTTTAGCGGGAACCCTTAAATTAGGCAAACTTATCGCTTTTTACGATGATAATGGTATTTCAATCGATGGTGAAGTTGAAGGTTGGTTTACTGATGATACAGCTAAACGTTTTGAATCTTATGGATGGCATGTGATTCGCGGTATTGATGGACATGATGCGAAAGCGTTGGCTGAAGCTATCGAACAAGCACAAGCTGTAACTGATAAACCATCATTATTAATGTGTAAAACTGTCATCGGTTTTGGTTCGCCTAATAAAGCCGGTAGCCATGAAAGTCACGGGGCTCCTCTTGGTGATGCTGAAATTGAAGCAACACGTAAAGCATTAGGTTGGTCTCATCCTGCATTTGAAATTCCAAAAGAATATTATGATGCATGGGATGCAAAAGCTAAAGGTAAACAACGTGAAGATGAATGGAATGCTCGTTTTGATGCCTATGCTAAAGCTTATCCTGATTTAGCGAAAGAATTTAAACGCCGTATGAATGGCGACTTACCAAGTAATTGGCAACAAACAGCCAAAGATTTTGTTAATAAATTACAAGCAAATCCAGCAACAATTGCAACTCGTAAAGCGTCACAAAATGCAATTGAAGCATTTGCTCCAGTATTAACTGAATTTTTAGGTGGTTCTGCTGACTTAGCGCCAAGTAATTTAACCATGTGGTCTGGTTCTAAAGAAATTTTAGCCAACCCTGCTGGTAACTATATCCATTATGGTGTGCGTGAGTTTGGTATGTCAGCAATTATGAATGGTATTTCTTTACATGGTGGCTTTATTCCTTATGGTGCAACCTTCTTGATGTTTATGGAATATGCTAGAAATGCAGTACGTATGGCAGCATTAATGAAGATTCGCTCTTTATTCGTTTATACTCATGATTCAATTGGATTGGGTGAAGACGGCCCAACACACCAACCAGTAGAACAAATGGCAAGCTTACGCGTGACACCAAATGTAAGTACTTGGCGTCCTTGTGACCAAGTTGAATCAGCCATTGCTTGGCAATATGCGGTTGAACGAAAAGATGGTCCAACTGCACTTATCTTCTCAAGACAAAATCTTAAACAACAAGAGCGTACAGCTGAGCAATTAGCTAATGTTTACCGTGGTGGTTATACCTTAAATGATTGTAGCGGTACGCCAGAACTTATCCTTATTGCAACAGGTTCAGAAGTTGAGCTAGCTGTTGAGGCTTATCACAAATTAACCGAAGCAGGTAGAAAAGTAAGAGTTGTTTCAATGCCATCAACTGATGCATTTGATAAGCAAGATCAAGCTTATAGAGAATCAGTATTACCATCTTCAGTAACAGCTCGTATCGCTATCGAAGCTGGTATTAGTGACTATTGGTTTAAATATGTCGGTTTAAACGGCAAAATCATTGGCATGACAACCTTCGGTGAATCAGGCCCAGCAGAACAACTATTTGCTAAGTTTGGTTTCACGGTTGAAAATGTTTTAAACCAAGCCAAAAGCCTATTGAAATAAATCATAGTTTCATTAACAAAATAAAACTTCGCTAATAACTTTAGCGAAGTTTTTTTATATTTCTATTTTATATTTTTTAGATCCCAATTCTTAAATCCCCCTTTATCTATTACTTTTGTCGCTAATAACTCCATAACCAATTTATAACATTCTTTTTATAACTTATTTTTAATATGATTTATTTTTATAAATTATTTATTTTCAATTAACTACAACTATTTTTATTAAACTATATTTTAGTTATTTTGAATTATATTCATGAGGAAAATTGACCTAATATATGATTTTTTTCCATTTATGTTACTATGGGTAAAACATTTGTTATATTAGCTGACTATTGTTAATTATAGGAGTGATTTATGAGATGGGAAGAAAAGCGAGATTTAGTCAAGATTGCGACTTGGTATTACCAATACGGTTGGACTCAGGCTCAGATAGCTCAGAAGATAGGTATTTCGAGATCAATTATTTCTAAAAAATTACAAGATGCGAAAGAATTAGGTATTGTCGAAATTTTTATCAAGGATGAAACAGCATATACAGTTGAATTAGAGCAAAAACTTGAAAGTAAATTCAAATTGGAAGAAGCGATTGTTGTTGCTACGCATGATCTATCTTATGAGGAATCTACCAATTGGTTAGCTAAAAAAGCAGTTTACGCATTGAATAAACGAATTTTGAAAGTTAAAACTTTAGGTATTTCATGGGGAAAAACGATTAGGAAATTCGTTAACGAGTTCCCTTATATCACTCATAAAGAGCTTGTTATTGTACCTTTAATTGGTGGCATGGGCGCCGAGGAAGTAGACTTACATTCAAATCAAATTTGTTATGATCTTAAGAAGAAGATGCAATGTACATGTAAATACCTTTATGCTCCTGCACTGGTTGAAGACGAAACAATGAAAAAAGATTTATGCAAAAATAAATATATAAATGAAGTTCTCAATGAAGGTAAAACGGTTGATATGGCAATCGTAGGTATTTCTAATCCTTATCATAATAGTACTATGGAAGAGATTGGTTATATTAATAACAAAGATCTTGAGGAGTTTCGTTATTACGATGTAGTAGGAGATTGTAATTCACGTTTTTATACTTCTGACGGGAATGAATCGAAAAGCCCTATAAATCATAGAATTATAGGTTTAGGGTTAGATGATTTACGTAAAATTCCAACAGTAGTTGCAATTGTCTCTGGTGAAAATAAAGAAAAAGCGGTCGTTGCAGCTTTAAATTCTAAGATTATTGATGTTATCGTTATGACTGACAAAATGGCAGAATATGTTTTAAATATTAATCATTAATAATTTTATAGTATTAATTTTAGTTAATAAGCCTCTTTATTTTATAAAAGAGGCTTTTTTATGTCCTAAATTTGTAATTGGTGACAAATGTCATTTATTGTGACAAAAGTCACATAACGTTACTTTCCTAATTGTAGTTATGATTTGTTATGTTATCTTTATGATAAATAGTTAGTATATCTATTTAATTAAAAAAATTAATAAGGAGAACATAATAATGACCATATATAAACAATTGTTACAAAGAGAAGAAAATGACAACCCGATTAAAGTTGGTGTTATAGGTGCTGGTCAAATGGGAAGAGGAATGATAGCGCAAATAGCAACCATTCCAGGAATGAGTGTAACCTGAATTAGTGATATTAATTTAAAAGCTGCACAACAAGCAGCGAAAGATTATAAGGCTAGTGCTAGTAAGAAAAATAGTATTCTGGTTTCTAAAAATTTTAAAGAAGTGATCCAATCAAAAGATGTTGAAATAATCGTCGATGCTACTGGGGTGCCAGAAGTAGGTGCAAAAATTGCCTTAGAAACATTATTGGCCAAAAAACATTTAGTTCTTCTTAATGTTGAAATTGATATCACGATAGGTCCTTTGATGCATAAACTATTTAGTGCTGCAGATCTTATCTATACCGGTTCTGATGGTGATGAACCAGCTGCAACTCTTGAAATGTACGAATTTGCTAAATCAATGGGTATGGAAGTATTAGTTGTAGGTAAAGGGAAAAATAATAAATTAAAAATCGAGGCAAACCCTGATACTGCACAAGCTGAAGCTGATTCAAAGCATATGTCATCTCATATGTTAGCAGCATTCCAAGATGGTACGAAAACGATGGCAGAAATGAATTTACTTTCTAATGCAATGGGATTTATTCCAGATGTAGTGGGTATGCATGGTGTTAAAGGTGATTTAGATTCTGTTCTTAAAGATTTAAACCTTAAAGAAAACGGTGGTGTTCTTAATAAATTTGGCGTTGTTGAATATGTAGATGGTTTAGCACCTGGGATTTTTGTTATTGTTAAAGGACAAAATCCAAATGTTAGTAATGAATTGAATTACTTGATGAAAAAAGGTGATAGGGATCATCATATTTTATATCGTCCTTTCCACTTAGCTAGCCTTGAAACACCAATGACGATTGCTAAAGCGATTTTAAATCACGATACCGCCATTGTTCCTTGTGGCGCTCCTGTATCTGAAACTGTTGCGGTCGCTAAAAAGAATATTAAACGAGGTGAGAAACTTGATGGTATTGGTGGTTTTTGTGTCCGCGGTGTTATTGAAACACATGCAGATATGAAGAAAAACAAAAATATTCCAATTGGTCTTATCAGCGGTAATGTTGTTGCTAAACGAGATATTCCAAATGGTAAGTTTTTAACTGAAGATGATGTTGTTTTAGATGAAACAACAACAGTTTGGAAATTACGTAAACTTCAAGATGAAGTCTTTAGTTAAAAATATAAGAACTGCTGAGCAATAAGGCTCAGCAGTTTTTAAAGCGATGTGTTAACTAGATTTAATAGGGTTGAAAAATATGAATATTGTAATAATTGCCACTGTTATTTTTGTTTTACAGTCTACATTGAGCTTAATGCAAATTAAGTATTATCAAAGATATATATACAAAATAACTCAACAATATTCAAATTCTAAAAATTATCATCTTTATACAGCTATTGAACGTAAATGGTTTGGTTCAAGTGCGATTGTGGTTATGGTAATTGATGAAAATAATATGATTAAGGATTGTCAGATTTTAAAAGGAAAATCTGTATTTGCCAAATTTAAACCTTTACCAAAATTTAATGGGTGCTATCTATCACAAATTTTAACTAATTTACAAGAAGAGAGTGGAACTAGAAGACTCTCTCTTGAAGAAAAAGCAATTATAAAAATGGGAACAAATCAAGTTCCTATTTGATTAAACATTAATAAAAGCGTTATTACAACTTTAAAGGAGATAATAATGGAATATATTGAGTGGTTTGGAACCCATTTTATTGGGTTGTTTCAGGCTGGTGGGCAAGTCTTTGTTGGATTTATGACTGGAATTGTCCCGCTTTTAATTGTGCTATTGACATTTACTTATTCTTTAATTGCTTTTATTGGTGAACAAAGAGTCACTAAAGCTATTCAATTTTCTGCTAAGAATATGTTATTGCGTTACAGTTTAATGCCAATACTTTCAGTTTTAATGTTAACTAACCCAATGGCTTATACTTTTGGTCGCTTTGTTAAAGAAGAGCAAAAACCGGCTTTTTATGATTCGGTTGTTTCTTTTTTGCACCCAGTGACCGGTTTGTTTCCTTATGCAAACGCAGGTGAGTTATTTGTATTTCTAGGTATTGCAAATGGTGTTATGGATGCGGGTTATAACATTTCGAGTCTTTCTGTTCGGTACTTTTTAGCTGGTGTTATTATTATTTTAATGCGTGGTGTTATTACCGAAATGATTACTAAATTTTTGATGCGTAAAGAAAATCTGTAGGGGAGAGTCACGATGTATAAAACAATTTTTATCGAGAAAGGCCAAGGTGGCTGGGGAAAAGGTTTTTCTTTAACGCCAACTGCTGAAAAACATAAAATACTTTCTGTTACTGGTGGTGGTATTCATCCAGTAGCCCAAAAAATTGCTGAATTGTCAGGTGGTGAGGCTGTAGATGGCTTTAAAAATGCAATTCCAGAAGATGAAATTTTGTGTGCAATTATTGACTGTGGTGGTACTGCTCGAATTGGTGTTTATCCAATGAAAAAAATTCCTACCATTGATGTTATTCCATCTGCGCCAACTGGTCCTCTAGCAAAACATATTACTGAAGATGTTTTTGTTTCAGGCGTTAAACCTCAAAACATAATGTTATCAGAAGGTCATAATGAACAATCAACGACGACATCTTCGCAGGATCAACAACAGCAAACGGTTGAAGATCCAGTTTTGGATCGCGAAAAATTCAAAGAAAAATATGCACAAATAAAGAAAGAACATTCCCAAAATCAAAAGGAAAGCTTGTTGATTAAATTATCACGAGGTATTGGTAAGGCAATGGGGATCTTTTATCAAGCTGGTCGCGATTCGACAGATATGTTAATTAAAAACATTATTCCTTTCATGGCATTTATTAGTATGCTTATAGGGATTATTAATTACACAGGAATTGGTAATATTATAGCTACAACATTGTCACCTTTGGCAGGTTCAATATGGGGGATGATGGTTATTGCGTTTATTTGTAGCTTACCATTTTTATCTCCAATTCTTGGACCAGGAGCAGTTATAGCGCAAGTGATTGGGGTTCTGATTGGTTCGCAAATTGCAATTGGTGCAATTCCAGTTGCGTATGCATTACCTGCGTTATTTGCTATTAATGCTCAGGCTGGATGTGATTTTATTCCTGTTGGATTATCTTTAGGTGAAGCAAAACCTAAAACAGTTCAATTTGGTGTACCCGCAGTATTGTATAGTCGTATGATAACTGGAATATTGGCTGTTGTTATTGCATGGGTTATGAGTATTGGAATGTACTAAACTAAAAAAGGGTTAAATATGGCTAAAAGTATCATTACTGAAATCGGTTCAATTGTTCCAGAATTCAAGGAAGAAAAAGTTATCATTTTATTTGGTCCAATGGCAACACCTGATTTACGTGAAATTTGTGTTATTCATGAATTTCATAAAAAGCCTAATCAAACATTGGTTGAAGGTAAAGAGTTTACGTTAGGTAAGCATAAATATACCATTAAACAGGTTGGCAGTGAGGCAAATAAAAACTTTGAAGAATTAGGTCATATTTCTATTTATTTTAAACAAAGTGATGATGGCATTTTGCCAGGTGCAATAGAAGTTGAACCTGCTGTTTTTCCTGATTTAAATATTGGTGATGATATTTGTTTTGAATAATAGCTAGGAATTTATCCATTTTGTAGACAATAATTATTATTTTTGATTCAACAAATTTTGAAAAACCATCACTATTAATTTAGTGATGGTGAATTGATCTTAATCAGTAAACATCAATACTTAATACGGATTAAGATCTTTCTTCAAATTATCAAATGGATATAACTTATTTTTCCAATCTTTAATTTGAATATCTTTTTGTTCGGGGATATCAATCAGATTATATTGCATATAATCATGGTGAACGTTTAAGTCAATCCCCATCCAATGACTTAGTAGATATACGAATTGATACCCGGTAATTTGTTTATTGATTTTAATTTGATTCTTTTCTGATGAATCAAAAAATATTAATGGCACTTGATAACTATTTTGGTATTCCCAATTATGTCTTAAATCTTGATATTTCTCAGCGTGAGAAAGCCCATGATCGGCAAAGTAGACTACAGAATAATCTTCATTGTGTTTTTTCAATATATCAATCGTAGATTTTATTAAGTCATCGGTTTCTTTAATGCTACTGACATAACAAGATATATTTTCGTTTTTGAGATCGAACTGAATATCAAATTGTAATCTTTTACAAAAATGAGGATGTGAGCCAATTAAATGCATAATAATAAGTTTTGGCTTATCTTGCTTTTTAGATAATAAGGAGTCCAATTCTGGTAATAGTAAAGTATCATATTTACCACGAGTTGATTTACCATTGTACTCACCTTTTTTAGTGTAAAAGATATTTTTACTATAAGCGGAAATTCTTGGTACAGTTATTTCCATTCTACCTAATTTTCCTTGATTAGATAGCCAATAGGTTTCAAATCCAGCATCATTAGCAATAGCAATAATATTATTATTTAATTGTGCATTGACTTCATTATCATCTAAATAGCTAGACTGACTAATTAAATGTGGAATTGAGGATTGGGTATTTGATGCAGGAACAATTAATCCGTCCCAAATCACCGAGGCATTTTTATTGGTGAAAGGAGTATTATCATATTTAAAGCCATAAGCACTCATGTAATCTTTACGAACACTTTCACCAATGATAACAACATAGGTTTTATGTTTAGGATTGACAGAAACAATGGGTATTGTATTGGGTTGTTGTATTTGTCTAAGTTGTTCAGCCTTTTCAGTCTGATATATTTTTGCACTTGAATATAAATCGAAGCAAAACTCAAATAAGGGATATTTGAAGTTATCCATTATTAAAGTTGTTATCGAAGATAAAGTAGTTGGCTGATATTTGATGGCACTTTTAACCGGTTTATAAAAACAAATCATTAATGCTACTGCAATAACATAATAATTTTTTATTTTAGGAAATCTAAACTTTTTAAAAAAAAGAATAAAGAAAATTACTAATAGGAATGGTATTAAATAAAAATAGAGAGGTAATTGCGAACAGAATTCTTGCATTTCATCGATATCAGTTTCTGATATGGCACTGACTACAGCAACATTGGGATATCCATAGTAAAATCCTATTGGAAAATAAAGTGCAGCTATGACGAATGTTAATCCGAATAAGAAACGGAAAAAAGTGAATCTAGCTAAAAAAATTAGAGAAAAATAAGTAAGAAGTATCCTATCAAATCTTAGCGGGTAACCTAATAAGTAAACCAATACTACTGAAAGAAAAATACAAATAACATGCGATAGTAATTCTTTTTTTAACATTACAAATTTATATTAATAACAATCCATTGAAGAGGTCAAAAATTATATAAGTAATTAAATTTTAAGCAATATAAATTTATTTACAATTTAATTTCTTTTATGACTTTTATATTTATTAAGTTAGATTAAGTATAGATATTAACAATTTTAAATAAAATATTGCCAAACTCACTCTGTTTATTGATAAGTTTGGCGAGAAATTTTTATTATCGTGAAGCTCTTTTCAGTATGATATCTTGTGGTTGTTTTTGAATGTAGATCATTCTACCGATAAGTAAGAACGCTGCTACAGCTAGTCCTAAAATAATTCCTATCCAAAAACCGGCAGCACCAATTGGCTGTATGACAAGATCGGTTAATCCTAAGATATATCCAACAGGTAACCCTACTACCCAATAAGAGATAAGCGTAATAAAAAATATACTTTTAGTATCTTTATAACCACGTAATACATTGCTTGCTACAACTTGTAAGTAATCAGATACTTGATAGATAGCGAGTAGAATAATAAGTTGTAGGCAAATAGTGATAACATCAATCTCATGGGTGAATATAGTAATAATTGGTGACCTGAATAACACCAGAATTAATGCTACCACTACGGCTATCATGAATGATATGGCTAAACTTACATAAGCTGTTTGTTTGGCCAATATGGGTTTGTTTTTACCTAATAGGTAACCAACTCTAATACTAGTTGCTACCCCTAAAGATAAAGGTATTGCAAACGTTAAACTGCTAATCGTAAAGATAATTTGATGTGCAGCAACAGTTATTTGACCAAGTGGTGCAATAAGTAATGCAACTACCGCGAACAAGCTCATTTCAAAAAAATAGGCTAAAGCAAGGGGAGTACCTAATACAACTATTTTTTTGATAATAGCAAAATCAATCAGTTTTGTTAGTGGTGTTTTACGAATATCCCGTTGAGTAGTTGTCGTTAATGTATAGATACGAATTAAAGCAAACATTAACCAAAAGATTATTGCTGCGGTAATGCCACAGCCTACACCACCAAATGCTGGCAATCCTAATTTACCGTAAATTAAAACATAATTAATGGGGATATTAGCAAGTAATGCAATAAATATAATCACCATAGCAGGCTTTGTGTTAGATAAACCTTCACATTGATTACGATAAACTAAAAATAGCAAGAAAGCAGGTACGCCCCACATGATTGAGCGTAAAAATGATACCGCTACATCAACCATTTCTGGATCGATTGGATGGTCAGCTGAGCTTCTAAAACTAATTATTTTGTCCGAATTGTACAAAACTAGCATCATGATTATGGATAAGATCAAAGCAATCACAACACCTTGACGAGTCTGAACAGCAACTTGTTCACGTTTAGCCGCACCATTTAAATTGGAAATTATCGGTGTTAATACCGTTAATAAGCCTTGTCCAAATAAAATAGTAGGCAACCAAATTGATACAGCTATGGCTACACCCGATAGTGCTGTTTTGCTGTAGTTACCTGCCATAATGGTATCAACAAACGTGATCGCGGTTTGAGATATCTGTGCAATCATGACAGGGATTGCCAACGTAACTAAGTTTTTTATTTCGTGTCGATAATGTTGCTTCATTGGATTTATTTACTGTTTTACAGTACCCCATAAATCATATTCATCTGAATGTTCAATATTTACTTGAACAATATCGCCGACTTTAACATCTTTTTCTTCATTTAGGTAGACAACACCATCTATTTCTGGCGCATCGGCCATGCTTCGCCCAATAGCACCTTCTTCATCAACTTCATCAATCAATACAGATAATGTTTTACCTATTTTATTTTGAAGTTTTTGTGTTGAAATCGATTGTTGTAATTGCATAAAACGGTGGAAGCGTTCTTGCTTTATTTCTTCTGGTATTTGATCAGCTAGTTGATTTGCTGCAGCACCTTCCACTGGGCTATAAGGGAAACAACCAACACGGTCTAATTGCGCTTGAGATAAAAAGTCGAGTAATAGTTCGAAATCTTTCTCAGTTTCACCAGGGTAGCCAACAATAAACGTTGAACGTAAGGTAATTTCAGGGCAAATCTCACGCCAATGATGAATTCGCTCTAAGGTTCTTTCAATTGTGCCTGGGCGTTTCATTGATTTTAAAACGCTAGGGCTAGCATGTTGTAAAGGGACATCTAGATAAGGTAATATTTTTCCTTCAGCCATTAATGGAATCAAATTGTCGACACTTGGATAAGGGTACATATAATGTAGACGCACCCAAATACCAAGGGTAGATAATTGCTCGCAAAGGGTATGAATATCAGTTTTTAATGGCATACCGTTCCAAAAGTTTGTACGATTTTTGACATCGATACCGTAAGCAGACGTATCTTGTGCGATAACTAAAAGCTCTTTTACGCCACTATCGACTAAACGTTTTGCCTCATCAAGAACATTACCGATAGGACGACTAACCATCTCACCACGTAATGATGGGATAATACAAAATGTACAGCTATGGTTACAACCTTCAGAAATTTTTAAATAAGCATAATGTTTAGGCGTTAATTTTACTCCTTGCTCTGGTACAAGGCTTGTAAATGGATTGTAGCTAGGTTTTGGCGCATATTTATTAACATGTTCAAGAACAGCTTCGTAACTATGAGGTCCTGATATTTCTAGGACTTTAGGATGAACATTACGTATCTGATCTTCTTTCGCGCCAAGACAACCTGTCACAATAACTTTGCCATTTTCATTAAGGGCTTCACCGATGGCCTCTAATGATTCTTGTACAGCACTATCAATAAAGCCACAAGTATTAACAATAACCAAATCAGCATTGTCGTAACTTGGCACTACTTGATAACCTTGAGTACGTAGTTCAGTTAAAATTCGCTCAGAGTCAACTAAATTTTTAGGACAACCAAGGCTCACAAATCCAATAGTAGGGGATGACATATTCATAGTAATTTAAAATTTATTGAGGTATTTATCGAGAATCTAAAAGTTTATTCATTTAGATTAAAATAATAGGTGAGCATTCTAACATAATTAAATTAGTCGAAATAAAAATTTTTAATTTGCAGTGATGAATATGGAGAGAAACGAGAAACAAGCCCTTATTGAAATAAGGGCCTACATTATGATAAAAAATTATTTCAATGCATTAATGACTTCATCAATTTGACGATCCAAACTTTCGACACCACCACCCGATAAGTACCAAAGATCAGGTGTTAAATAGATAACCTCAGTTTTACTTTTCGCTAATACTTTTGGATTTAAAAAGTCGTTTTTCATTGCTGATTGACCAATAGCTTTACTTCGGTCAACGACATAAACAATATCAGGTTTTACTTTACTAATATAGCTGTTATCAATAAAGGTCGGTTTTGGTTTGCCACTAGGCTGTGGTGTTAATGGTACAGCCCGTTTTACTTTCAACACATCATGAATTAATGCTGCGCTTGAACTGCCATTAATAAGAATCATTTTTCCATCATTATGAATAGCAACTATTGCTTTTTTGTGACTGGCTTGTGCAACAGCTTGTGCGTTGGTCACTTTTGTATCAAGCAATTGAATCAAATCTTCAGCTTTCTTTTGAGTTCCAGTTATATCTGCTAGAACATTGATATGATTTTTAGTTGATTCAAGATAATTCTTCGCGTCAACACTTAAATTAATTACTGGTGCAATTTTTGATAATTCTTCAGTTCGACTAGCTTGACGACCATCAATAACGATGAGTTGCGGTTTAACTTGTTTAATTGTATCGATGCTTGGTTCTTTCATACTACCTGTATCAGAGACACTTTTATATTGTTCAAGATAAGAAGGAAGAACGGAAAGAGGTGTTCCTACAACAATAGAACCTTTACCTAATGCATCTAAGGTATCTAAAGCACCATAGTTCATTACTACCACTTTACTTGGTGATTTAGGAACAACAACGGTTTGTTTATTATCTGGATTCACAGTGATTGATGATTGGCAACCTGATAACCCTAAAGTAAAAGCTATTAGAGTGCTTAATAATATTTTTTTATTCATATTGATACCTTCCGCTTTGATGAAAATGATAACCATTATTATTTAAATGGTGTGAAATGTCTAGATATAAATAATTTTTCGTAAAGATATTGATAATTATTATCGAAAAGTTATTGATAATTATTCTCACGTAGGTTATTGTAACGCACGGCTTGCTTTGCAAAATATCAATATAAATAATAAGGTTATAAAACATGAATACTAAAATTAAACTGGCAACACATGTCATAAATACAAGTATTTTATTATCATTATCTGGTTTAGCGATAGCAGACACTGATAAAAATACTGATACTATGGTGGTGACAGCATCAGGATTTTCTCAACAAATTAAAGAAGCTCCAGCAACAATTTCGGTAATCACGCCAGAGGAAATCAGCAAGAAACCTTATCGTGATGTGACTGATGCGCTTAAGGATATTCCTGGGATCACGATAACTGGTGGCGGTGATTCAACTGATATTAGTATTCGTGGTATGGATGCCAAATATACTTTATTATTAATTGATGGTAAAAAAGTTAGCACTCGTGAAACCAGACCAAATAGTGATAATTCTGGTTTTGAACAAGGCTGGTTACCGCCTTTAACTGCTATAGAACGTATTGAAGTTGTCCGAGGACCAATGTCATCGTTATATGGTTCAGATGCTATGGGTGGGGTCGTCAATATCATTACTAAGAAAGTTTCAAATAAATGGCATAGCGGTATTCGAGTTGAATCAATCATGCCTTATCGTTCAGATGAAAAAAATACCTATGTAGGTAGTTTTTCAACTATGGGACCAATTATTGATGATATTTTAGGGATTCAATTATATGGTCAATATAGTAAGCGTCATGAAGATACATTTTTGAATGGCCATTCCGGACAAAGATTACGTAGTATAAATGGAAAATTATCGCTTAATGCTTCAGACACACAAAAATTTGATCTAGATTTTGGTCGCTCTAGACAAAATAGTAATGCATCAGCAGGAAAAACAAGACCTCTTAGTCGTGGTAATTTCAATCGAGATAATCGCCGAAACTCTTATGCGTTAACTCATAATGGTTTATTTGGTGATGTATCAACGACATCTTTTATTGCTCATGAAGACAATAATAATCCAGAAAGAAAAATGAAAATTCGTAATACTGATGTTGACTCACGTATGACAATTCCATTTTCAATCAATATGTTAACTATCGGTGGTAAATATACTTATCAAGAACTTCATGATAAAGGCAACCAGTTAAAGAAAACTTTAACCAAAATCGATCGTTGGAACTATGCGTTGTTTGCTGAGGATGAGTTAAGTATTTTAGACAATTGGAGTATGACATTAGGTCTTCGCTATAATAAAGATGAAAACTATGGTAATAACTGGAATCCAAGGATTTATAGTGTCTGGAATATTAATGATAACTTTACTTTAAAAGGTGGCTATTCAACTGGATTTGCGACGCCTCAACTGCGTCAAGTTGTTTCTGACTGGGGTCAAGTTACTGGTGGTTCTGGAACGGGTAATAAAGGGATGATAATGGGTAATCCAGATCTTAAACCAGAAAAAACAAATGAATTCGAAATAGGTGTCGGTTATACCAATGAATATGGTATTGATGCTTCTGCAACGGCATTCTATACAAAATATAAAGATAAGATCCAATCTTATTATATTTGTCGTGGTGCAGCTGGTTCAAGAAATTGTCAAATTTCTGGTTATAGGGAAAAATTTGATTTTGTTCAAGGGCGAGAAAATGTTGATAAAGCCGATCTTAAAGGTCTTGAGCTTTCATTTAAAACACCATTGTTTACTGATTTCGTATTAAGTTCTAATTACTCTTGGATCAAAACAGAGCAAAAAACCGGTAAAAATAAGGGTAACCCTTTAAACCGTACACCAAAACAAAAATTCAATACTCAACTTGATTGGAATCTTACTCAAGAGTTGGATTTATGGACTAAGGTTGCTTATTATGGGGTAGAAACTACCACAGATCGCAGTGGTAAGAAAATTGAATATCCAGGCTATACCTTCTGGGATGTCGGTGCGTCTTTCCAAATAAATAAAAATGCTAAAGTATATGGTGGCGTTTATAACTTGTTTGACAAAGATGTTTCAAACGATGACTTTGGTAAAACATTAGAAGGGCGTCGTTACTTTATTGGAACAGAAATTAATTTTTAATATTTAACTCTCACCAAGTAGCTATACTTCATAGCTACTTGGTAAAACTGTTTATTTAATCCATAATAAAACCGATTTGAAATTTTAATAACTCTTCTTTCTTTATTTTATTAATCGTTTTTAATTAATTAACTCTCTTTTGAAATTATTTTTTATTGATATTTGCAAAATGATCTTTGATTAACTAAAAATTATGTTTTATTTATTTTATTGATCAAATAGTTAAAATTATCCTTTCTTAACCTTTCTTAAAAATTTTTTAATTCTTTTTATTAACTTATGATCTTATTATAAAAATTCTATATTAATTATTATTAATCATATAAATATAATTTTTATAAAATTGTAGGCTAAATCAACACCTATCTTATTTTAAACTTCTAAAGCTTAATTTGTACATTTGATAGCCAGTCACGATCAAATGGTTATTGATTGATCGGAAGTTTCGATCAATAATTTGATCGTTTTCAAATTTAAAAGCTTTAATGTCTGATCTTTAAAGAAACAATTTCACATAACAAGCTGTATAAATCATATCCAGTTTAGCTGTTTGATGTCGTGTATTAAAAGAGGACATATAAAGGAGTTTTATTAGATTTATTTGCAACAGCATGTTAATAAAAAGGAGATTTAGCTTGAACTGGTTAGCAATATTAAAAAATGGAAACTTTAATTCAGTTTCTATCTCAGGCAATGGAGTATTCAAAAATAAACAAAATTATTTATTGGTCATCTTGCTATTGTCATTTGTTAATAATATTAACGCATTACTTCCTGTCTCAGCGACTCAATTGGTTCATGGTAATTCACCAATGATAGCGGTCAATGATGAAATGGTTGATTCAACTGGCTTTAAGGAAAAATTGAGTGTTGTTAGTATGCCTGATGGTCGGTTACGCACTTCAGAAAGTGATATTAACGATTTTAAATTGGAACCGGATACCACTCTTAGCCAAATAAGTTGGGTAATTCAAGGAAAAGAGGGTTCAAATGAAGTAAAAAAAGTTATTGAGGCCAATGGTCAAGATGTCAATTTGATGGATATCGCCAATAATCTCAATATCAGTATTTTTGATCAAGATGGTGATACAGGTATTCCTGATGGCGTATTAACGGCGACTTGGTATTATAGTGTTCCTGGTGGTTATAATGGTAATAAAAAAGGGCTAGAGGACTATAAAAAAGTACCTGAAAATGAGTTAACTAAAACAATAGATCCTTGCAAAGCACCTTATAAATTAGAGCTTTCAGTTAAAAATATAAAAGTAGAAACAGAATATGGTCTGCCAAATGAGTCAGAACATATTTATAACGATCTTTTTAAAACATATTATTTTAAATCCAAAATTAATCAAGTGTGTTATGCCCGGCCTTATCCAATGTTGGATAAAACTAAATGGTCTTGGATTCAATATAATAATGATGAGCCTAGTGGTTATGGTTGGGGAGCATCAATAGATCCTACACCTAATCCAAAACATGGTGGTGGTTATAATAAAGATGAGTGGCATCCAGAATTAGGATTTTTACTCAATACCAGTGCTGGGCATAATAATCGTTTTCCTCATACTGCGTTTAAAGGGGCATCATTCCAACTTTGGATGAGTAATCATCAGCAAGATTATTTGTTTTCAACAGATGATGAGAATCTCTCAATTGATAAACTTGGTATTTTAACTTTTAAGGGCAAACCTAAAAAAAGAACCATCCAAATTTTTGCATGGCCTAAAGATGCAAACGGAGAATCTGATAGGATTGTATTTTGGAGTGATTTAAATTTCTGGGCAATACCCGGAGAAGAGAAATTAACATATTCAGATGATCTTTGTGGTGGAATTCAAAATCAATTAACACTTACTGACTGGATTAATACGCCTCAAGCAACCAACCCAAATACTAACGCAAGTTTTAGAGAAACCGGAAATGCGATGACCAGAAAAATGAATGGTGGTCTAAGTGGTGAATGGGGACAGTTAACAGTTGATAGATATGCTGAATCTGGGTTTCCTACATCCGGTGCAATTAATGGTACTTTCCAACGGCATGCATGGGTTTCTGATTTCACTATGGAGCCGCAAGGAAAAGTACATCGTGTTGTATTTATGTTAAATGGTGGAATTTTTAAAGCTTATAACAATCCTTGGCCTAGTGCACCTTTCTCAGTAACGTTTGAAGTTTGTAAAGAAACTTGGTAAGAACGCATAAATTCAATTAGATATAGGCCCATGTGATAATCATCGCATGGGTTTGATTAATCTGCATGACAACCCTTTAACTATGAAAAAAAGTTGAGGAACGGGGTTTTTGAACTTAAAAAAGTGAATATTTTTTATTAAAATCTAATTTTACTCCATTTGTATATAATGGTGAGAGTGCTAAAGAAAAATGATGTCTAAGCTCAATCCACTGTTATATAAATGAAGGTAGCTTTATTCTATTTCTATAAAATACAAGTTAGCTAAGTCATAATAGCTCATCAACCAATTTGCCATTACCAAACAAGTTCTATTTCTCATCCTAATGAAGAAAAATATATATGTTAAATTATGTTCTGCATTGATTAAATTGATAATAATTTTAATAATTTAACTATACAAAGATAGTGCAAATCTCGAAAATTAAAGATTATTAATCGATAAACTAAACATTGCGAAATCATTTATTAGACATGGAGAATGGCAAGCTAGAGGATTTTGTAATATATTAACAATCAGCTAAGCTAATAATGAAAGGCAAGCCTAATGGATATATTTGAAGATAAACAAGAGTCAGAACTACTTACTGAAATTGCCGTTGCTTACTATGAGTATGAACAAACGCAAGAAGAGATTGCCAAGAGATTTGGTCTTTCACGTATTAAAGTAGGGCGTTTGCTAAAAAAAGCGAGAGCGGAGGGGATTGTTGAGATTAATGTCAAATATCACCCGATTTTTAGCTCGCGTATTGAGCAGCAATTCGTTAATAATTTTGGTATTAAAAGAGCGTTAATTGCTTTAGATCACCAAGATGAGGATGAGCAACGACGACAAGTGGCGGCACTTGTTTCAAATTATTTATCCAGCACTTTGAAAAATGGTATGACGGTAGCGGTTGGACAGGGGCGTAATGTGGCTGCAATTGCTAGTCATGTAGGCGTTTTTCCTGAAAAACAGTGTAAATTTATCTGTGGTATTGGTGGTACTCAGCGAGTTGGAGAGATTATTGATGCCGATCATATTAGCCGTAGCCTTGCGAGAAAATTTAGCGCAAGTAGCGAAACTTTGTATGCACCAGCTTATGTTGAGAATCGTGAACTGAAACGTGCGTTTATGCAAAATCGGGTTATTAAAGATACGATCGAACGCGCGAGTAAAGCTGATATTGCTTTAGTTGGTATTGGTGATATGAATGAAAACTGTTACATGGTACAGTTAGGCTGGTTTACCCCGCAAGAAGTCACATATGCTACTTTAAATCAAGGCGTAGTTGGTGATATTGCAGGTTATGGTTTTTTTGATATCAATGGCAATCCTGTTGATACAACCATGAATGATAGGGTAATTGGTTTAAGTATTGATGAGCTACGTAACATTCCTTGTGTTATTGCCATTGCATCAGAAAACACTAAAGCGACAGCAATTTTAGGTGCGCTTCGCTCTGGTGTCATTGATATTATTGCTACTAGTGCTTCAAATGCTAGGATGGTGTTGAACCTAAATAAAATTTAAGTTGTATATAAGCTATTTGTAACAATGTAGCTATTTATTATCACTTTGTTAATTATAATAAGCGTTTAATAATTCTATCAACCCGAATTCGGCTTAATCGTTTAATTAATTTATGTACATTTTTGGGATAGAACACGCTAGCTTGAATTTGTTGAAAATGTGTAACTAAAGTCGTTTTTTCTCGAATTGCGACGAGTTCTTGTTTGATTTGTTTTTGTAATTCGTGTTTTGGATCGTGGATTAATATTGCATTTTCCAGATCTAAACGCCATGCTCTAGGATTAAGATTATTACCTGTGATCATCATCCAACTATCATCGACCCAAATACCTTTTAGATGATAGGTTTGATCGCTATCTTTCCATAACCTAATGATTAACTGTTCTTTGTCTATGAAATTTTGAAGGCGTTCAACAAAGCGTCTTAAGTTGATTTCATATAAATAGGGTAGTCCACCCGAAATATTAAATGGCTGATCTTCTGGAATATAAAAGTCGTTAGCAACTTTATCACCAATAATGATCTCAACTTGTTTTCCTTTTCTTAGGAGGCGAATAATATCGCGCACTAATATATTGGGTAAATTGAAATACGGAGTACAAAATATAATTTTTTGTTCAGTGACATTTATTAAATGGTGAATGACCTTATTGAGCTGATTATTTCGCCCAAGACCAACTATTGGAGAGACCGATAATGTATCATTATCCGTATCTGCCACATATTGATAATTTGCGTCGGTAAGATTTTGACGTAACGCTTTAATTTCTGGTTTAATTTGTTTGCGAGTTTTATGTTCACCAACATCTAAACGTTGCACACCTTCAGCTGAAAGGAAATTGTCATTGACGTAATTGACCATGGTGTCAGATAGCGCTTTATTGGTTATAAAGTGATATCTGTCATAGCGGTATTTATCGAGTTTATGTAAATATACATTGTTGATACTCGCACCACTATAAATGACGGTGTCATCGATGATCAAACCTTTTAAGTGCAGTACACCAAGTACTTCACGGCGATTAACGGGGACACCATAAATAGGAATATCAATATTTGGATGTTGCTGTTTTAGATCATAGTAATACCGTGCATTCGTTTGGGCTTTATCTTCACCTATTCGCCCACGTTGAGCACGATGCCAATCAACAAAAATCTTGATATCTAAATCTGGGCGCGCTGTTTTTGCTTGATAAAGTGCATCAAGTACCTCACGGCCGGCTTCATCTTTTTCTAAATAAAGTGCAACAATGTAGATACGGTGCTTAGCTTTCATGATATGCTCAAGCAATGTAATTCGATAAGATTTTGGATCGTATACAATATGATATTGCTCAGCATTTTGCTGAAGTTTTGCTAATTCATTTAGATGCTTTTGATGGTTGTATTTAATAAATGGTATTCGCATGATTTAAATATCATTAAAACTGACACAAAGTGTAGAATATCACAATTTATGTCAGAAAATAACACTCCTATTTTTCATAGGTTATCCTATGTTTAAATTAATCTGTTTTTATTCAGTCTATTAACTCAATATTTAAGATTGTTCATTAACCCAAGTTTGAATAATTTTATAGCTTAATGCTAGCACGACTGGACCAATAAATAGTCCCATAATACCAAAAGCCAGAATACCTCCAATTACACCAAAAAGTATAAGTAAGAAAGGTAGATCGGCCCCTTTTTTTATCAAATATGCTCGCATTACGCTATCTAGTGTGGTTAATATGATGGCAACTACAATTAATACAATACCTGATACGATATGACCATCCCAAAATTGCCAAATAATACAGCCAATCATTACGATAACTGGTCCAATTTGAGCAACACAGCAGATGAATAAAATGAGGGTTAATATGCCTGGAAATGGCATTTTGGTAATAATAAAGCTTAAGCCACCAATTAAAGCTAATGTAATGGCGGTGACAACCACGCCTAATGCAACCGCTCGTATAGATTGACCGGCTAATGTAACGGTAGTTGTTCCATATTGTTTAGATAAACGATTAGCTAAAACATAAACATATTTAGTAATGCTTTCACCTTTAAGAAATAGTAATAAACTAAATATAATCATCACACCAGCATGGAATATGAAAACGCCAATGTTGGTGACTTGTTCTAATAGCCAGCCAATCATTGTACCAATATAGGGTTGAATATCAGATACTAATTCCGACCCATCGGTTTTAATAATTTCGAGCCATTTTTGGTGTAGCTCCTCACCAAACATAGGAACGTTTATTAACCAGTCAAAAGTAGGTAATTCTCTATGAGATAGGTTTCTAACCCATTCGATAAGGTAATGCCCATTTTGAGCGACACTACTAATGATGAGAAGAAAAGGAATGACACAAACAAATGCCAATATTAATGCCATAACTAACAGTGATAACCAACGTTTATTAAACAGCTTTTGTTGGATTTTTATCATTAATGGCCAAGTAGCAATAACCACCATAACAGCCCAAAAAAAGCCAAACAAAAATACTTCTATCACTCGATAAGTTACTGTTATAAGTAAACCTATCAGTAATAGATTTAAAATTAGCTTTAGTAAATCATCGGTTTTTTTTTCTGCTGGCATTTTTACCTCATATTCTTTAATCTAGATAATGTTATTATACGCATTATGTTTTGAAAAGCATACGATGTCGTATCAATTAGACAATTTTCTTGGAGATATAAAATGAAAAAATTAATGTTGTTAGTCTTGATGGGTGTAACATTATCAGCGTGTGCAAATACACAAAAAGTCCCTCAAGTTGCGCAAAAATTGAATGAAATCGCGCCATATCCTAACGCTAAAGTCGGTGCTACGCGTTATGTGATTCATCTTCCTAGCTTAAAAGATGAAGCTAACGCAAAAGTAGAAATATTAGTTGGTAAAGATATGAATGTAGATTGTAATGCACATAATTTAGGTGGGGTAATTAAAGAAAAAGAGCTTAAAGGATGGGGATATTCTTATTACGAAGTTGAAGAAGTTAAAGGAACGCTTTCAACCATGATGGCTTGCCCTGAAAGTGCTAACAAAAACCAGTTCGTTACAATCAGACATAATTTAGGTTTATTAAATTATAACAGTCAGTTACCATTGGTATTTTATGTACCAAACGATGTAACAGTTAAATATAGAATTTGGCAACCAGATTCAAAAGTTTTGCAAGCCACTGCCGAATAAAAAACGTTAATTAATTGTTAATAGCTCGCTAACAAAGGGCTGATTGATTAAAATATAGTCATTCGGTCCTTAATCTAAGTTTATTTGATTTTTTATGTAGACATCTGTAAAAAAAAAGGTATTTTATCCCTCGTAATGCAAGGTTAGCTCTACTTGCTCATTAATTCAATTAATGACTCGTAATTGCCTGATTACCTCGGTTTCGCCGTTAATTAAGATAATGGTAAAATTTGGGGGTCCGTTGTGTTTCACAATGGGCTTGTGTCTAACATGTAATATCCCTAACTAGAGGAGAAGTGGTGAGCATGTTTACTCAACGTAAAACAATTCTTTCAATCATAGCTGGTGTTTCACTAGCATTATCTCAATCTGCTATAGCTAAAGATCGCGTTGTGCATTTTTATAATTGGGCAGGTCAAATTGGTAACGATACTATCACTGATTTCGAAAAATCGACAGGTATCAAATTAGTTTATGATGTGTATGACTCTAATGAAGCACTTGAAGGTAAATTAATGGCCGGTCATTCTGGCTTTGATGTCGTTTCACCTTCTGATAGTTTTTTAGCAAGACAGATCAAAGCTGATATCTATTTACCATTAGATAAAAGTAAATTACCAAATTGGAAAAATCTTGATCCTAATTTGATGAAATTAATGGCAAACCATGATCCTGATAATAAATATGCAATTCCTTATGTATGGATGACGACAGGTATTGGTTATAACATTGATAAAGTTAAAGAACGTCTTGGTGATAATGCTCCAGTTGATAGTTGGGATCTAGTCTTTAAACCTGAAAATATGGAAAAACTTAAAGATTGTGGTGTTGCTTACTTAGATGCGCCAACTGAAATCTTTGCGAGTGCACTTAAATATTTAGGTAAAGATCCGAACAGTACTGATGCGAAAGATTATACCGGTGCCGCTTACGAGTTGTTAGAGAAAGTAAGACCAAATATTCGTTATTTCCATTCATCACAATATATAACTGATTTAGCTAACGGTGATATTTGTGTAATTTTAGGTTGGTCAGGCGATATATTACAATCTCGTGATAGAGCTAACGAAGCAAATAATGGTGTGCATATTGGCTACCATATTCCTAAAGAAGGTGCATTAGTATTCTTTGATACATTTGCTATTCCTAAAGATTCAGCTAATCCTGATGAAGCTCACGAGTTTTTAAACTTCGTTATGAAGCCAGAAATTGCTGCACAGGTAACTAATGATGTTAACTTTGCTAGTGCAAATAAAGTTGCTAACGATCAGTTTGTAAAACCAGAAGTGAAAAATGATCCTGCGGTTTATCCAAAACCAGAGGTTATGGAAAAATTATTTACCCTTACAGTAAAAGATCCTAAGCTTGAACGTGTGATTACTCGCACATGGACAAAACTTAAAACGGGTAAATAGCCGTTTGAACGTCAAATTATTGACTTATATATTCTAGGCGGAGAGGTTTAATAACCTTTCCGTCTCGTTTTTTTTGGCTTGTTGTTATGAGGAAAAAAGTGTGAACGATAAAACAACAAATCAGGTACAGCCTAAAAAAAAGATGATAACTCCATTATTGGAGATCAAAAATTTAACTAAAGTTTTTAATGACGACTATTATGCCGTCGATGATGTAAATTTAACCATTTATGATGGGGAAATTTTTGCCTTATTAGGTGCATCGGGTAGTGGTAAATCGACCTTATTGCGTATGCTTGCAGGGTTTGAACAACCAACATCCGGACAAATTATTTTAGATGGTAAGGATTTATCGCAAGTTCCTCCTTACAATCGTCCAATTAATATGATGTTTCAATCGTATGCTCTTTTTCCTCACATGACGGTTGAGCAAAATATTGCTTTTGGTCTTAAACAAGATAGATTAGCTAAAAGCGACATTAAACAGCGTGTAGAAGAGATGTTAGCGCTTGTGCATATGGAGCAATTTGGTAAACGTAAACCTCATCAATTATCTGGTGGTCAAAGACAACGAGTTGCTTTAGCAAGAAGTCTAGCCAAAAGACCAAAACTTCTATTATTAGATGAACCGATGGGCGCTTTGGATAAACAACTTCGTGATCGTATGCAACTTGAAGTGGTTAGCATTTTAGAACAAGTTGGTGCGACCTGTGTAATGGTAACCCATGATCAGGAAGAAGCGATGACAATGGCAGGGCGCATCGCGATTATGAACAAAGGTCAATTTGTGCAAATTGGTGAGCCTGAAGAGATTTACGAGCATCCAAATAGTCGTTATAGCGCTGAGTTCATCGGTTCAGTAAATGTATTTGATGGCATTTTACAAGAAACATTAGAAGATGGATTAATTATTAGTTGTCCTATGATTAAGCACTCTTTAAAAGTTGATTATGATTCACCCGCTGTCGAAGGGGTTCCTATTCAAGTTGCCTTAAGACCTGAAAAAATCAAACTTTGTGATGAAATTGCTGAGGATGCCTATAACGTTGCAACAGGTGAAGTTGTTGAAATTGCTTATTTAGGCGATCTTTCAATTTACCACGTAAAATTGCAAAGTGGTCAGATAATTATTGCACAGCTACAAAACGAACATCGCTATCGTAAAGGTATGCCTACTTGGGGTGATATTGTCAACCTTAGTTGGGAAATCGATAGTTGTGTTGTGCTTACTGAATAAACACAAGAGGATATATTGATGCGATCCATTATATGGGGTTTGTTATTAAATGCCTTGGTGTTACTCGGTATTTATTTACGTTTTGTAACAACAAATGCATTTGACAATCTTTTTTTAGATGCGTTATTTACATCAATGGTATTAAGCTTTTTATTATCATGTTTAGGTGCATATTTAGCGCATTATAAACCATCTAAATTTGCTTATCGGTTGATAATAGCTGGTAGTATTTTATATATACCTGAATTAGTCGGTTTGGTTGCTATCTATTATGCTTATAAAAAGATGCGACAACAACGTGATGATTCCGACTTAATGACATTATATGGTCGTTTGTTAGTTATCGCGATTCCTTATTTTTGGATGCTGTTACTCTTTTTATTACCATTTTTAATCGTATTTAGAATCAGCTTTTCGGAAGTGGCGATAGCCGTTCCTCCTTATACTGAACTTTTTAGTTATGAAGATGGACTGGTAAATATTGTTTTAAATTTTGGTAATTATCTAAATTTATTAGCTGATACTATTTATCTAGACTCCTATTTACAGTCATTGAAAGTGGCTGCAATTTCGACATTATTATGTATTTTGATTGGTTATCCATTAGCATGGGCTATATCGCAATGCAAACCATCTACTCGAAATATTTTATTATTGTTGATTATATTACCATCATGGACATCATTTTTAATTCGTGTTTATGCGTGGATTGGAATATTGAATCCTAATGGTTTGTTAAATCATTTCTTAATGTGGTTAGGTGTTATTGATCAACCGCTAATCATTATGAAAACTTATCTAGCTGTTTATATCGGTATTGTATATTCTTACTTACCGTTTGTGGTGTTACCAATTTACACATCATTAAGTAAAGTCGATTCAACCCTAATTGAAGCAGCATTAGATTTAGGCTGTAAGCCAATCAAAACCTTCTTTAGGATTATCGTACCATTAACTAAAAATGGTGTTATTGCTGGAGCCATGTTGGTATTCATTCCAGCGGTTGGGGAATATGTAATCCCTGAACTGTTAGGGCCTTCAGATAGTCTAATGATTGGTACTCAACTATGGGCTGAATTCTTTAATAATCACGATTGGCCAGCTGCATCAGCTGTCGCAACAGTGATGTTATTGATATTAATTGTCCCTATCTATTACTTTAACAAATTCCAAAACCGACAAATGGGAGGTAAATAAATGAATAATTTACCATTAATCGTGCGATCAGCATTGATTGTTTTTATCTCCGCATTCTTAGGTTCATTGGTGCTATCGGTTTTGATTTCAGGATTTGCTTTATTAAGTAGTAGTAGCTTATATGTGGGATGTTTTGTCTTCAGTCTTATTTTGACAATTATTGTAACGATATCATTGCTAGGTAAATTTTTAAAAGGATTAATTCTATTATTAGTGTTTTCCTTTTTATATATACCGATGATCATTTTGATTGTTTATTCTTTCAATAGTTCAAGACTTGTAACTGTTTGGTCTGAATTTTCAACTAAATGGTATTTTGAATTGATCCATAATGAAGCCTTACTTAAAGCGGTAGGATTGAGCCTTTCTATTGCTGCTGGTGCTGCATCATTAGCAATTGTACTTGGTACCTTAGCTGCTTACGCCATAATACGATATAGACGGTTCCGAGGATCTAATTTGTTTTCGTTTATGACAACGGCACCACTAGTTATGCCAGATGTAATAACCGGTTTGGCATTACTATTGCTATTTGTTGGAATGGGACAAGTACTTGGTTGGCCAACACAAAGAGGTGCAATTACTATTTGGCTCGCTCATGCAACATTTTGTACCGCTTATGTGACAGTTGTTATTAGCGCAAGATTACGAGAGTTAGATAAGTCAATTGAAGAAGCTGCATTAGATTTGGGTGCAAATCCATTAAAGGTATTTTTCATTATAACGTTACCTATGATTGCTCCAGCTCTTGTATCTGGTTGGTTATTGGCATTTACTTTATCACTTGATGATGTGGTTATCGCTAATTTCGTGACAGGGCCAGGTGCGATGACGTTACCAAAACTGGTATTTTCTAAAGTCCGATTAGGGGTTGACCCTCAAGTTAATGCCTTAGCGACAATTATTTTATTAATTGTTGGTATTATTGGCTTCATTTCATGGCTTTGGATGCGTCGAGCTGAAAAACGGCATTTGCGTGAAATTCGAATGCATTAATTGCCTCATCAAAAATTGCCGCTTTATGCGGCAATTTATTTATCCTCATAAAATATACGTGTTTTTTTTATTGAATTATATTATAGTGTTTGATGTCAGTTCACTGACAAAAAATTCTCAGGGCGGGGCGCAATTCCCCACCGGTGGTATAGCCCACGAGCGCTTAATAAAATAGATTTTATTAAGGACTAGCAGATTTGGTGAGATTCCAAAGCCGACAGTTAAAGTCTGGATGAAAGAGAGTAGCTTATCTTTTCTATATTTGCGCTATAGCAAAATCACTATGGTCAAGCACTTGCCCTGATTCTGGTATTTAATATATTTATAACTTAATGAATTCAAATTAATTAAGAATAAATATAATTAGTTTAATAAAACAGGATAGGTATTTACCATGAATCAGTTTAACTTAAATGAATTCGGAACACCCATCGAGCGTGTCAAAAAAGCAATCGCATCAATCAAAGCTGGATCTGGCGTATTAGTGCTAGATGATGAAGATCGCGAAAACGAAGGCGATATTATTTGGGCTGCACAAACAATTACAACACAACAAATGGCGCTAACGATTCGATATGGAAGTGGTATAGTTTGTCTATGTATGCCACAATCTTTTTGCGATAAATTAGAGTTGCCAATGATGGTTGCTAACAACACCAGTAAAAACCAGACCGCTTTTACTATTACTATTGAAGCTGCGAAAGGCGTAACAACTGGCGTATCGGCTGCGGACAGAGTCACTACGGTAAAAGCTGCGGTTGCAGATAATGCAAAACCAAGTGATTTAAATCACCCAGGCCATGTCTTTCCATTAGTCGCAAAAGAGAATGGCGTCTTGAGTCGTCGAGGTCATACAGAAGCTTCTGTAGATTTAGTTTCATTAGCGGGCTTTAAACCAGCAGCAGTAATTTGTGAATTAACGAATGATGATGGAACAATGGCTAGAGCACCACAAGTTGTCGAATTTGCTAAAAAGCATCAGTTACCAGTAGTTACAATTGATGATATTGTGGCCTATCGTAAATCATTATAAGCCTTTCAAGAAACCGCCGAAATATTCGGCGGAATAATTTACTTAACCCAAAACTTTTAAAGCACAAGTTTTAGTGATTTTTACACCATTTTCTAATGCTGATGTATCAAAAGTCATATCTGGATGATGTAGACCTGGTATTAAGTCAACACCCAATCCCCAAAAACCTGATTTTACATCTCTTTCACGAGGATAATTGAAGAAATCTTCTCCACCTGGGGTAAAAATAGGATCTTTTAATCCATCTTTGCCAAGCACATCTATAATAGATTCAGCAATAATTTTTGTGACTTCATCATCAATTTCAGCTGCTGGTATCTCTTTTGATACTTTGATATCAGCTTTAGCACCAATTGATGCAACGCTGAGTTCGATTGCTTTAAGTGTTTTTGCTTTTAAATCATCCATGGCAGGATTAGTTGGGGCTCTTAAATCCCAACAAACATAGGCCTCTGATGGAATAGCATTCGTTACACCTGCATCACATATACAACGCGTTGCTTTCACGCTATAAGTTAAGCTAGGCGCTAGATGAATAGTATTCACAGCTTGAATTGCCATAGTTGCAGCATCTAATGCATTTACGCCTAAATGTGGTCTTGCACCATGAGCAGGAATACCATGAATATTTACTTCAACTGTCGTTGAGGCTGAATAAAACATGGCAGCTGATGCAAAGCCTTTTGGGCATTCATCTTTAGGACGTACATGTAAGCCAATGATCATATCAACATCGTCAATAGCACCGCCTTCTATCATGGCTAAAGCACCTGAACCTAACTCTTCAGCAGGTTGAAAAATTAGTTTTAATTTTCCTTTTTTTAGATTACCTTCTTTAATGAGTTCTTGGGCTGCAGTTAATAACATTGATGAGTGACCGTCATGTCCACAAGTGTGTCTCGCACAGTGTTCACCATCAATGATATGACCTAGAGCATCCATATCAGCTCGTAATGCTAACACTGGACCGGGTTTTCCACTGTCATATTCAGCAACAATTCCTGTGGTATTGTTAATGTTTCGTGTTACTTTATAGCCAGCAGCTTCAAGTTTATCCGCGATATAGGCTGAGGTTTTAAATTCTTCAAAACCCAACTCAGGAATTTGATGTAAATAGTGGTAATGTTCAAGTACATTAGACATAGATATCTCCTTTATCACACTATAAATCGCATGATGATCATCGCAATTAAAGCATTAACTATACTGTTAAGCATTAATAGTGGCCAATATTTTTTAGGTACATCAGCAACACCCAATAAACGTCCCATATATTGTAATTGTGAGCCCATTAAGAAGATAGCTGGTGCTAAGATCGTGATATCAACACCACTTAAAATACCGCCAGAAATTAAATTTACAGCAACACCCGTACCTGCTGAAGCTGATAGCCAAGCGGTCAACAATACAGTTATAGCTTCACCCGGCAAACCAAATAGCCCCATAACGGGTGCAAATACTTCACCGATTAATTGCATCAAACCTAATCTTTTTAATATTTCCGTGATAACAAATGCCATAATAATGTTAGGCATTAAATTGTTTATTGCAATATTGAAGCCTTTGCGTGCACCAATAACGAAAATATCTAATGGATTGTTAGTCTGTTTTTGATTGGTTGAGTTATTCATTGATAAAATCCTTTTTATAAACTGAATTTAAAATCATGCGTACTAAAATCGCACCAACGAATTTCAATACAATCATAATGACCAATGGTGTAAATATTGCGACAGTCATTGAAGCGAAAAGCGCAGAACCAATAGAAAAATAGTTATTAATTAAGCCTGCTCCTGAATATTGCCAGGCGCTGATAATGATAAGATCTTTTTTACTGATCTGTTTTTCATCATACAACTCTTTAGTTAATACGGCTCCAGCGTCAGTACTTTGTAAATCAGTAATTAACGCAAGACCCGTTTTACCAGGAACCCCTAAAATAGGTTTAAGAAGGGGAGTTAATAGTTTGTGAGCAGCACGAATTGTACCGTAATGGGTAAAAATTTCTAAAACACCTAACGCAAGCATCACTGTCGGTATTAGTGATAAGGCAAAAATAAAGCCGGCTCTGGCGCTATTTCCACCTTCACCAACAAAAGTATTTTTTTCAGGGTGAAGCATCGTACCAAACTTACCACTTAAGCTGGTAAAATCAAATGCACCTAACCAAGCTTTTCCATCCACGTTATAAAATAGCCCGGAAAAAAACAGTATGGCAACAACTAGTGACACATAGGCCTTTATTCCGACTTTAAACTCATTGTCCGATTTATTTGACATTGTCTATTCCTTTTTGATTTATCTGACTTATTTTCTAATATAAATATTAAATAAGTTACACTTAAAGTACTTGAATTATTTTGATTTAAAATGAATTAAAATACTAAGCGACGTATTCTATATTGATTTAATTGAAAAAAAACCCCTTTCCTCAACTTTTTTTTAAAATTAGATAGATTTTATTCGTCAATTACGCGTTGAGTAAGATTGATCATTTGCTGGGTTTAAGGATAGGATCTAAGCTATATTAAGTTATCATTTTTGGTAATTGATTTAAGTTAAATGGATTAATTTTATTTCGGATTTTCTCTCAATTTTTGAGAAAGTTATTTAAAAGCATACAATTATCAATAATTCTAGGCTTGCCATTTTTCATCCGTCATTATAGAATTGTTAATAAATAGTAAGAAATAGCATTAAAGTGTTTCAGAAACTATCGATATTATATATAAGGTTGAACTGTTTCTCTGCATAAACATCATAATCTTTAGGTGGCAAATGTTTTAGTTTGCGAACCGTCTTTTTTTTCGTTAAGTCCATTAATGAAAAGATGAAATTAAGCAATTTAAATTGAAAATAAAAAAATAATGAGGTCATTATGTACAGCAGGAATAAAGAGTGGGCATTTGTTGTTCTCACCTGCTTTTTTGAATTGTGTTGGGTATTTGGATTTACTACTGCGAGCCAGTGGTGGCATTGGGTAATTGTTGTATTAGTCATTATTGTTGATTTTACGTTTTTAACTAATGCATGTAAGACTATTCCTACAGGCACTGTCTATGCAATATTTTCTGGTGTTGGCGCGATTGGCTCATTACTGATTGATATGGTTGTATTTGGCAAACAAATTAAACTGATTGAAATATTTTTTGTAGCATTAATTATCATTGGTGTTGTGCAATTAAAACGAGCTGATAGCTAATTAAGTAAAATTTGGATTGAGATATGGGATGGTTATTTATTTTAACTGCTGCAATTTTCGAAGTTATTGGCGCTATAGGTCTTAAGCTATACTCGCAACAAAAAAGCTTGTTGCGATTAATGTTTTATTGGGGCGGTTTTTTTGTTTCATTTATACTATTTTATTTTTCACTCAAGTATCTGGATTTAAGTATAGTTTATCCAGTGTGGGTAGGGTTAGGTACTTCGGGTGCGGTTTTGGCTAATATGCTCATCTTCAATGAACCGAAGAATTTCACTCGAATATTTGGTCTGAGTGTGATTATTATCGGTATCGTTGGTTTACATGTTACCGTTTAGTTGTAAATGAGTTTTCATTCTCACAATTATATTAATTTGAGAATAGAGGATTTGCATTAGAATATAAAGTTATATAGAATATCCCCACTAACTAAATGGGTTGTTAGCTCAGTCGGTAGAGCAGTTGACTCTTAATCAATTGGTCGCGGGTTCGATCCCCTCACAACCCACCATTCACCAGATTTATCCAATAAGATGATAATTCTTCTTCGAAAATAATTATTGATTTATTAAGGCGTTACATATACTATTTCTCTTTTATGAAGTTGAATCATAAATTTGTTATGATTCTTAATAACACGTTATAATTATTTAAGTATATAAATTTCAAATGTTTTCACTAACTACAGGCCAAGCAATTCTAATTCTGTTAATAGTTGCACCGTTTTATTTTTGGTATATCTATTTACCGATTCTTCTCATAGGTATTTTTTTGCTTTGTTTCAATAGAAAGAAGCGGGAAAATCAAAAAAATAGATTTTATTATAAAGTTGGTAAATTTTTAATTGGATTTATCATTGTTAGCTTAATTATTTCATTATTAAGCATTTTGTGTTTACTTAATAGCTGAATCATTTTTTGAGATGATGCTGATAAGATAAGAGTATTGAATGCTAATTGAAGTGCAGGTATTTAATTGAACTTGAACAATTTTTTCAATGTATGAGATTGAATAGACTACTAAAATCTTTTGGTTAAGTGTTTGTATTTTATCAAAAATAATGAGCAATTGTTGTGCTGAGTAACCTATTAAATAGTTCAGTTTGATTATAAAAAGTTCTGAATCAAGTGTATAAATCAATGAAAATTGATAATTACTTTAAGGGACTCATCACTCGAAAAGTAATATACTAAAAAGTAATCCGTTTTCTTTTAACTTTTTACTTTATTATTGAGGAGTGATATATTACATCAAGGTATTGAGTGGATGATAAACGTTATATGTTTAATGGGTATTTTTTTAATAGCTCTTTTCTGATCCCTCATACCCCAGCATTTATTCTATTTTTTCCTGAATTGTGTGTTTATTGAGTTTGTATAGATCATTTTTACACTAAGATTTATGGCGAGTCTTCATTTTATTTCAACTAACTTATGAGTCATAATATGAATTCATATCTATTACTTTTTATTGCGATTATTTGTGAAGTGATTGCAACTTCTTCATTAAAGCTTTCTAACGGTTTTACGCATTTAATGTATTCAATAATTACTATTATTGGTTATAGCGCGTCATTTTATGTTCTTTCATTGGCCTTAAAAACTATTCCTGTCGGTATTGCTTATGCGATTTGGTCGGGAATCGGGATTATTATTATCAGTTTGATAGCTTGGATTTTTATGAAGCAATCTTTAGATCTAGCAGCATTAATTGGTATGGGCTTTATTATATTTGGTGTGGTTATTATTAACTTATTTTCAAATGTTAGCGGGCATTAATATAAACATATTGCGTTGATAATAACTTAAATACTATATGAACGTTATCTGACTGTAGTTCGCGTTTGAACATAAAAAAACCGGAGTTGTTCTCCGGTTTGCGTTTTTCAAAATATTTCTAAGCTAATTATAATAGCTTGTTTCTCAACTTAGATTTCATTAGCGTGTTGTTTTAAGTAGCTAGCAACGCCATTTGGATTTGCTTGCATACCTTGCTTTCCTTTTGTCCATTGAGCAGGGCAAACTTCGCCATGTTCTTCATGGAATTGGAAAGCATCAACAATACGTAGCATTTCATCAATGTTACGACCGATTGGTAAATCATTAATTGTTTCATGACGAACAACGCCTGATTTATCAATAAAAAATGATGCACGAAGAGCAACACCAGCTTCAGGATGTTCAACACCATAAGATTGCATAATGCTATGCTTTATATCGGCAACGATAGGGAATTTCACTTCTCCAATACCACCTTTATCTTGTGGTGTGTTACGCCATGCATTATGAACATATTCTGAGTCCATTGAGACACCAATTACTTCGACACCACGTTTTTTGAACTCTTCTAAACGGTGATCAAATGCAATAATTTCTGATGGGCATACAAAAGTGAAGTCCATAGGCCAGAAAAATACTACGGCATATTTACCTTTAATATGCTCAGCTAAATTAAAATTATTTACAATTTCGCCAGTACCTAGTACTGCTGCTGAAGTAAAATCTGGTGCTTTACGAGTGACTAATGTCATAAAATTTTTTTCCTTGTGTAGCTAATGTATATACTGAATATGCGTTTTATTATATCAATCTTAGCCAATACGCCAAGTCGTTATCAGCAATTGATTTCATAAGTTTAACCTATGGTAAATAAATTATTATTCGGTTTTAATTATCGTTTTATTGGGTTTTCCCTTATTTTTAATGTCTCGGTGACGTTGTTTTAGCTTTTTCTTTTTAGTCTCTTCTTGCTTTTTAGCCGCATTTTTCTGTTTAGCTTTTTGCGAAGGTTTCTTTTTTGTTACTGGTTTAGGTGCTTTGGTTTTTGGGCGTAGTTCATCAATTGTTCTTAATTTGATAGGCTCACGAATATAACGTTCAATTTTTTGTAATAACTCATTATCGTGTGCCTCAATCAACATAATTGCTGTACCTTTTTTCCCTGCTCTAGCGGTTCGACCAATTCGATGTAGATAAACATCAGCCGTTTTAGGTGCATCAAAATTTATAACATGGGTAATATCGTTAATATCTATCCCTCTAGCAGCAACATCAGTTGCTACCAGTACGTTGACCGTGTTGTTATTCATCCGTTTGATGGCTTCGTTACGTTTGGCTTGAACCATTTCTCCTTCTAAATAACAACTATGAATTCCAGCTTGATGCAGCAGTGAAACCAATTCATGTACACGTTCACGTTTACGAACAAAGACGATAGTTTTTTTAACTTCTTTCTGCTTTAATAAGTGAGTTAACAACGCGACTTTATGTGTTAAATCATCAGCACGATAATAAAATTGTAAAATCTTCTTTCGTTCTTTTCGAGAAGGATCTGCATTGATTTCAATAGGTTCGTTAAGAATTCGATTAGCAAAACTATGTAAACCTTCTCCTTCTAACGTTGCTGAAAATAATAATGTTTGTTTACGCCAGCGTGTTTCAGCTGAAATGGTTTCAACGTCTTGAGCAAACCCCATATCTAACATGCGATCGGCTTCATCCAAAATGAGCATTTCAACTGCACGACAATCAAAATTTTCTTCTTTAATGTATTGTAATAGACGTCCGGTTGTTGCAATGACTATATCCTGATTTTTGCTGAAAACTTCGGCATGATTCATATAAGCAACTCCACCTGTAATCGTGGCTATACTCAAGTGTGTTGACTTGGTTAGTAGTTTTGCCTGTTCAGCTATTTGCATAGCTAATTCTCGAGTGGGGGTTAAGATTAATATTCTTGGAGGCCCAGGTTTTCGACGCGGAAAATCAAGCAGATGTTGTACTGCTGGAATTAAAAATGCCAATGTTTTACCGGTTCCTGTCGGAGCTGATCCTAGAACATCTTTACCGTCTAGGGCTACAGGGACAGTTTGTGCTTGTATTACTGTGGGTTCGTTAATGTTTTGCGCTTGCAGATTTTCAATTAAAATATCATCTAACTGTAAATCAGAGAAAGTTTGCGTTGTCATAGTGCTCTTCTAATCTATCATTTTGCCCCACATTATAACGGCAATCGCTATAACTACAATCTTTATCAGCAACCAATCATATTATATGAAAGTAAAAATTGTTTTAATTGCAGACGCTTTATTTGATAGGCAACTACTGGCGTATGAGCTTATCATAAGCTGGGGATTATGATAGAATTATGATTTTTAGAAATTATAAAATACTATTCACTCTTTATCAAAATTGATGGTCGAATTATAAATATGACAGAATCTTTTTCGAACGATAAATATAACCAGCAGTTACAAAATAAAATAATCAATTTAAAAACGATATTATCTGATTTTCAATTACCCGAGTTAGTGACTTATTCTTCACCTATTAGTCATTATCGAATGCGTGCTGAATTTAGAATTTGGCATAATGGTGATGAGCTTTATCATATAATGTATGATAAGAAGAAAAGAGTCAGAATAGATAGTTTTCCTATTGCTTCAAAACTGATTAACAAGGCAATGCAGTCGATTTTACCTTTAATTCAATATAACGATAATTTGCGTCATAAGCTTTTTCAAATTGATTATTTCTCTACACTTAGTGGGCAGTTATTAATAACACTTTTGTATCATAAAAAATTAGGTGACGAATGGATAATTGCTGCTGAGCGTTTAAAACAACAATTAGCTGAACTAGGGATTAATGCTAATCTGGTTGGTCGAGCAAGTAATCAAAAAATTGCCATTGATGCCGATTATGTTGATGAGGTTTTACCAATATTTGATAAGACTTTTAAATATCGACAAGTTGAAAACAGTTTTACTCAACCTAATGCGGCTATCAATATAAAAATGTTGGAATGGGCTGTTTCGGTAACTAAAGAGTCTAAAGGTGATCTTCTAGAGTTTTATTGTGGTAACGGTAATTTCTCTATTGCATTGGCTCAAAATTTTAATAAAGTCTTAGCAACTGAGATTGCAAAAGCTTCCGTCTATTCAGCACAACATAATATCAAAATCAATAATATTGATAATTTAATTATTGTGAGATTATCTGCTGAGGAGTTTACTTCTGCCATTAGGAAAGAGAGGGATTTTAATCGATTAAATGGTATTAATTTAGATGATTATCATTGTCAAACTGTGTTGGTAGATCCTCCTCGAGCGGGATTAGACGATAAAACGATTAATATCATTCAAAGTTATGATCGAATTGTCTATATTTCATGTAATCCTTATACTTTAAAAGATAATTTGCAACAACTTACACAAACGCATTATATAGAACATTTTGCTATGTTTGACCAATTTCCTTATACTGATCATATTGAAACAGGTATTGTATTACGTAAAAAGGAATATCAATAATATTCAAAAACGGTTAATCTGTTTTAAATAAGATAAATTTTATGCCAAATTAACTGTTTTATTCCAATTATTTCATATTAAGTGGTTTAAAAAGCAAAAAAAAACCCTAGATAAACTAGGGCTGCATTAAATTGCAAGGAATGGATGAAAGGAAATAAAACAATGAAACAATACTGTCTAGCCTCATGAATCATTGTGGTGCTACTATAGCAAACCTAAACAGACGTTTTAATGACTGCAAAATTACAAAATAGTCACTGAAATGTCATGATGTCATTTGACTTCCTAATATATCCTATAACTGCATTATGCAATTTCGATAACCTGATAAAACATTAAGGAATATTCAATATGAAATTGTTAGTTGTTGAAGATGAACAAAAAACCGGTGAATATCTTCGTCAAGGTTTAGTTGAATCAGGATTTATTGTAGATCTTACTGATAACGGACTCGATGGTTATCATCGAGCAATGACTGAAGATTATGATCTGATTATTCTTGATGTAATGCTGCCTGATATTGTGGGTTGGAAAATTGTACAGTCTTTGCGTGAAGCAGGGAAAGATACTCAAATTATTTTACTTACTGCAATGGGAAGTGTTGAAGATAAAGTGAAAGGACTCAATTTAGGCGCAGACGACTATTTAGTTAAACCTTTTTCTTTCGCTGAATTGTTAGCAAGAATTAAATCCTTATTAAGACGAAACGTTCCACAAGTCAATAATTATCAATTAAGCATTGCTGATTTAATTATGGACTTACCTAAACGAACAGTAACCCGAGGTGATAAAAGAATTGATTTAACGAATAAAGAATTTTTATTACTAGAATATTTTTTACGTTATCCCGGAGAAGTTTTACCAAGATCCCTTATTGCTTCACAAGTATGGGATATGAATTTTGACAGCGATACCAATGTAATTGATGTAGCAATTAGGCGATTGAGGAACAAAATCGATGCCGATTTTGAACCTAAATTAATTCATACAGTCCGTGGAATGGGATATAAATTAGATGTCTTGGATGAAGCAGAGTAACTTCATATCGTTTCGTATACCACTTATCGTATGCCTGCTAACCTGCGGGCTACTTTATTGTTTCAGTTATCTTATTGAACATACGTTTGAAAAAATTTCAATTCAGCAAAATGTTTCGGAATTGAATTCAGTTATTACCTCAATTGAACGTGAACTTACCTATTATTCACCCGATGAAAATCGAGATGAATTCTTTCAAAATCTACTACTCATTTTGACCGGTCATCATCATCTATTTGTTTATATCATTGATGATTCAGGAAAAATTGTGTATCGCACTCGTGGTCCTAATTTATCTATTGCTTTATCACAAGAAGATTTTGAACGATTGATTACCGAAAATAGTACGGCGATTTGGAATATCGATAAATCATCTTATCGTATCGGTGCTTCCAGAGTTCTACTGGATGAAGGGCGTCAATATACGACAATAGTTGCAGTAGCGCGCAATTTACAGCTTGAATTTATAAATCGATTGAGAAATGGATTAGGTTTACTAATTGCTATTTCTTGTGTGTTAGCATTGATTGGATCGTTAATTTCCATTTATTACACACAAAAACCAATTAATCGTTTAATTAAAAAAATTGAACGAATTAATATGAAAAGCTTAAATTATCGTATTTCAACAGCTTCGGTTCCTGTAAAATATGTGAGTTTGGTTAAGGCGTTTAATAATATGCTTCATCGAATGGAAGATGTCTTTGAACGACAACGCAATTTTACCGCAGATATTGCCCATGAAATGCGAACACCAATCACAAATCTAACGACACAAACGCAAATTGTTTTAAATAATGGGCGCTCTACAGAAGAGTACCGAGAAATTTTATATTCTAATTTAGAAGAGTATGAAAAAATGTCTCAGATGATCTCGGATATGCTTTTTTTAGCACAAGCCGATAATCATCAGCTAGTACCTAATCTTATCGATATAGATTTACATTCGATGATTAGTTTAATGTGTGAATATTTTGAACCTTTGACTGATGAGAAAAATATTACTTTTGAACTTGAAGGTAATTGTTCTCATATTCAAGGCGATAAAATGATGTTAGGGCGGGCGATAAGTAATATCATCTCCAATGCGATTCGTTATACCCCTGAAAATCAAACAATTAAGATTAAATTGGGTCAACTCACGCAAAAACGAATTCAAATTATCATCTCTAACCCTGGTAAAAAGATTGAAAGTCGTCATTTACCTCATCTTTTTGACCGCTTTTATCGAGTTGATGAATCGCGTCATCGAAATAACAAAGATAGCTCAGGTACCGGAATTGGTTTGGCTATTGTAAAATCGATTATCGATACACATAAAGGTCATATTTATGTTGAATCAGATGATCTGTCTACACGTTTTATAATCAATCTTCCGACCGTTATTTAACATCATAATCACTTATTAAGAGATTAGCTGCAGCGTATGCGGCTTTTTCTCTTAGATCTTGCGGTACTAGTTGATTATCGACTACTTCATTAAGTACCATCATTACCGCACCTAACGCATCTTCAATATAACCTAAATCATTACTGCCAATTTGAGCATATCTTTCACGAATTAGCTCATGATATTTGTTCATATTATTATCTTCCTATTTATTGAAACTCAAATACAATTTAAATAAACGCAGTTAACATTTGATAAACTTCATTGGATGTGATTGATTGCATCGTTTTATCTTTTGAAATGATGCTGTGTTGGTTTTTGCCATATCCTCCAATTAGGTTTGGATCGGTTTTTCCAAATAAAGTTATATTAGGACGATCTAGTGCCGCTGTTAAATGGCTTAATCCTGTATCTACTGACACTACAGCTTTTGAACCCGCAATAACCGTTGCGATTTCGTTAAGAGAAAGCTTTGGTAATACTTCAACGTGATTAAATCCTTGTGCTAAGCGTAAAGCCCGTTCTTGCTCATGAGGAGCTCCCCATGGTAGTTTAATCCTTAGTCCTGTTGGTTGAATTAATTTAATTAATTCTCGCCATGCTTCTTCTGTCCAGTGCTTTTCGTCGCGAGTAGTAGCATGAAGGAATACTAAATATTTCTGGTTATCATCAGGTAATGCAGTTAAGAAATGACGAGCAATAGCATAATCACCGATTGAATCAGGTTGCAAGTAATTAAGACTTTTAGCAAACAGCATCCGAACACGTTCTATGGCATGCATCTGTTTAGGGACATGATGTTTAACATCATAAAACCAACTAGCGATGGGTTCTTTGATGCTTTGTCGATCTAAGCCATGCTTAATACCTCGCGCTTTACGAGTAATTAAAAATGCGCTTTTTATTAAACCTTGTGCATCAATGATGCAATCATACTGTTGTCGTCTTAAATGTTCTATAAATTGGTGGCGTTCTTGACGAACCGTTTTAGCAAACCAGTTTTTTCGCCAACGCCTTATTGCAACTGGGATAACTTCATCTACAGCAAAATGCCAACTTGGAATCTGTGAAAAGTTTTCTTCAACTACCCAATCAAATGTAATATTTGGTAGATTGTTGGCGGCATCGGTTAAAGCCGGTAAAGTATGCAACACATCACCCATTGATGAAGTTTTAACAACCAATACACGCATAATTAATTACTCTTTTCACAGCGAACGATAAGTTTCATCAATGTTTCAAAAACATGATCGGGTTTTATATCAATTAGACTTTGATGATAACCTTGCTCACTATCACCTTTACGGACGCGGTGGTAGCCAGTAATGAGTCTAATGACTTCAGCTTTATTTGATAATGGGGGAGTAAAATCAGGGCTACTTGGTCCATAAAGTGCAACTAAAGGCTTATCAAGTGCAGCTGCAACATGCATTAAGCCTGAATCATTAGTGACAATTGCTTTACATGCCGCAATCAAGTTGATCGCTTGTTCTAATTTTGTTTGGCCAGCAAGATTAATACACTGATCACCATGCGCCATTTTGGCAATAATCTGTTCTCCAACAGCTTTATCTTTTTCTGAACCAAAGATAATAATTTTAGCATGTTGTTTTACTATCAAATCAGCCAATGCAGCATAGTGATAATCAGGCCAACGTTTAGCCGGGCCAAATTCAGCGCCAGGACAAAATCCAATTAAAGGAACATCTGTAGGAATATTAAAGTTTGATAATGCTTGCTCAACCTCATCCTTTTCAACACTCAGTTTTGGCCATAAAATTGGTTGAGGAATATCTTTTGCTGAATGGATATCTTGTTTAGGGTAGGCAAGGGCGACATAACGTTCGACCATTAATGGAAAAGCTTTTTTATCAAGTATGCGCATATCATTTAATAAACCATAACGCATCTCACCCTTCCAGCCAGTGCGTTTAGGAATTTTAGCAAAGAAAGGAATCAGTGCTGATTTAAATGAGTTAGGTAAAATGATTGCTTGGTCGTATTGACGTAATTCTTTTCCTAGCTGGTAACGTTTAGTTAATGCAAACTCCCCATGATTAATTGGCATAGCAATTGATTGATTGACTTCAGGCATTTTATTCAATAAAGCACGGCACCAAGCTGGTGCCATTACATCAATTTCAATACTTGGCTCTAGATGCTTTAAAGTGCGATATAAACTTTGTGACATCATCATGTCACCAACCCAAGATGGACCAATAATCAGGGTTTTCATTGTTGTTCCTCTTATTGCTCGTTTAACCATTTCATATATTCAGTTGTACCTTGTGCAACTGTTTTAAACTCAATTGGACATCCTGTTTTTCTAAATTTAGTCAAATCAGCTTGAGTAAAGCTTTGGTAACGTCCTTTCAGGTGTTCTGGGAAAGGAATATAATCAATTTCACCTTTTTGATGATAATTTAAAACTGCATCAGCTACTGATTGGAAAGATTCAGCTCGTCCAGTTCCACAATTAAAGATGCCAGAAACATTATTTTTCCAGAACCATAAGTTTACCTCAACGACATCTCCAACATAAATAAAATCACGTCTAAAATTATCACTTCCAGTAAATAATTTAGGTTTTTCCCCTTTATTGATTTGTTCATTTAAATGGAATGCGACGCTAGCCATGCTACCTTTATGGTTTTCCCGTGGACCATAAACATTAAAATAACGAAATCCACAAATTTGTGAATTTGCTTGTGGTAATATTTCACGGACATATTGGTCGAATAAGAATTTTGAATAACCATAAACATTTAATGGTTTTTCATAGGAACGCTCTTCAATAAAATTATCGCTCCGACCACCATAAGTGGCAGCTGAGGATGCATATAAAAAAGGAATATCAAAATCTAAACAATAATGGAGCAAATCCTTAGAATAATTATAATTATTTTCCATCATAAATTTGCCATCCCATTCTGTTGTGGATGAACAAGCACCTTGATGGAAAATAACTTCAATATCAAGATTTTCGCCAGATATTATTTCTGCTATAAATTCATCTTTATCCATATAATCAGCAATATCTAAATCGGCTAAATTTGAAAATTTAGTACCATCAGTTAAATCATCTACCACTAAAATATCTTTGTGCCCTAGATCATTTAATCCTTTAACGATATTACTCCCAATAAACCCAGCACCGCCAGTAACAACAATCATAATCACAACCTTTGACTAGTAAAAATAATATAATAACGATTTATTGGCAAATTTTCGAGTATTCATTTCTACATCTTAGTTTTGTTGCTAATGAATTTATGATAAAAAATGACACGATTTAATGGTATATATCAGTTATGTGAATCATACCTATGAATTTTTTATTAACATCAAGTACCGGTAAAACTGTTATTGGTCTTGGCTTGTGTTGTTCCATTATATTTAAAGCATCTGATACTGTTTGGTGTTGTTCAACTGTTACAGGTGTTGATATCATTAACTGAGTAACATTAATATTTAATAAATCTGGATAAGTCTTTAGCTGTCTTCGAATATCGCCATCAGTGATTATACCAAGTAATGCATTTTCCTTATTTACTATTGCAACTGCACCTATTCCAGAATTAGTCATCACAAAAATGGCATCAGAAATAGATTTTTCAGCAGTAATCGATACCTGTCTATTATGTTTTTCTACCAATTGCTTAACAGTCATTAAACGAATTTGCCCTAAACTTCCGCCAGGATGATAAAAAGCAAAATCATTTTTGGTAAATTTTTTAGCGTTCATAACTGAAATTGCTAAAGCATCACTTAATGCTAATTGGACAGTAGTACTTGTAGTTGGCGCTAAATTTAATGGGCATGCTTCATTAGTTATATGCGCATCTAAATTATATGTTGCAAATCGGGCTAACGTCGATGAAGGATTACCACAAATTGAAATTAGTGGAATGTTAATTTTTTGTATGGTGGATAAAATATTAAGAATCTCGGCTGTTTCTCCGCTATTTGATATCGCAATAATGGTGTCAAATTTAGTAAGGCTACCTAAGTCACCATGGATTGCTTCAGCTGGATGTAAATAAAATGATGGTGTTCCAGTACTCATAAATGTAGCTGAAAGCTTACGAGCAATATATCCTGGCTTTCCCATTCCAGTTACGATAACTCTTCCTGACGTATTCAAAATTAACTCGACAGCATTAAAGAAACTTTCGTTGATGGTATCAACAATATCCTCTATTGCAGCTGCTTCTTGTTTTAAAACTTGTTTCGCCATTTTTAAAGTTTCACTTTTAAGTGTCAAAAGGTTTGCAGATTTTGTGGTCATATCTCAATTATCCTTATTTATAAATTGATTTAATTGAATTAATTCTGTCAACAACGAATTAAACATGTTTAGAAATTGTACTAATAAAATGAAAAATAATTTTGATGATTCACAAAATACTTACGATGAAAAAGTGAAAGTTTGATTGGGATCACAATTGTTAAACTTGGTTGTGAAAGTGTTAAAAGATTAACATTTTGTGAATTATCTTATTACTACAATGCCCTCAAATTAATCGAGAAATTAACTATGAAACAAGAATTACCGAGATACAAAAGAATTTTAGAGTACTTAGATGAATATGATGTTGCCAATATCAATTCATTATCTAAGCTATTTTCCGTTTCGCATATGAGTATTAGGCGTGATTTAAAGCTTTTGCAAGAAAAAGGCCTAATAAAAGTATCTTATGGTGGTGAAATAAAGAGGAGTTTTTTAAATGGTACTCCTCTATATAACATCAAGCAAAATCGATTTTCAGAAGGAAAAAAGAAGGTAGGTAAAATTGCAACAGGATTATTGCAACCAGGAATGGTGATCTTTATTGATGCAGGCACAACAATGCGAGAATTTGCATTGAACATCAATGTTCCTATTACAGTTATTACTCCAGATTTACACGTTGCTCTTGAATTATCTTCCCATCCAGAAGTGAATACCATTATTTGCCCTGGTGAGATACAAGCGTCTAGTGCAGCCATTTATAACTCACAATCAATGAAGTATCTATCTGAACAGGTTATCGATTTGGCATTTATTGGCGCTGATGGTTTTAATCTTGAAGATGGCGCATTAACGACATCTCAAATTAAAGCTGACTGTAAATGGATGGCCTTAACCCGATCTATTCAATCTGTTTTGCTTGTTGACAGCAGTAAATTAGGACTTAGATGTCGATTTAAAATCTGTGATTTGAGTCGCTTTAATTACCTTATAACTGAAAAGCAATTTCCAAGTAATTTTGAAAAGCAATTATTAAAACAGGATATTAAATATATGTTTGAAGTCGTGTAACAAACTACCTAATGGTAGATGTATAAAAAGTTCATTAACTGAACTTAATTTTTGAGAGGAAGCAAAAATATGAAAGTAGCCGTTGTAGCTGATGATTTAACAGGTGCTAATGCCACATGTGCTTTATTAAGCAAAAAAGGGTTTAACGCGATCACTTGTTTGGAAAAATTTAATGAAGATCTTAGCAAATTTGATGTTATTTCGTTTGCAACAGATTCTCGTTCAATACCTTATAAAGAGGCATATTCGCGTGTTGTTGATTGCATAAATCAATTTAGTAAATATCAACCTTTAATTAGTAAACGAATTGATTCAACATTACGAGGAAATCTAGGAGCAGAAGTTGATGCCGTTATTGATAATGATCCTAATTTAATGGCTTTAGTTGTTCCAGTTTACCCATCGAGTGATCGTATCTGTGTAGGTGGTTCTTTATTAGTTAATGGCGTTCCATTACAAAATACAGCGATGCGTAACGATCCTAAAAATCCGATGACTGAGTCTTCAATTATTGAATTATTTCGATGTCAATCCCGTTATCCAGTTTCTCATATTGCACTAAAGGATGTTTTAGAAGGCAAAGATAGAATTGAGCAACGGTTAAAACAAATATATCAACAGGGAGGACGAATTGTCATATTTGACGCAACAACAGATACGGATATAAGCGTTATCGCTCAAGCAGCTAATAATATTAATTTGCCTGTTTTTTGTGTAGATCCTGGACCATTTACTGCGCAATTTGCAGATCTTCGTTATTCGTCTGAAAAAAAAATGGCAAACAAAGTCTTTGTTGCAATAGGAAGTGTTTCGGATCTTACTCAAAGACAAATTAAAAAATTGAGATATGACCGGAAAGTTTGGTTAGAAACAGTTTTAGTCGATGAATTAATTGAGATTGCAAAAGACACTAAGAAAGCTAAACCTATCGTCGATAAATTGTTAGAAAAAGTCGAACAATTTGATGTTATTGGTATTGATACAGTTGAAATGCCTGAGCATGTCTGTGACTTAAATAAACTCGCTACTAAACATAATATGAATAAGAGCGAAATTAGCAACACGTTAAATCAAGCCATTGCTGAAATTACTGCACAGGTATTACTCCATCCTGAATCTATCATACGTGGCATTTATACCAGTGGAGGTGATGTAACCGTAAATGTTGTTAATCGCTTAGGCAGTAGTGGGTTCTTGCTAAAAGATGAAGTAGAGCCATTAACGGTATACGGGCATTTGGTTGGAGGACAATGCGATGGTTATTCGATTGTAACTAAAGGTGGTTTTGTTGGTAATGATAATACTTTAGTTCATTGTATCGATTATCTGAGTACAAAAATTTCATCACATGAAAGTTTAAAGCATTAATAACCCTGAGTTAATTTAGTTAATAAATAAAAATAGAGTTTAATAAATTCTGAAAAAAGTTAAAGGAGTAAGACATGAACCATCGTAGCTTAATTGGCGTGCCTATGGGCGATCCAGCAGGAATCGGTCCTGAAATTGTTGTTAAAAGTATCGCTGCACCAGAAACGTATAAATATGGATGTGTAGTGGTAACTGGTGATAAAAAAGTATTAGAAGATGCCTGTAAATTCTCCAAAGTAAATTTACATATCAATCAAATAACTGATCTTTCACAAATACAAGATGAACCTAATGTTTTGAATCTTATTCAATGTGGCCAATTAAATTATGACACTTTCAAAATTGGTCAAATTGAAGGCCAATGTGGGCAAGCTGCATTTAATTATATTAAAGTTATAACCGAGCTTGCTATGCAAAAGAAACTTGATGCTATAGCAACTACACCAATCAATAAAGAGTCGTTAAAAGCAGGAAATGTTAATTATATCGGTCATACCGAGATATTAGCAGACCTTACTGGCAGTAAAGATCCTTTAACCATGTTTCAAGTTAGAGATTTACGAGTCTTTTTCCTAACACGCCATTTGGCTCTTATCAAAGCCATCGAATCATTAACACCAGAAAGAGTATGTGATTATGCTATCCGTTGTAATGAAGCATTAATCAAATTAGGTATTGATAAACCTAAAATGACCGTTGCAGGAATAAATCCTCACTGTGGTGAGCATGGTCTTTTTGGTCATGAAGATGATGATGTCCTATTACCTGGTATTGAGTTGGCTAAACAACAAGGGATTGATATTAATGGTCCGAAACCGGCAGATAGTGTTTTCCATTTTGCCATGGGTGGGGGATATGATGCAGTGTTATCTCCGTACCATGATCAAGGTCATATTGCAACGAAAATGGTTGATTTTCATCGTACTATTTCAATTACCAATGGTATGCCTATTCTCCGTACTTCAGTTGATCATGGCACAGCAAATGACATTGCCGGTAAAGGAATAGCCAATCCAGTTAGTTTGATTGAAGCAATTCGTTTAGCTGCGCTTTACGCACCAAATTTCAAACGTTAGTAAGTATTTATACTTATAACTATTTATTTTTCGATAGTGATTATCATTGTCGAAGGAGGGTTTGCATATGTCTAAAAAAGAAAATAATAAAAAATCACTTTATCCTTATGTCTTATTAAATGGCATTATTCTAGTGGTTGTAGGATTAATTGTTTTTTATTTAGGAAGTTTACATAGTATTGAAAAAAGTAGCTGGCGAATGGTAGCTGGTTTGCTTGTTGCAATAACTTTATTACTTTTTATGATTTTAAAAACAAGAATTCAAGCATTTCCTGCATTAATTATATCTGCTGTAATTACTGGATCATTAGGGGGAATGCCTGGTGAGTTTATGATAGCAACAATTAGTAAAGGCTTTGGTAACACACTTGGTAACATCGGAATTGTAATTGGTTTTGGTGTTATGATGGGGTCTGTTTTGCAGATGAGTGGTGCTGCACAAAAAATGGCTCAAGTTTTTATTAATTTATTAGGGAAAGGAAGAGAAGAATTAGCCCTAGTTATTATAGGATTATTAGTTAGTTTAGCTGTTTTTTGTGATTCAGCATTTATTGTCCTATTACCTCTTGTAAAAGCAATTTCTCGTAGTACAGGTAAGTCCGTTGTGGGACTTGGTTCAACATTAGCAATGGGATTAGTTATTAGTCATAGTATGATCCCGCCAGCAGTTGGGCCATTTGGTGTTGTTTCTCAGTTTGGTATTGGACTAGGTGAATATATGCTATGGGCAATGGTTGTAGCTATACCTATTACTATTGCTGGATTTATTTATACTCGTCATGTGGGTCGTAGCATTTATCAAATTCCAACTGAAGATGGTGAAAACTTCACACGGGAACGCTTAACTGTTACATCACAAAATATACAAGATGACCAACAATTACCAAGCGCATTAGCATCTTTTGCACCAATAGTTACTCCAATTATTCTGATATTAACTGCGACATTAGTTAATGAAATGAAATGGGATAACTCTATTGCTATTATGTTAAAAACTATCGGGCACCCAATTGTTGCTGTTGGAATTGGGCTATTAATTGCAATTATGGCCTTAACCAATTCATTCCCAAGAAAAGATGTTGTACATCAAATGGAAAATTCAATTCGATCAGCAGGTATTATATTGCTTGTCATTGGTGGCGGTGGCGCATTAGGAATGGTGTTGCGTGATTCAGGGACAGGGCAAATAATCGCAGAGTATATTGTTCAAATTGGAGTCCCAGGTATTTTGTTACCGTTGACAATCTCGACTTTGATTCGATTAATACAAGGATCAGGTGTGGTTGCAATGATTACAGCAGCAAGTATTACTGCCCCAATGATTGGGACACTAGGTGTAAATCCAATTATGGCAGGGTTAGGGTGCTCAATTGGATCATTTATGTTCTCTCACTTCAATGATGCATACTTTTGGGTGGTTAATCGTTCATTAGGGGTTACAGAAGTTAAAGAACAAATTAAAGTTTGGAGTATGACAACTACAGTTCTTTGGGCTGCAGGAACGGTTACATTATTAGTTGTTAATGCAATTTTCTTTTAAAATAAAAAAGGATAGCGTAAAGGAATATGCTATCCTTAATATCTTCTATAAATTTCAATTTAATAATTTTGCAGTAACTAAAATATATCTAGCTAAGTTAATATAAGGTTCGCTTTGGCAGTATTGTTTTTCAATTTCTAATAACTGATCAAAATGAGTTTCTGCTTTTGACTTATTAGTTAAATAGTCATGAAAGACTCGGATTCCTGTTTTATTCGTAATCTCAAAACTTTGTTCAATTAGCCATTGATACACTTGATTTGGATCACGAGGATAATCAGGCGATAAGGTTTTCTTTTTGCGTTTAGCAAGTCCTGATTGAGTATATCCAAAATTACCTAATGTCACCGTTTTAAATAATAGCCCATGATAGTTATAAAACATTAAAGATAAATAACCCTCTTTTTTTAGATGTCTTTTTAAAGATTGGATTATCTGTACAGGATCAGCTACCCACTCTAATACAGCATGGCAAATCACAAGATCAAAAGGTTGATCGATAAACTTATCAAGATTTTGAATTGAACAATGAATAAAGTTTAAGGTTAAATTTTCTTGCTGCGCTTGATGGCTAGCTAAATCCAGCATTTGTTTGGAAATATCACAAACAGTTATATTGTGTCCTAATTTGGCAAGTCTACACGCTATTTGTCCTTGACCACCACCAGCGTCAAGGATGTTGATAGGTTTAGGATATTTGGCTAATATGTTTTCAAGTTCTTGCCAAACAATAGCTTCTCGGATTTTGCCTTTAGTTGTACCATAAATATTTTTGGCAAATTTATGGCTAATATCATCAAAATTACGATCGTTAACAGTCATATTTATTATTTAATTTAGTTACTTCTAAATTAATCTGAGCAATTTTTTCTGACATTTGTTGATAACATTGTTCCATCAAAGTTCTTGCATCTTCTTTACGTAAATTTTTTGTCTCAATAGGCGAGAGCATTTCGACAATCATATGACCATTATTGAGGCGATTTAGCTTAATGTTATTCGTATCCGATACACAAATTGGCACAATAGGGACTCCAGCTGCAATAGCTGCTTTAAATGCGCCTGTTTTAAAGGGTAACAAACCTCGCCCTTTACTACGGGTTCCTTCAGGAAACATCCAAATTGATATACCACGTTTTTTTATTTCTTTAACGACCAAATTAATCGTATCACGAGCTTTTGATTTATTGTTACGGTCAATCAAAATATTTCCTGTAAGGTAATAAAGTTGACCAAAGAATGGAATCAAAGCAAGACTTTTTTTGCCTACTGTAACTGTTTTAGGCTGTACAATATCAGCAGCGACAACCATATCATAATTATTTTGGTGATTAGCAATAAATACACAGCTACCTAAATTTTCAATTTCGGGGTATTTACGAGTATCGACTTTTACTCCTAATATTGGTTTAAAGAAAAAGCTGAAAAGATGGGCAAATCGAGCCACATTTTTGGGGTTGCGAGGATTGAATAAGCAAAAAATAACGCCTAGTACACAAGTTAAAATACCAATAAATAACACGATGATTAAGCGAAAAAGAAAAACCATAATTTACCTCATAAGTTAACTTGGCGTATTATATACGTAATCTATAAGAATATACAGTTTGTTAAATATCGCTTTGAAGGATGTTTATGCACGAATCAACAATCATTTGGGATGAAAATCAAACCCCAATTTCTCGTTATTTTGATGATATCTATTTTAATACCAACGGCGCAATCGATGAAACACGTTATGTGTTCATTGAAGGAAATAGTTTATATGAGCGTTTTTTACAACATCAGCGCGAAAGCTTCACTATAGCAGAAACAGGTTTTGGTACAGGTCTAAGTTTTTTAATTGCTTGGCAAATGTTCAAACAATTTAGAGAGAATAAACCTAATAGTCCTCTTAAAAGATTGGATTTTTTTAGTGTTGAAAAATATCCTTTATCTGAAAAAGAAATGTCAAAAGTTCATAGTAAAATAATCAACAGTAATGATTCTTTGAGTTTACTAGCCAAACAATTAAGAGATTCTTTAAACGAGTCTCAAAGTATCGTTTTAGATGATACTCATTTAGTTATTTGTTATGACGATATCACTCACTATCCAAAGTTTTTAAAACAACAAAATTGTTTGATTGATGTTTGGTTTTTTGATGGTTTTTCACCTGCAAAGAATCCTGAAATGTGGTCGGAATCGCTTTTTAAAAAGTGCTATGACTTAACGAATGAAGGAGGTTCTTTTGCTACTTTTACAGCGGCAGGCTTTGTTCGACGTAATTTAATCAATGCAGGTTTTAATGTCAAAAAACATAAGGGATTTGGGGTTAAGCGAGAAATGCTTATTGGCAGTAAATCTTAATTTAGTTTGCCAATTTTGACAAACTAAATTAGAGTTTGAAATTAATTAAATTCAAATTGATAAATAAGATCTAAAGTTTGTGCTAGACCAGAAGCAGCTTCCACGTATAAATTTGGTAAAAGTCTATATCGTAAGGTAAAGGTTGCTAATGAGTCAAAAATACCTACACCGTATTTTAATTGTAGATTAGGTAAAATATAGCCACTTACTACCACTTTTGAATTATTACCTGCTCCTTGAGTATCTAAAGTTAGATTTTTAATTCCAAAAGCATTACCTATATCACCGATGAATTTTCCTGTTTTTGCTGTCCCAACACCAACTAAAAATGCCGTCATCATATCGTTGTCACTCTGATCGGAGCTATCAAGACCTTGACCTCGAATTAAATAAGAAAGTGCTTCTTGTTGTGACATAGCTGGATCAGAAAATATTTCGATCTTAGGATCTTCTGTAGATCCTTTAACTCGAATCCCTGCAGTAATATTGCTATTATCCATTGAGTCAGGATTTCTTATTGCTTCTATGTCTAAGATAGCTTGATCGGTTGGTCCTGAAAAAGTGACAACTCCTTTGTGGATAATTAAATCTTGTCCATAGGCATGGAATCGACCATTAGGAATAAGAATTTCACCATGTAAATCCAACCCTTTATTAGTCTGTGTAGCGATCAATTTCCCTTTTAATGATGCTTTTAATCCAAATGCATCGACCGTGACGTTATCACCAATATTGATTTCGATATGACTATTAATTTTCATACCAAAGTTTTGTGGTTGAATTTGTTTATAGTTCCTATCCAACATTACTTCATCAGGAGAAACATCAATACTTGAAGGCGGAAGTGAATCAACCGTAATTTTACCTTTTGGAATTGAAACTTTACCAAGTACCGTTAGTTCATCTTGCGTTGCCTCGATCTTAATGTCTGGAATGACAGACATAACAATCATTGGCGGTACAGTAACCTCCATAGCGGCACCATTTACAGTTATATTAGCTTGCCATTTTTCGAAGTTATTCCAACTAGCTTGGCCATTAATATTGATATTTCCAGATTTAGTTACTAATACACCTTTTAATGTTGATGATTTACCATTAAATTTAATATCAACCATAGCGGATTTTACATCAATTGGTAATTGATAAGTCTTAATATCACTATGTCTTAAATTGATGCCACCATTTAAGATTGGGTCCATTAATGAGCCAGAGAATTTGATATTACCATTGATAGCGCCTTTGGCATATTCATCTTTACTCAATAACGGATTCACAATCGCTAATGCCAAATTGTCAATATTCAATTGGCCACTTAACTCTTTTTTGGCGGTAGGATCTTTAATTAATAAATCACCAGTGATCTTTCCTAATTTATTTAAACTAAAACGCCAATCTAGCTTAGCTTGTTGCTCATTAAATTCTGCATTGATATTGAATAAATCAAATGGAATCGGCAAAGCTTGATTAGTGATCATTTGTTTAACATAAACTTTATTACTAGTTATATTTGCTTTGATACTTGGAATTTTGCTTGAGTCATCAAATTTAATATTTGCCTTTCCATTTATGAAACCATCAATTTTAGTTTCACCATCATTTGGAATAGGTAACTTAGCCAGATCAATATCTTTTAATGTAATTGATGTTTCATTATTTGGCGCAATAGAAAATGATTTATCTAAACAGATACTTGAAATATTATCACGCCAACAATGAGCGCCAATAGTTGGAATTTCTTTAGTGATATCATAAGAAAGACTGATCGGCTTGGTTAATTGCCAACGGCTCTTATCACCTAATGTTATTAAACTACGTGGTATATTTCCAGTCCATATAGTATGTTCTTTATCAAGTTCACCAGTTAAAGAAGTTGTCATGGAAAGAGGGCTACCATCAAGATTGATGGTTAAAGTGTGATGAGCTTCATTACCTGAAAGTTCTATGTTAGCTTTTTTGATACTTTCACTTGCAATATCGATATTTTGACCAACTAGATTCAATTGACCACTAAATTGATTGGTATATTGAACTTTGCCAGTTAGGTTTGCTTTGGCTATCGAAATAGATTCATAACTTAATGCGTTAATATTTAAATTTGTATTAATAACAGGGGAAGCACTATTTCCTGTCATTTTAATATTACCTACAACAGCACCATTGAGATTATCAGCCAGTAATGATAAAGCACTTAAATTAAGTTGCGCATTCAAATTTCCCTTATCTGTAGAACCATTGATGTTAATTTGGTTTTTACCCCAAACCATTTCAAGGTTATTGGCTGATATAGAGTGGTTAGAATCGGCAAACAAATTACCATTAGCTGAAAAGTTTGCTTGTTTTATATTACCCTTTAACTGCATATCCGGTATATTTAATTGCCATGAGTCCTTATCGAATGCCCCTGTGGTTTTTAATTGTCCGGCTAAACGAATAGGGTAGGCAGGTAATTCTTTAGTAAGATCAACATTATCTAATTTTATATTAGTATCCCATTTTAAAGCTTTTTGCCAATCTAAATAACCTGTAATATTAATGCTACCTTGAGGTAATTTAATATTAGCATGATCAAAGGATGCTGATTGATTTGTGCCATTACCAACAACGTCGAAACTGGTATCAGGTAAACCTTCACCTTTAATATCGCCTTTGGCTAGCATATTATATTTTTCGGTAATTCCATCTAGTGCGATATCAAAATTATTAAACTGATATTGTGGCTTACCTTCAATTGGCCATTGAATATGTTTACCATTGATTTTAGCCATTAATGGTAAATATTTCTCAATAAAGTTAATTTGCCCATCAATAGTAATTTGATTCAATCCGTTAATATTGGTGTAAGTGGACAATTGACCTAATAATTTTCCTGAAAACTCTCCATTGAGATGATTACTTTCAGTATCCACTTTCACTAAAGCAAAAATAGGCCAATCATCGCCTAAGGTAATCTGCCCTGATACAAAAGCATGCCCATTGGCATATGGTGTTATAGCATCAGTTTCAACTTGTTTTACAATAATATGATTATTAATCATATCCGTTTTAATACTAACCTGGTTGAAATGGTAATCTTGACCACCAATATGTAGCAACCAATTGTTACCGGTTAAACTAGTAACATCAAAATCTAATGGAATATTAACTTGTGGTAGTGACGTAATTAGAGGTTGATTAAATATTTGGTTAATTTTTTGATTTAATGGTAAATCATCATTTGAAGTAGTAATTGATTTATTATCATCAGTATCGGCAAAGATAGCTGATAAATCCATAGCAACTGATGGATAAACATAAATTTTTTCATTTACCCATCTAGCTTTACCTGTAAAGTCTGACATGCCAAATTGCATATCATTGACTTTTACATTGACATTAGTGATATGGGTCTGCTTAAGATCAATTGGTAGTGGTGTACTAATTGTTTCTCGTTTTTCGGGAATAGGTTCATCTGGTGAACGATTGATTTTGTCAGTATCAATAATAACGCTTACACCATCAGCATCAAACTGTTTGACACAAATTTTGGTTTGAATCAAACATGAACCATTCAATTTGAATTTTGCATCTTTTACTTTAACATCAATGCCCGGAAGTTCTAATGACAGCCCTTGAAGGTGTAAATTATGAAAAGTGCCATCTATTTGTTCAATTTTTAATTCTGGTAAAAACTTATTAAGTACGTAAGTTGTTAGTTTTACACCTAAACTGGTATAGATCATCAAAATAATAAAGGTGATGAGAAAAACAAAAATGGATAACACGACAATACTGCGTTTTTTCCACTTTCGGATTCGCTTTATTTTTTCAGCTTTTTTTACTCTATTTGGATTTTTTGCCATTTTATAATTCGCTTCCCAAACCAATATATAGATGTATTGAGCCTTTATCTTTTTTGTTTAGAGGTGTTGCTAAATCGAACTTAATTGGGCCTACCGGTGAAGCCCATCGAACACCTAAGCCTGTACCTGTATAAAACTTAGCTTTATCGACTTTATCTATCGCTTCACCCGTGTCAATAAATGCCGCTCCCCACCAAGAACCAGTAACATTGTATTGATATTCAGCAGAACCGGTTATCAGTTTTGACGCGCCTTTTAATTTACCTTTTTTATCTTTAGGTGATATGGATTGGTAACTATATCCGCGGATGCTTCGGTCACCACCAGCAAAAAATCTGAAAGAGGGCGGAACTCGTTCAAAGTTACTGGCTTGGATAATGCCGAAATTACCTCTAGCAATGAATCGATGAGATTGATTTATTGAACGAATCCAAGTTTGTTGCGTTTGAAAACGCACTAAATTGATATCAGATCCTAACGCATCAGCACCGCCTTCAATTGAAAAACGTTGAGAATCCCCCCACATAGGCAATAACTTACCATCATTACGAACACGCGAAATACTAACTGATGGATAATATAAGTTGGTTTTGTAACTGTCATCACCTTGAGTGAAGTTGTCCCGCAACATATTTAAGCCTAATGCTGTTTGCCAACCATCAAAGTTATCCCAATTACGAAGCACGCCAAATGTATAAGATCGAGAATAGGTATCGTTATTATCGATTTTCTTATAACCACCTTGGATAGTATAATATTGTTCAATCGGATTTTTTTTCAATGGGATTTTATAGCTCATCGTAATAATCTGTTCAGGCGATGAGAGGGATAAGCTACTTTGAAAACTCTGTCCTCGGCTATTAATCCAAGGTTTATTCCAACCAATTTTACCATGCACACCATTATCGGTTGAAAAGCCTAAACCTAAGTCCATTGCATTTCTTTTTCTAGGTGTTGTTGCAACTTCAATGGGTAATGCTTTATCTGCTGTAAGATGAGGAAAATCTGGTGTAACCACAACAGAATTAAACCAGTTAGTTGAACTAAGACGGCGATTTAATAAAGATAAATCTTCAGCAGAGTATTCATCACCTTCTTTAAACGGTACAATATTTTGAAGATAATCCTGACGGATTTTTGCATTAGGAAAATTGACTTTACTAAATTTGTAACGCTTACCTGTATTAAAGTCTATATTCCAAAAAGCTTGATGATCAAATTGAGCTATCGCCAATTGATGAGTAGGCATATCTGCGTCAAAGTACCCTTTTTTTAACGATATGCTTTGTAATCCTTTCTTGAAATTCTCATAAGTGCCATGGTTCAACACATCACCAATTTTAGGTAATTGTGTCGCCATTAATTCTTGAAAATCTTTATCTTGTTTCCCTTCACCATTCAGATTGATATTTAATTGTTTTATTCTGACAGGCTGTCCAGGAGTTATTTTTACTGCTAATACTTTAGGATCGGTTTCATCATATTCAAAAGTAGGGGAATAATAACCTAAAGCACGTAATGCTTTTTGCGTTTCACTCTCAAAATAACGTTTGAAATTTGGCGTATTATTAATCTTATCGGGCGTAATTAAAGAAAGGCGTGCGTCAACATTTTCTTCAAGCTCTCCAGACAATCCTTTAATGGATAACTTCATATCTGCATAAGTTGATGCTGTCGTAACCATTAAAAGTAAGCATAATGAGCGAGAAAATCGTAACACATACACCTCGATAATGTTTAAGATTCAAGTAATTTCACATGTCCAATATAAGGTAAGTGGCGGTAATGTTGTGCATAATCGATACCATAACCAACCACAAACTCATCAGGGATGGAAAATCCAATATATTTAACAGGTACTGCTACTTCACGCCGAGATGGTTTGTCTAGTAATGTACAAATTTCAATACTACGCGGATGACGCAACTTAAGTATTGCCATCACTTTGCTAAGCGTATTACCTGTATCAATAATATCTTCGACAATTAACACATCTTTATCGCGAATATCTTCATCTAAATCTTTTAATATTTTAACATCTCTATTACTTACCACCGCATTGCCATAACTCGAAGCCGTCATAAAATCAACTTCATGCCCAACAGTAATAGCACGGCTTAAATCAGCCATAAAAATAAACGAACCTCTTAACAAACCAACTAATATAAGCTCGTTTTGACTTTGAGCATAATCTTGGCTAATTTGTTGTCCTAATTTACTTACTCGTGTTTGGATATCTTCAGCCGATATCATCGTTTCTAATGTGTGCTTTTTCATCAATAATGCTCAGTGTACTTTAAAAAAATCAGAACAGATTTTAACAATTTTCATAGGTAAAAAGAATAACTAAACTAATTTTTTATCAAATAATTAAGAAATGATTAAAAGAATTTTCTTTTAAATATTAAATTAATCTTCAATTGTTTTGAGGATTGATTGTTTATTTTGCTTTTTTTGTTGGCGGCGCTTCTGAAAAAAAGCGCTTAACATTGAACTACACTCATCAGCCAATACGCCACCAATGATTTGAGCATAATGATTAATTCCTGTTCGGGAAAGAATATCAATGTAAGAACCTGCCGCACCAGTTTTAAAATCACTTGCTCCATAGACCACACGCTTGATGCGACTATGAATGATTGCACCCGCACACATGATACAAGGTTCAAGGGTGACATATAAAGTTGTATTTACTAATCGGTAATTCTTTTTATGCTGACCGGCTTGTTTTATTGCCATAATTTCCGCATGAGCAGTTGGATTATGATTAATTATTGATTGGTTATAACCTTCACCAATGATTTGGTTATGTTCATCAACAATAACCGCTCCAACAGGAATTTCGCCTAGTGATTCTGCGTGTTTTGCTAATTCTAATGCTCGTCGCATCCAAATTTCATCTAACATACTCAATATTATAGATTGTTTAAATTAAGCACATCGCGCATATCATAAAGTCCTTCAGGTTGCTCAGCAAGCCATAATGCAGCACGGACTGCACCATTGGCGAACGTCATTCGGCTTGAGGCTTTATGGCTAATTTCGACTCTTTCGCCAATATCGGCAAAAATAGCCGTATGCTCACCAACAATATCACCAGCACGAATAGTTGCAAATCCAATAGCGCCTTTTGGTCTTTCACCGGTATGTCCTTCACGGCAATAAACTGCGCGGTCGTTCAAATCGCAGCCTAAAGTATCAGCAATTGCTTCGCCCATAGCTAGTGCGGTGCCAGAAGGTGCGTCAACTTTATGACGATGATGTGCTTCTATAATTTCGATATCAGTATAACTACCCATAATTTTAGTCGCTTTTTCAAGTAACTTGAGCACTAAATTCACGCCAACGCTGAAATTTGCAGCAAATACAATAGCAATTTGCTTAGAGGCTGTTGCAATAGCTTTTTTTCCTGCTTCATCAAATCCTGTTGTACCGATAATCATCATTTTCTTATTGTCTGTACAAAAAGCTAAATGAGCAAGTGTGCCTTCAGGACGAGTAAAATCGATTAATACATCAAATTGGTCTTTTGCCTGTTGTAGATTATCAGTCACTTTAATTCCACAGGCCCCAATTCCGGCAAGTTCACCAGCATCGCTACCGACCAATGATGATCCTTCTCGTTCAAATGCGGCACCTAATGTAACCCCTTCTATTTGTGACACAGATTGAATAAGCTGTCGCCCCATTTTTCCACCAGCGCCAGCAATAGCGATACGAATCATACTTGTAGCCATATAACTTTCCTTAACTTTTTTATCAGATATTTATAACAAATTATTATAGCGGAAAACTTTCAAGTTATATACTTAAACAAAATGATATACATTTCATACTTTATGAGACTAAGTCGAAACTAAATAGCAATAACGGATGCCATAAGACGGCACTTTTAACCATATTTTTAAGAGGATTGATTTGAAGGGGGCATTTTTGCCTATTATTGATGATTTACACTTTAGTCAAAAAGCGTTGTTTTACATTATAGATAATACTTTCTTAGTATATCCACTTTTTATTGCGAAATATTGAGAGATCAAATAAAGCAATTGATTTGCGATTGAACTTGATAATAGGGACGCGAATGCGCCCATATAAACTTATAGCACTTTTAATAATTCTACATCGAAAATTAATGCACTATAAGGAGGAATCGAAGCGCCAGCCCCTTGCGAGCCATAGGCTAATTCTTGAGGAATATATAAACGCCATTTTGAACCTTCTGGCATTAATTGTAATGCTTCAACCCAACCGCGAATCACACCATTGACAGGGAATTCAGCTGGCTGTCCTCTTTCAACTGAGCTATCGAATACCGTACCATCAATTAACTGTCCAGTATAATGGACTCGAACACGGTCTGTTGCTTTAGGGAATGCACCATCACCTTGTTTAATAATTTCGTATTGTAAACCAGATTCAGTCGATTTGATGCCATCTTTTTTTAGATTCTCAGCTAAAAAGTCTTTACCTGCTTGGGCAATTTTTTCAGCTTGTTTAGCTTTTTCTTTAGCTGCTTCTTCATGAACATGACGAAGGGCATCATGTAATTCTTGTAAAGGTAAAGCCGGTTGATTACCGCTTAGCACATCTTCCATAGCAAGTTTTAATGCATTTAACTCTAAATTATGTAAGCCAGATTCTTTTAGCTGTTGGCCAATTTGAAGTCCAATTGCATAACTTGCTTTTTGCTCAATTGTATCTAATTTCATTTTTTACCTGTCATTTGTTGAGAATAGTTTTTTATTATAGAGCATTAACATTCGAGATAAAAAGTAAAATATTAACAGTTGTTAATTATCATCAATATAAGCAAACATTTTATATCCTATTACCTAAAGTTTTTTTTATTTTATCTAGCGCTTAGTCAAAATATCAGCGATAATAAGCGACATTATATATTTGAATGGATTAATTTAGATGTCGTTTTTCAAACTTATTCCGCTTGCAATTGTGACTAGTATATCGATAACTGGTTGTTCACTTGTTGACCGTTTAGTTTATAGACCTGATATCAATCAAGGTAATTATATCTCTCCAGAAGCGATTGAATTATTACAAGTTGGTCAATCCAAAGATCAGGTCGTATTTATTATGGGCTCGCCAATGTTAACTTCAGCTTTTGGTGGTAATGTTTGGTACTATGTTTTCCGTCAACAACCTCAACATGGAAAATTAAGCCAAATTAATTATGCTATTTACTTTAATGAGATGGGTATAGTTACTGATATTAAAACTTCCTCTTTAGAAGGTTCTTTATCTTTAGAAGAGATGAACCAACAGGGTATTTCAGACCCAATTAATATAAAATCTGATGATGATCAACCGAATAGTTCACGTCCGCCACAAGCCCCTGAAGAGTAACAATCGGAATATAATTTTCAAAAAAACCTCGTCATTCTGCGAGGTTTTTATTTATTTAATTCGATAAATTACTACTGTGGAAATTATTAGTGATTAGCTACAGAAGCAATGATTGAAAAGATGATTAAAAAGTAGATAAAGAAAAGAATAACTGTACATATAATTCCAATTAATACATATTTCCAATACCCATGTAAATTTCTGATAGCTTCAGTAAAGTCTTCTCCTCTACCGAGGGCTGCTGCTAGACTAAATGCACTACCGGATTGAAAAAGTTTAACTCCGTTGATTATTACTGGAATACCAACAATAGCTGTAATTATACCTAAACAGCTAATTGCACCTAAAACAATATTTACTACGCCAAAGATTTGTTGCATAATCCCAATAAATCTCAATTGGCTTTTTAACAATTCTGTTGATTTAATTAAAATAGTATCTGTATTATCTGTTAACATTTCCATTCCTATCACTACCAATTATTATATTTAAAAAAATGCAAGTCAGAATAACACGTTATTTACCTATGTCGATGTAAATTTGTTTAAGAATTGTACATGGTTAACTTTTATATTAATCACATCATTCTAAGGTGCCCCCTGAAATAACGAAAAGACTAGCTCTAACGTGCATTTGAGTAAGACAATTAAATGGGAAATTAGTACCACTGGGAATGATATTAGAAAAAGACTTTAAACATCTTAAAATTAGCTGATTAATGCCTGATTAAGGCTAAAGTGTATTTACAATGAAGGTTTAAAGAGTGTAGATGAAGTTGTTCCAAGTATAATAATATTTTAATATAACCAAAAAAGACAGTTTTAATCACCGGTATATCAATGAAATCAACCTTAAATAAATTTTCTGTAGCACCAATGCTCGATTGGAGCTACTGGCCTTTATTTAAATAGTTTATGGTTCATATGGATGCCTATTGGGATCCAAGATTAAGCAATAAAGAACAAAAATATCCTAAAATATCAGATAATTTTTTAAACAAAAGGTTGAATTATAACTTGCGTTATACTATTATTATTGCATCGACCCCGTCGCAGTACGCATGTCTAACTCATTGATGACTTGCCGATCCGTCGGGGATTTTCCTTTGTAGAGGGTAATGAATGTCTACCGCTATCTTAGTAGATGCTGCATTTTTTATTAAGCGATTTCGTACACTAGAACCTCATAATGCATATAATGCCAAAAGGGCAGCAGATTTAGTTTGTCGCTACGCATTGTTGCATTTAAAGCAAAAGCACCGTTTAAAAAACTCCACTTCTTCTGATGGTTATTATGAACATCGTGATTTATATCGTATCTTGGTTTATGATTGTTCGCCTATTTCTAAAAAATTACATCATCCGTTAACTAATAAATGTATTGATTTTTCTAAGTCGAAAGAAGCTATTTTTCGAAATGAATTTCATGCAGCCTTGAGAAAAAAGAGAAAGGTGGCTTTGAGACTAGGTGTTTTATCTGGTGATGTGAGTTTTACTTTGAAGCCATCTTTTATTAATGATCTGTTAAAAAACAAAAGAAAGTATGATTCTGTGACAGAAAATGATATCACTATATCAACTAGGCAAAAAGGTGTTGATATGAGGATGGGAGTTGATATTACTACATTATCATTGAAAAAATTGGTAAAACAAATTGTGTTATTTACTGGTGATTCAGATTTTGTTCCAGCATCTAAACTCGCCAGACGGGAAGGGATTGATGTGATTTTAGACCCTATGTGGTTAAAAATACATGATAGTCTGCATGAACATATTGATGGGTTAAAATCAGTTTGTAATAAGATTCAAAGTAAATCAAAGAGTAAAGTGAAATCTGTTAAAAAAGAAAATAATAAATAAATTAAAATATTACCGATTATTTAAAAACATATTACTTCAAGCCCTTTCGGGCTTTTTTAGTTTATTGCTGGGTAATTGGTTTATTTCTGATTTTTGGCAAAAATCAGTGCCAGCGCGGATGATTGCGATCAAGTACAATATGTTGGGTTTCTTGGTTTAATAGTAGTCGGGCATTTTCTATATCGCGACGGAATTAAACAGCCATTGAGTAAAAAAGTTCTTTAAAGCCAGAATCGATGGATTGCAATGCTGGATAAATAAGTTGGATCTGTTCTCTCATATGCACGGTAATAGTTAATAGTCTAGATCGAGTATATAATTCGTCGTCATCGATTATAGCGTTCTTGCTCGAAACACCACCAGCAACTTCATCGCATTATCAAATTGCTCTGCAGTTAAATCTTGGTAACGTGGAATTTTGAATGCTTCATATAATTTAGTGTAAACAGCTTGATAATGTTCGTTAGTACGATATGCTCGTTCTTGTTCTGAGCGTTTGATTACTTGTTTTTGTTCAATGCTGTTTGTTAAAAAATATGATCCTATTTTTCGGATTATTGGTAACAATTCATTAGTAGCGCATTTTCTAAATCAGTATTGTACGGTGATTGTTTTTAACAGCATCACGACATCTTAAAACTAAAGTATACATTCCTGATTCAGATACAATTGAAATATGTTGAGCACCCATACTACAATGACTCTTAGCTAAACCGACAGTCGCTTTTTCATCATCAAGCTTTAATTTCGATGGCTTTTGGTTTTAAATTGCGTTCAGCATGTATTTTTATATACCTGTCTAACCACTGATTTACAGAGCTGCGTGTAAATATATTTAATTCAAATAGCGATGATAAAAAGGAGATTGTAACTCCGAGCTAGTAAAATTGGTTATTTTATTAGCTCATGAGTTACTTTTTTAAAATTTTTTATAATTTTTGCAAATGTGGAACAAAATCAATATCAACGTTACAAGCGTCTAAATATTTAAAAATTGTTTTAATACTAGTGCAATCAGGGCTTTTCTCAATTCTGCTGATATTTGAAGCGGACAAATTTAATCGTTCTGCTAACTCTGTTTGTGATAATCCAGCAATTTCACGAGATTTAATTAGCAGCTCTCGTAATTTCCATGTTTTGTCTGATTCATTATATGCTGCCCGTGCTATAGGATCAGCCAATGCTTGCTCCTTAATCTCACTAAACGGTGTATTGTGTTTTTTAGTCATTTTCAATCATCTCCTTAAGTCGGATTCTAGCTGTTTTTAGTGCATCTGCGGGGGTTTTTTGTGTTTTTTTAACAAACGCATGCAATAAATAAATAGTTTTTGAATGTTGATACACGTAAATAGTACGAGCAATATTGTTGCGTTCGATGACTCTCAACTCGAATAATCCACCTCCCAATGATTTACTAAACGGCATTCTAAGCTGTTCAGCAGTTTGCAATTTTTCAATCAGGTCGATTGTTTTACCTCTTAGCACTGGTGGCAAATTTAAAATCTCGTTTTTTGCCTCATCATGAGTTTTTATTGTAAACATTTCAGCAAATCCATATATCATTTTTTTTAATTATATCAAAAATGATAAAAATATCAATTTTAATAAAAATATCAAAAAGTATAAAAGCAACTGGACTTCATTTTTGATGAGAGTTACTGTGTAGTCATTGAAATAATCAAAAACATAGATTAAGAAAATGGAACGTAGACAATTAGATAAAAAATTAGATGTTATTACAAAAATAATTGATTCTGCTTCAGATGCTATTCAATCTTTATATAACTAATTTAGCAATGAAAAATATTTAGAAGCTAGGTTAATTGAAAAATTTCTATTAGAACGCCTTCTTGCATTACGTGACACAGATGTAAAGATTGAAGAATTGAAAATACTTAATTCAGCTCAATAACTCAGAATAATTTAGGGTTATGGCCCTAATAAGGAGAAAAATATAAAAGAATTAACTCTATTAAAGGAAATTATACGAGATGTTGAAAGTGCAAACGGACGACGGAATTGAACAGATAACTTTTTATTATTGATAAACTAGCAAGCAAGTAATATTTTTGAAACTTACAATATTAGTAGTAACGTAGTTAAAGCGATTATTAGGCGAGCTATTGAAACTGACGGTGCATCCTTGAAGTATTAGAAAAAGCGGCTTAGGTTGCTATATCAATTTTAAGCTTTACTTATCTAGTCCATTTATTTTATCAAATTTATCATTTAATCAATTTTAGAATAAACTAATATAAATATTCCACAGTGTTTGTAAATTACGATGCCCAGTAACTTGAGCAACTTCTTCTATTGAAAAGCCTTGTTCTAATAAACGGCTTGCTCCTTCTCTTCGCAAATCATGGTAACGCAAATCTTGAATACCTAGTTCATTTCTAACGCGTTTGAATCCAGAAGTAACCGAACTTGAATTATACGGGAAAACTAGATCGTCATCTTTTGGTTGAGATTGTAAGATATTCAATGAGTCGCCAAGTAAAGGTACTAACATGTAATTACCTATTTTATCTTGGATCTTTTCAATTTCTAACTAAGATGGCTTTTTGCTCATAATTAATATCATCCCATCTTACTGAACATACTTTACTAATTCGCATACAAGACAATATTGAAAAATTTAAAATATCAACAAATGGGATATTTGAATTTTTGTGTAACTGTCGCTTTTTCAGTTTATCAATTAACTGTTCTAGCTCATCATTGATCGGGCGTCTAGTCCTACGTTGGCTTTTACCAATCAAATTCATTTATATCAGTAATGGGCGTACATTTTTTACGACAGTATCGTCGATATTAATACCATATAGTGGACGAGCAGCCTTTAGTAATGATTTAATGTAACTTACATCATGACTAACCGTTGCTGGCCGTGTTCCTGATTCTACTCTACTTCGACAATGCTCTATAATGTGATGTGTTTTAAAATCAGATAATTTAATATTAGCTATATCGCTTTCAATTGCATTTGAATTACGTATCTTTTAGTTCGACCTGCTTTTTCTCCTAGACTCGGATCTGAAAGATATTTATATAATAGGTTTCCAAGAGTTAATTTTGTTACGTTGTTTTTTACTAGGATCCCGAATTGCTCTATTTTAGATACCTGGTTGTTACCCCATGTTTTTGCTATTTGCTGTTTGCTGAACTTTTTTACTCACGATAAATGATCATAGTTTATTCTTTAATTATAAAGGTACAGCGATATCGCTGAGTTCCATCCGCACGAACTTTTTTTCTATGATATAATGAGCCATAATTTCAAAGCTTAATTATTTACGTCCTATCGCCGTGGGACCCTGTGTGGGATCCTAACAATGAAAAAATATAATAAAATAAGCAAAAATAATATTTTAATATAATCGATAAAAACAGCCTTAAACACCGGTATATCAATGAAATCAACCTTAAATAAATTTTCTATAGCTCCGATGCTCGATTGGACTGACAAACATTGTCGATATTTTCATCGAATATTAACTAAACAAACATTACTTTATACCGAAATGGTAACCACTGGCGCAATTTTATATGGTAAAGGAGACTATCTTGCCTTTAATGAACAGGAACAGCCAGTAAGTTTACAATTAGGTGGAAGTGATCCCATAGCGTTGGCTAAATGCGCTAAGTTGGCAGAGGAACGAGGATATAATGAGATTAACCTTAATGTAGGTTGCCCATCAGATCGCGTTCAAAATGGTATGTTTGGTGCTTGTTTAATGGGAAAAGCTGATTTAGTCGCAAATTGTATTGATGCCATTCATAAAGAGGTAAATATACCTGTCACGGTAAAAACACGCATAGGTATTGATAACCAAGATAGTTATTCATTTTTATGTGATTTTATTGAAAAAGTGATGCCATATACCGATACATTTATTGTTCATGCTCGCAAAGCATGGCTTTCGGGGCTAAGCCCAAAAGAGAATCGAGAAGTACCACCACTTGATTATGAGCGAGTTTATCAGCTAAAGCGTGACTATCCGCAGTTAACTATCGCCATAAATGGTGGGATTAAAACCATTGAAGAAATCAAACATCATCTAAACTATGTTGATGGTGTCATGGTTGGGCGAGAAGCTTACCAAAATCCAATGCTATTAACTCAGATTGATCAGCAAATTTTTGGAGATGATACTCCAATTATTGATCCTATTGTCGCAATACAAACTCTTTATCCTTATATTGAAACACAACTTAGTCAAGGCGGACAACTCAATCATATTATGCGACACACCTTAGGAATATTTAATGGTAGAAAAGGTGCAAAACAGTGGCGACGTTACCTTAGCGAAAATGCGCATAAACCAGGAGCGGGAATTGAAGTTGTTGAACACGCGTTAACTTTCATTCATTAAAGAATTTTGTCTAGCTTAATTGGTCATGCGTCTGATTGCGTATGATTGATAAATCAGTATATACTAACGAACAATTTTACTTAGGACTTTTCTTCTGTGCGTTTAAATCCAAGTCAACAACAAGCTGTGGAATATGTTTCGGGGCCATGCCTTGTATTGGCTGGTGCGGGTTCGGGCAAAACTCGGGTAATCATTAATAAAATAGCTTATCTAATTCGAGTAAAAGAGTATTTACCTCGTCATATCGTTGCCGTGACTTTTACTAATAAAGCTGCACGAGAAATGAAAGAACGTATTGCTCAATCGCTAAGTAAGCAAGAGGCAAGAGGTCTGAAAATTTCAACTTTTCATACTTTAGGCTTAGATATTGTTCGACGAGAACATAAACATCTTGGTATAAAATCTAATTTTTCATTATTTGACGACCACGACCAAATTGCTCTACTCAAAGAACTAACACAACAATGGTTCGATGGAGACAAAGATCTCATCAACCAATTACGCTCTACCATCTCAAATTGGAAGAATGATATCGTTGATTCGACAGTAGCAATGGCTAGAGCACAAACCAACAAAGAAAAATTATTTGCTCACTGCTATCAACTTTACGAAAAACAACTTAAATCTTGCAGTATATTAGATTTCGATGATCTAATCTTACTACCTACATTGTTACTAAAAACAAATGAAGAAGTTAGAGAAAAATGGCAAAACCGTATCCGCTACCTGCTTATTGATGAATATCAAGATACTAATACCAGCCAATATGAATTTATCAAATTATTAGTAGGTAGCCGAGCTAAATTTACGGTTGTTGGTGATGATGATCAGTCGATTTACTCATGGCGGGGGGCTCGTCCTAAAAATTTAATTCTACTAAAACAAGACTTTCCTAAGTTAGAAGTGATTAAATTAGAACAAAATTACCGATCATCAGGAAGAATTCTAAAAGTTGCTAACATCTTAATCGAAAACAATCCGCATATCTTTGAAAAAAAATTATTTTCAGAACTCAGTTATGGTGAACATTTAAAAGTGATCTCCGCCGACAATGAAGAACACGAAGCGGAAAAGGTTGTTAATGACTTGATTGGTCATCGTTTTGCTAATAATAGCCAATACGGTGAATATGCTATTTTATATCGCGGAAATCACCAGTCTCGCTTAATTGAAAAAATGCTAATGCAGTATCGAATACCTTACCGAATTTCTGGTGGGACATCTTTCTTCGCTCGCATTGAAATTAAAGACTTAATGGCATACCTACGCCTATTAACCAACCCTGATGATGATAATGCTTTTATCCGCATTATTAATACACCAAAACGAGAAATAGGGCCGGTAACTATCCAAAAACTGGGTGAATGGGCAAATCAACGTGGTGTAAGCTTATATCATGCAAGTCATGATATGGGGCTAACCGAATTATTATCAGGTAAACGGATGGAAACCCTACATGCCTTTATCCATTGGTTCGATTCTCTGATTGAAAAATCACATTCCGAACCAATGGCCGCGATTCATGAATTATTACATGGGATTCACTACGAAAGTTGGATCTATGAAACGTCTACCTCACCAACAGCCGGGCAGATGCGAATGCGTAATGTTGAACAATTAGTTAGCTGGCTAAATGAAATGTTACAGGGTGATGAAATAGACGAAGCATTAACGCTAGAACAAGCAGTAGCAAGATTTACGTTACGTGATATGTTAGAAAGAAATGAAACAGAAGAAGAGCTAGATCAAGTACAATTAATGACATTACACGCCTCAAAAGGCCTCGAATTTCCTTATGTTTATTTAGTTGGTATGTCTGAAGGGGTATTACCTCATCAAACAAGTATTGATGAAGACAATATTGAAGAAGAGAGACGACTTGCTTATGTAGGCATAACTCGAGCTCAAAAAGAGCTAACCTTTTCATTCAGCCGACAGAGAAAACAATTTGGTGAAACAGTTTATGTTGAACCAAGTCGCTTTTTACTCGAACTTCCACAAGACGATTTAGCTTGGCAAGATCAGCGTAATGAACTATCACCAGAAAAGAAAATGCAACAAGGTCAAAGCCGGTTAGCGATGCTAAAAGCGCAAATAGCTAGCGCAAAATAAATTATCTATATATTAAAAACAATTAACTACTGCTCAAATTATTAAAGTAATTTATCGCCATAATTGAAAAAAAAGTTGAGGAACGGGGTTTTTGAGATCGAATAAATGAATATTTTTTCATTTTTTCTGATTATTAGTATTGAATTTATTGCCGATAACGTCAAAATTGACGATATTTTGTCTACATAGATTGATAATCAATTAAAAAGCATTGACGGATCAAAATAGCTTTATATAATACTCAGCGTTTAATCGACTAAATCCAATCGATGTCTCCTTAGCTCAGCTGGATAGAGCAACGGCCTTCTAAGCCGTAGGTCACAGGTTCGAATCCTGTAGGGGACGCCATTAAAAATAAATATAACTATAGGTTTAATGTTAAATATTTAAGTCTTGATTATCTTTATTTACATTTTGCGACGCAGATTGTGATCACATCTAAAATTTGCACAAATGGATAGCATTCAAGTTATTATGTTATTTCAACCATTTTAACGTTTCTTACCCACCAAATTCTTTTAAGTTGTACTGTAGCAGATCAAGCTTTTTCATTTATATTTCATAAAGCAATGTTAGGTCAAAGCGAAAAAAGAATTGAGCTTGCTATTGCTTTATATACTCCAGAGCCGTCAAAGGGTGAATTAACGGCTTTCGGTTTAACAAAAGCTGATTATTAAGATAAGTATATAGAAATATGGCAAGATAATTTAAAAGCTTTTAGATTATTCAAGGTGATGTCTACTCAATGAGGTGCAAGCATGGGCAGCATAATAAGGCTTGATTACAATTGCCTTTCGTTGGTAGTGAAACTTAAGGATATCTGTGAAAATGAACGCATTTTTAATACATGAATTATATTCTTTAATACAATTTGGTAAAATTAACTCATTTTCGTGTTCTCCATGTACACCGGAATGAATTTTTTGAAAAAAATATTATGATAAAAATCGAAAATTCAATAGGATTATCGATAACTGAATTTTAATGTAAAAAGTTTGACTTCAATACTAGAGGTTATTTTGAAAGAGTAATGTGACTATCTGAATATTAATTACAAATCACAGTGAGTAATAATGCCGATGAACTTATTGTTCATAATCTTTCTCAATTAGAAACTACCCCATATTTTATCCCAGATTGGGCAAATAACTTCACCAATAAGCCTCTTATGCAATTTTTGGATGTTGAAAATGAAAAAGGATATTCTGATTTAATTTGTCTGGGTATTGATGAATTAATACCCAGTATCGTTTTGTCTTCTTTAGCTTCTGAAATAAAAGTCGGATTAGTCAATTATGATAAATAACTAGAAAAGGATAAAATAGAAAAAAATAATTAATGGAGTTAATTAAATGATTTATTTGAATGGAATAGGTTTTTTTATATTGTCACTATTTATCTTTTGGTGGGTTTATTTATTAGTTTTCGTAATTGGTATAATAATTTTATGCTTCGCTAAAACCAAAATTATGCGAAGATTAGGTATTTTATTGATAATCACACCAATAGGTTGTTATATTTTTGCCTATTTATTATACGGATTTTTATCATTAATGTGGATTTGACCTATTTTAATTACCTTTTTTCCTAAATAATAAAAAAGCGGAAGTCTATTTCCGCCTTTTTTATTAACAATAAAATATAATTAAATTTCGCTATTTACCTTTTCTATTTCTTTTCTCTTTTTTCGGTTTTTTATTTGATGATAACTGCAAAGCCTGTACACTTTGCACTAAGTCAGCCAATTGCGTAACAATTTGGTTTCCGGTATCACTTTCATCACCACCTAGTGTTTTATTGCGTATAAAATCAGCTTTGATTTGTTGCCAACGTTTAGTTTGTGTATCAGTTAATACGCCACGAATTTCAGCGAGTTTAAGAAGATTTTCTTCAGCACCATTAGTTAATAGTTGAGCTTCACCTAAATAGTGATCGTTGATGATTTGATTAAGTTCATCATCATTCATAACAGAAGAAACCTTCTCAGCAAGTTTATTCATGTTTCGATAACTACCTTGAAGTTTGAAAGGTGGTTCTGTACGGTATTTATCTGATTGAGCAGCACTAACAATGTATTGTTGGTTAACTTTGAATACCACTTCTCTAATTTTCAATAGGTGACTAAGTACTGCAACAATTTCACTGATTTCTGCTTGGCTGTAAGCGTAACTTAATTCATTGCTATTAAGTGGCTTGCCTTGTGCATGGTCAATGAGTTGATAAAGATCATTTAAGTCACGTAGTGCAAGAGGTGCTAGAATTGGATTTGAAGTTAAGCAGTTTTCAATATAACTTGAAGCAAAAACTTCATCCATACCACCAAGAACTTCACCTAAATTATAAATATCTGCACGGTTAGCTAACATATCTGGTATTTTGAATACTTCTCCTGATTCAGTATACGGGTTACCTGACATAATAACGCAGAATTTTTTACCTCGGAGATCATAGGTCTTAGTTTTTTCTTTCCAAACACCTTCTATTCGGCGTGAACCATCACAAAGGGAGATGAATTTTTGTAAGAATTCCGGATTGGTGTGCTGTATATCATCAATATAAAGCATGACGTTATTTCCCATTTCAAGCGCTAGATTAAGTTTTACTAGCTCTTGTTTGGCAGTTGCATTCGGTGCTTGATTTGGATCGAAAGATAACACACTATGGCCTAAAGCCGGTCCGTTAATCTTCATAAAGATTAATCCAAGACGATTAGCAACATATTCCATTAATGTCGTTTTACCATAACCCGGTGGAGATATAAGCAGTAATAACCCCATTAAATCGGTACGTCTAGTTTCACCAACCGTTCCCATTTGTTTAGCTAAGTTATCACCAATGATAGGTAAGTAAACTTGATTAATGAGTTTGTTTCGCACAAACGAACTTAATGGTTTAGCCTTAAATTCCTCTAGATGTAGAAGATCACGTTGTTCATCGAGTACTTCCTGACGAAGACTTTGATAATGCAGAAACTCCGGAATAATAATTCTGGACTGTTTACGCATGCGACTAAAGAAATCATCAAGATTAATATTCAACACTCCCTGAATTATACTTGGATGATCGCCAAGTAAATCGTTGACGGAAATATCAAGCTCAAGCTCGCTAATTCCCAGCGTAATGCTACTTTCTTTATCTAACATACACAATACTAAAGCTTCAGCAATATAGTCTGATAGTTTTTGATATTGGGGTAGGGTACAAAGACCTTTAAACCAACTTTCGATTAGAATCCAGCGATCGGCAAGTCGTTTTTGAAGATTGCTTTGTGATTGGTTAAAATCACCCCACATATGAGATTCCTCGAGGCGGGCTTTTAAACCTTCAAATAGATAGTGGCCATATTTACTTAACGTAAATTCTTGTGGTGTTTTGGCTAATATATAGCTTAAATATTCAGTTGCTTGTTTTACATGATATTGTTCATGTTGAATAGGGTACTTTTCTAAAAATTGGGTTAATTCAAAAGACATCTCTGTTTGAAGATTTCTTATACCTTCATCATGACCAAATAACGCCTGTATATCTTTACAAGTTTTGGCTCGCTCTGGCCATAATTTGGCAATATCACTCTTTTGATTATGATGCCAAAAAAGGATAGCTAAGCTTCGGGCTAAAGGGTTATAGCGTAATAGACCGGCCGCTTCACCTAGCGGAATCAGTTTAGCTAATATTTTTAATGCATCGTGATCGTGAATCCCTTTTTCATAGCCCTCACGATATCGCATTGACGCATAATCTCTTACTGTTTTAGCTAATACTTCAGGTTGGTTTAATTGGTTTTTTAAATCTTCATAACTTAAATCATGCTCTTTTTTAAGCGCTGAATTAATTATTGAATATGCTAAATATTCACCACGGTAAACACTAGGCGATTCGGATTCTAATGAAATTGACCAGAAAGGTTTATAACTTTCTAATTTAGGGTGATTGATTCTTTCCTGATAATCAGTACCCGTTAATTGCAAATAAAGATGCTCTTCTTTTGGTACAATGGTTAAATCAAGTTCTTGGGTGTTGACACTAAACTTATGTCTTGGCCCCAGTTTGATTACATTTCCGCCAGATTCAAATATTTCTGATTTATCTCGTAAGGCTCGTATTGATTGATCTCTGGCACTTTGGAAACGAGATTCAATATCATCTGCTTTGACATTATCAAAAAGTGCCCTTAATTTTTCGACTATTTCACGAATTTTTAAAGCTAAAGCGTCGGCAACAAAAAAAGCATTTAACTCATTTTGATCAGAAAATTTAGCCGTTCTTCTTGGTATACTATCTAAAATTCGATTGGCAGCCGTAAGTAACGCTTCTGTTCGTCTTGTTCTATCTTCAAGTAGTGATTGTTTGTGAGTTTCAAATGATTCTAATATCTCTTCCCGTTTAGCCAGAATATCATTAAGGAACTCTTCACTTTCACTAAATTGATTCTCAAGCTCTTCAAGTTGTACTAGAAGACGAGATAGCTCATCATCACATTTTTCAGGTGTTGTTGCCATACTCAAGGCATTGGCGATACTTTGGCCAAATAATTTAAATTGAGCACCAAATTGAGCGACCATTTCAACATTAGCTAAATTTTTTCGTTTTTGTTGGATTTTAGCTTTTGTTTGGTTAAGTTTTGCATAGACTTCAGCTATTGATTCTATGATTTTAGTTTGTAATGTGACGTCATCAAATTTTAGGGTTGCTATCAATTGTGAAAGCATATCTAAATCAGTTGACATAGTTTCTGTTATTTCAACAGATTCAAGTAATTTTGCAACAGTATCTGCTTTGGTAATTTGCTGTTCAATATCGTCAATTTTTATATTGAATGGCTCTAATGCTTTATCACTTCCTAAAAACTCAGCTGTAGCTAATGAAACCTCAGCTTGTCTAGCTTTTAGTTTATTTTCCATTTCATCGATTTGGTCTAAATCAATGTATCGGTAAGTTCTTAATGTGACTAAACTGCCAAGTTGTAATTTTATTGCATTTAATGCATCAACAAATTCTTGTGTTTCTTGCCAGCTATCAGGGTAAAGCTTGGTTAATAAATCTTGTTGATTAGAAATTGCCTCACGCATAGCGCTTTCGGATTGACGTCGAATGCTTTCGACTTTTTCATACTCATCTATAACTAATTCACTCGTTTGTGAAATATTACGAAGAATAGGGGAGAATGATAGGTGTTTCTCGTCATTGAGCCAAAAGTAATTATCAAAGAGCCGTTTTGTATCTTCACTTAGTTTGCTATAGAGTTGTGAAGAGACTGCCTGGTTATCGATTTCACGCGAGATAAAATACAGATCTGAAATTCCGCGAACAAGTTCAGCATTACCTATTTTTCCGAGGAAGCTATTATTTGTCGGTTGTTGTGCTGCATATTCATCACTATAAAAAGGAGTTTGCCAAATTTGCATTGGATGAACTCTAGTTGGCTCATCACTTTCTCCTTCAAAAACGACCATTCGACCATCTTCAAAAACGGCGTAGCCATGACCTAAAATTGGGTTATCTAGTTTGCGTTCAATCATATTATAATTGAACAGTGCTAGTCGCCCATTGCTTGGGTCATAGAAAATGTATAAAACATCTTCACCATTTGGTGAACGGCGAATTCGTCTGAAACGCATACCTAACATTGATTGGTCAAAAGTTTTATAATCTCCATTTTGTAAGTAGTACCCCCCAGGAAATATAATTCCATGATCTTCTGGAAGTTGAATACATGATTGACCAATAAAATCTATACGATGGACTTGCTGGGTTAGCGAGTTATAAACTAAATAGCGCCAATTGTCTTCGCGGTAAGGGAGAATTTTCAATAGGATTAATGAACCAACTTTTGCATATTCTATTTTAGCATCATTAATTGATTGATTTTTATCAACAACCTCTTCTCGATAAATTCCTAAACCATCATTAGTATTATTTTCACACTTTATTGTTAAGTCACCACCAATGGTTTCAACAAATACTGTATCAAGAACATTGATATGAGGAAATCGCCCATTAACAATATCTTCACGTGTTGTTTCGATCCATTCAAAATCGTAGGCAGGTGGTAGTGCGATATCTCGCTCACCTCGATTATCTATATACTCGATTGTTTTTTTATCGCTAGATATAGACCATCGAAATACACGAATATCACTAATTCGTTCTCCAATTTGAAAACTAGCAAGAAGTTTTCCATCACGTTCAACAAGCTGAAGTAACTGGGCATTTTTATAATAAGTATAAAGCTCATTAAAGTCTTGTATAAATCTATCTATATTTAAGAATGTATTTGAGAGATCAACCGGATCAGCTTCATAATTGTTATCACGTTCAACTAATTGATAAAGTGAAAATACATCTTCTATCTTGGTTTCTTTTTTTAATCCTAAATAGACGTTATAACCAAACAACAACCAATCACCAAAGCGAACAATATCTCGTGCTACACAGTTATTTTCCGTTCTAATACGAATACGGCTAATAATGGACATGTCACTTTTACCAAACTCAGATAGCCTTTCCTGATTTAGAGCTTCTGTCTTTTGATTAAGTTCTTGTCCTAAAGAGGTTAAACGTTTACGAAGAATTTCATAAGCTCCGCCTTCCGCGACTGCTTTATCAATTGATGTTTGTTGCTGATCTTGGGTTTCTGACATGTTTTACTCGTTGAAGATAATACTGAAATACCTAATGTTTTAGGTAGGAAATGAATCCTACCTAAAACTGATTACATTATAGATAAATGGCTATTCTGATAGTAACCTATTCATTTTCATTATTGGATGACAAAAATTGTTTTGCTAACGCTTTTAAATCAGTGTTTTGCAAAGTCTCTTTTATGTTTATGTTTTTGTCTCCCGATAAGCGAGATAGTACTGATTGTAATGCAGATTGTAGTACAGGGCTCTGATTAACAGTTCCTTCTATTGCTTTACCTACACTAATTGCTTTAGAGAAGCTATTAAAGAAGTTATCATTACCGCCTACAATTTCAATATTGGCTTTACTGAATGCTGCAGCAAGCACGTCAGCTTGTTCTCTAGCAATTTCTTTGTTAGCAGCAATAGCAGCCATGGCTTGTTCGAAACCTTTTTCAAGCGCTAAGCGGAATTCCTCATGATTTTTCGATTGTTCATTCATCGTACCCATTGCTTGGAACTTATCTACTAAACCATTTGCCTCAGCAGTTAATTTTTCGCGAATTACTAACGCTTCTGCAAGACCTTGTTCTTTTGTTGCTGATGCTTTTGCGAATCCAATACGTTCATCACCACGAGCTTGAGCAGAAAGTTTTTCCTCAAGTACTTTAGCTTCAGTTAAACCTTGTTTTTCTACTGCAATTGCTTTGGCTTCAATAACTTTAGCTTCTGCTAAGCCTTTTTCTTGATTACCTTTCGCTTCAGCTAATAATGTCTCAGCTGTAATATTTGCTTTGACTAAACCTTCTTTTTCTTCTGCTTCTGCTCTTGCTTTACGTACTTTAGCTTCGGCAAGGCCTATTGCCGCTTCTTCGGCTTCTATACCCTGAGCTAATTGTTTTTTAGCTTCAGCTTGTTTAGCAGCAGCTTCTAATTCAGCTTGAGCCATCGTGCTGATTTCAATTGCGCGATGTTTAGATGATTGTTCATCTGCCTCAGCTTGTTTTACTTGTTTAACTAGCTCTTGTTCAGCTCTAGCTTCAGCTTCAATAATTGTTGTTTGTTTTTCACGATCTGCTCTTGAAACTTCACGAACTTCTTTAATGTTTTCCTCTTCAACTGCAACTGTTTTTTCAACTGCTACACGTTCACGAATAACATTAGCAATCTGTTTCTTTTCCTCTTCTACAACTTTGTCTTTCTCTATTCGTTGTAGTTCAACTTCTCGTTCACGAGCAACAATTTCAAGTGAACGAGCTCGGATTACACGTTCTTCTTCAATCGCAATAGCTCTTAGGCGGTTATTCTGTGCAACTTCTACTTCACGTAAACGATTCTCTTCTCTTACTTCAATTTCTTGTTGGGTTTGAATTCTAGCTTGTTCAGCTTTCAAACGTTCTTCTTCTTGAACTTTTAATGTTTCAGCGGCTTCTCTAGCTCGAATAGTTTCAATTTCACGTTTTTGTCGAGCCTCAGCGTCAGCTTGTTGACGTTCTAATTCAAGTTTAGCTTCGATAGTTTCAGTATCTTTTTTCTTAAGAGCTAACTCTAGATCGCGTTCTCGCTTATTGGTTTCATCTTTATGTACAGCAGTTATAGCTGTAATTTTATTAATACCTTCAGCATCAAAAATATTATCTGGGTCGAGTGATTTAATTGGAGTTTGTTCTAAATAATCGATAGCAACATCTTCAAGGGCATAACCGTTAAGGTCTTTACCTATTACATCAATGATACGTTCACGGAAATTCATTCGATCTTCAAACAGCTTTGCAAGTTCAAATTGTTTACCTACGGTTTTCAATGCTTCTGAAAATTTAGCACTAAATAATGTGCTTACCGCTTGTTGGTCTGATGCACGATCTACACCGATTGATTTGGCAACTTTAAGAACATCTTCTGTTGTTTCATTAACGCGTAAATAGAAGGCTACGCAGATGTCAGCCCTAAGGTTGTCTTGGCAAATTAAACCATCTTTACCTCTTCGTTCTACGTCAAAAGTGATCAAGGAAATTTTCATGAACTCTTTTTTGTAGATGATTGGATATACCAATGCACCAGTAAAATGAACTTTAGGTTTTGACGTCATGTCATTAACAATAAGCGCCGTACCTTGAGGAACCTTTATGTAAAATGCCTTAAATAATAGGAAGAATCCGACAATTACAAGGAATATACTTCCAACTATTACCAAAAAAAACATTATAGTATCACTGCTTAAAGACATATTTTTCTATTCTCCAAATTAACTTCTATTAGCCATTAAAATCTTTTAGGCTAATTATTTCATAACAATTTGTTGTTTCATCATACTGAAGGATTACGGCTTTATCACCGCGCTTGAATTGATAAGATTCATCACATCTTACCTCTAAAATAAGGCCCGCTCCTCCATCTTCACAGGTAGCTTGTCCTTTAGTTCTGGTTACGGTACTTGAGCGTATTTCGATAACTTGTCCTAACAATGATTTATGATTGTGGTTAATTATCAACTTTCTAAATAAAGGACGAAGTGGTTTAATAAAAAAAGCAGTTAAATAGACTGATAAAATAAATGAGATAATTAAAAGAGCTATCCCTGCTAAATAATAAAGAAATACAAAATTATACAAAGGTAGGATTAATAGACGAAAGGCAAAATAACAAATTGACCATCCAATTAAAGAGATCAATGTGATGATGAGAGTCATTGGTACTTCATTGAAGCCAAATTTCATTAATAAACCACCTAATCCAGTAGATGGAACATCACTATAAACATCATTGACACTGATATCAAAATCTAAACAGTCAACGCTTAATAGTCCTAATGCTGCAACAAACCAATATAAGATACAGATTGTTAACAATGCACTAAAGATAATTACGGGAAAAGAAAAAAATATTCCCCAAAACAGTTCCATTATATTCCCTTCATCTATCCAAACTAGTTTTAACTAATTAATTATTTTATAATTGTTTTTGCTATTCTAACTTAAAAATATCAAAACGCGAAAACTTTAATTTGATTGTTTTTCTTTTAATCTAGCTAAAATTGAAGCTGCATTATTATTGCCAGCTTTAATACCGGCCGCTTCTAATTTACTATCAAGCGAATCAGGATTTTCAGTTGCTGCTAATTCTTTTTTTGCTTCAAAAGTGGCAGCAGCTTTTTCTTGACGTTTTTTGATTCTATCTAATGAATCGAGTGCAGTATGCAATTTAGCTGTTGAACCACCGTAACGCTGTGCTACTGCAGATTGTGCTTTTTGGACACTTTCAGTAGCTTTAACTATATCAACTTGTTGTTTTAAATTACGAATATTGATTTCAGATTGTGAAATAGTTTGTCGTAAATTTTTAACACTTTCAGCAAAATAGTTAGCTTGCTTTTTGTTATTTTCATATTGATTTTCGAGTACCGAAAGTTTTTCCGCTACTTCCAAAGCTAACTCTTCATTGTTATTTTCAAGTGCTTTAATAGCATATGCTTCATATTCAGTTATTTGAGCTTTTGTTGATTCAACTTGTTTCTCTGCTAATTTTTGTTCTGCTAGAATATTAGCTAATGATTCTTTAGCTTGTCTCAATTCTTCATCAGCATCTCTAATTTCTTGGTCTAATATACGTAACGCTTGAGAATCAATTATTGATTCGCCAACTTCATTTATTCCACCACGTAATGCTGTTACTAATTTTTTGAAGATAACCATATTTAACTCCTTCTATAACTATTCGCTTTAACTATTCAATATTAAAAAAATGCTCATAAGCTTCAGTCGCTTTGATCACATTGTCTGATAACATTTCGAGTTCATAAATAATATCGTTTAAGGTTGAGGATGAACTAAGTGCACCATACATAATGTAATTGATTTCTCCATCTCCTGTTTTTTCAATTGCTATAGTTGATAAAGCAAATAGTTTTCTAGCAGACAGAATTTCTTCATTAAATGATGAAGGATTTTTGATTAGTGAAACTGGCCAAAGTAGTGCTTCTACAATAATTTGCTGATTTGAAACGCTTAAAAAAAGTGGTAAATCACCATAGTCATGCATAATGATATGTAAACAAGCATCGACACCATCAATTATTTCAATACTTGCAGAACCTTGTTTGATTAAATCAGTTTGATTTAATTCTTGGAAAAGGTCATTAATTTTCCAGATTTCTTTATTTTTCATTTCATTGTTTTCCTTCACATGGTACAAAAAAGATTTATTTTCTACAGCTGGTTGACGAAATTTTTTTTCGATTTCAAGTAACTCAGCAGTATTTTCAGGCAATATCCAAACTTCTTTTTTTATCAACCCCTGTTCTCTTAAACGTTGTCGGTATTGTTGTTGATAAAATGCTGAGCTTTTAGCTTCTTTGGTTTTTTTCATAAATTTTGGTTATTCTTTAATTTTTTATACAACTTATATTAGCATAATTTTATCACATGTAAATATTACATGTGATATTTTTTATCAATTTATTGATGCTAAATTTACTTTAATTTTAATAAAAAACTAAACACCTTTAGGGAGGTTTTATAGAAGGCTATAGAATAAATAACCCGCATGATGCGGGTTATTTATTTGAAAAAATGATATATCATTCTAGAAATCAACATCTAAACCTAATTGGAATGTTCTGCCTGGAGCAGTAAACATGTTTAGATATTTATGATCTGATGTGCTGTATAATTTATTATTACTTAGATAATCCCAATATTTTTGATCGGTAAGATTATAAACTCCACCATTCAATTTAACATTCTTAGTAATATTAATATAACCAGTTAAATCAATAATGCCATGACCGGCGATTCTAAAATAGTCATCTTTAGAATTAGGAAGTGGTCTACCATCATTACCATAAGATTCTCTAGATGTCGCTTCGGCTTTTTTACCTTTTTGGAATGTTGCTGTAACAGCCACACCATAAAATTTATTCGGATCATCCCACGCTAAACCGACAACACTTTTCATTGGTGCTATTGAATCCATTTCAATATATTTATCACCTAAATAGCTTGATTTTGATTTGCCTTGGTTATAACCAATTGCAAATTTAGCGCTTAAGCCATTAGCAGATTCTACCCATTTGCCGATATTGAATTCACTGCTCAATTCAGCACCATAGATGTATGCCTTATCACGATTTTCTGCTTGATAAACAATTCGGTTACCTGTTCCGACAAAGTTCTTTCTATAACGTGTATAAGCGATGAAATTTTTATATTTATTATAAAAAGCTGAAGATGTTAAAGTTACACCTGAAACAGGATGTCCTTTCAAACCTAATTCAAAATTGTCACTGGTTTCAGTGTTAAGATTTGAATCACCAACAAGTACATACATATTGCTATGCGCTAAATAAGATCCATATAATTGGTTCTGATTTGGCATTTGTGCGGAACGTTTGTATTGTAAATAAGCAGTGAAGTCAGGATTAATATCATACATAAATGACATAGAAGGTAAAACTTGGAAATCACTATTGCTACTATATTGTTTACCTAACTGGCTACCATTGATGTTTGTTACAGCCATATTTTCTAAATTACGAGGTTTAGTATTTTGGTAAATAACTCTAACACCAGGTACTAGATAGAAATTATTACTATCTTTAATATTAAAACTAATTCTGTCTTCGAGGAATCCCCCTAATTGATAACTTCGACTATCTGCTTGGGGTTTAGTGTAATCTCCGTCTGGAAATATTCTACCATTTTGAGATTGGGCTGAAGTAAAGAATGGTGATTCATCTTCACTCCATTTACCATTTAAACCAGCGCTAATTTTCTGATTTTCATAGTTTTTAACTAAAGTAGTAATAAAATTATAAGTTTTTGTATTGTAATTTGTTTGAGTATTAAAATTACCTTTAGTTGTATGTCTAATATCGGTACTATCATAGACATTGGTTCGTTGATAATTTAATTGAGTAGTTAAACTATCAATCCAGCTTATAGCAGTTGGTTTCCATTGATCTTTAATAGCAAGATTAAAGCGATTGTTTTTGCTTCTTTGATGATCAAGTGACTCAACTTTTTTACCGTATTTATCCCAAGTATCATAATGAGAATTTTTGGTTTTATTATTGTAATCAACTGTTGTATTAATTAAATGTTCTTCTGTCATTTGCCAGCCAAAACCAGCTAAAATCGAGTTGGAGTGCCAGTTTTCTGGATAACTACTTATTGAGTCTCCATTATTACGTGTTTGCTGGCCATCGCGTCGACTTAAAACCAAAATACCATTTAGATAATCATCACCACCAGCCATAGTTAAGCCCTGGTGGAAACTTCTATCTGAACTATCATAGTTATTTTGATAACCAAAGTAGGTCGTTTTACCCGGATAGAGGTAATAACTTGCCGATTTGGTTTGGAATGAAACTGAGCCACCGAGGGCATTATTTGCATTACTAACCGATGTCGCTCCTGATTGAATATCAACTTTATTGTACATATAGGTATCAATATAATCTCGGCCAATACCGTAAGATCCAAACCCAGCTCGTCCAACAGAGTTAACCCGACCTTGAGCTATTGGTAAAGGCATACCATCAATATCGATTGACACGCGGTTAGCATCTAAACCACGAATATTGTATCCAGTAAACCCACCACGGTCCCAACTACTTTTACCACTACCTGAACCTGAAATACTTCCTGGGGCAGAAATTAGAGGTTGATAACGCATTATAGTACCAAAATTAGTACCTCCATCACGGCGAATATCTTGCTCAGAAATTTCAGTATTCATTCCCGGATTTTTTGTTGCTTCATGAGCTGTTACAGTAATAGTATCAATGTCTTTTTCATCATTATGTTTATCAGTAGCGAAAGTAGGTAGTGCTAATGTTAAACCTATTGCTAATGAACTTGTCTTTTTTAAATATTTAAAATTCACATTTTTATCCTTTCAAACTTAATATGTTTAATGCGCGCATTTATTGCTTCAATTAATAAAAATATTATTAAAATAGTTTATTCAGGGTAAAAGCTTTGGAAAAGCAATTTTGCTGCTTCATCAACTCTTGGCCCGATTCCAAATAAGTAACTATCATCTATAACCGTAATACGATTATTTTTAAATGCACTCGTTTCAGTAATACCTGGAATAGTATTGACTTTGTCTAAACCACCTAATTGATCAATCGAATATTTATTTAAAATGATAACTTCTGGATTGATAGCTATAATTGATTCTGCAGTGTAACTTTTGAAGCTATTATGCGTTGCCAAATTTTCACCACCAGCGATAGTAATTAATGCATCAATTGTAGTATTTTTACCTGCTACAGAATTGGAACCACTCATACTCATTAGGGATAAAACTTTTGTTTTTTGTGGGTGAGTTGCGATTTTGGCTTGAATGTCGGCAAGATTGGCTTTAATTCTATTGATTAATTTTTCGCCTTCTTCTTGTTTATTTAATTTAGATGCAATTTTATTGATATTTTCGTATAACAGTTCAATTGTACCAGGTACACGCCTTAATGCTAATACATCTACTTTTGACTCAGAAACTTTTTCGATAACATTATCAGGTTCTACATCATTTAATGTTATAAACAAGGTTGGTCTAAGCGATAAAACACCTTCAATATTTAATAATTTCCAATAACCGATTTGTGGCAATTGTTTAACTTTCTCAGGATAACTGCTTGTTTTATCAACACCTACGACATCATCTCCAGCACCTAGTGCGAATACAATTTCAGTAAGAGATCCTCCAGCAATAACAATTCTTTCATTTGCTAAACTATAATTGAGAAGACTGTTGATACTAAATATTAGTAAAAATAGGCTAATCCTTTTTATAAAATTTTTCTTCATGATTTAATTTACCTACCATGGTTTTCAATTTTGGAAGAATAATATAGTGAAAATGATAACCATTATCAACATAAAATATTGGGGGATTTAATAGCAAAGCATTAGAAACTGATCAAGCATTAATGATAAATTAAAATTTATTCAAATAAATAATAATGTTATAACAAATTATTACAAAAATAATATATTGATATTTTGGGGGATATGAAAATTAGAATGATATCTTGTAGGGAAATTTTGGTACTTTTTATTTCTGTTTCAGTTTATTTAACTTAAATATAATTTTACTCATATTTTCATAGAGTAATTCTATTTTACCAGCTTCACATTTTGCACTTAATCATCAAGTTTTGATTGATTAAATAACTTAAGAAAATTATCGATTATGCTAAATATTATAAGGAATTAAGAAATAAAATTGACTTAAAATTACCGAAATATCAATACAAGATAAGCGTTTATTTGGGAAACAATAATGTTATCCATAGTAATTTCATCTTTAGCAAAATATGTAAATACAATTTGTATAAAGGTTCCACGAGTTACTAATCAATACAATAAATCGATCAGCATTATTAAAAAAAAGGTTTTTATTTGCTAATTTTTTATGAAAATACTAGCGTTTAGTTTGAAAACTGAGCATAAATTTTAAAAAATAATCAGATTTAAATAGATAAATAAGAAAATAATTAAAAAAATATTGATAAATGATAATAATTATTATTTAATTCACCGAGATTATTTTTATGAATGGATGTTATGAAATCATTTGATGTAAGTGCGTTTTACGCTTCAAACTCAGTTTTACCTTTTAAAGATCGTTGGGCAGTAATGCCTTTACAAGCAAGTTTACCCGTATCACCTCAAGAATTGGAACAACAATGGAGTATTGTTCAAAATTCAGATCTATCTGGACGAAAACGTCTAATTTATATACATATTCCTTTTTGTGATATTCATTGTCAATTTTGCGGATTTTATCAAAATCCATTGCGTAAGTTTGATACCAAAACTTATATTGATTACTTATTACAAGAAATATCCCTAGAAATTAACAATAAAGCGATGCAGTCTGCGCCAATTCATGCTATTTATTTTGGCGGTGGAACACCTTCAGCTTTAGCTGCAGGACAATTAGCTCGTGTAATAAATTATCTAAAAAAACATGCTCCTCTAGCACCTGACTGCGAAATTACTGTAGAAGGGCGAATTTCTGATTTTGATGAGGATAAAATTGATAGTTACATTGAGGCTGGGGCAAACCGTTTTTCGATAGGTATTCAAACCTTTAATACCGAAATTAGACAGCGATTAGGACGCCAGTCTTCTGAAAAGGAAATTATTAAAAGTTTTGAACGTATTGCTGCACGAGATAGTGTTGCTTTAGTTTGTGACCTTATGTTTGGACTACCTAATCAAACTCCAGTTACTTGGCAAAGAGATTTAGAAATCGCCGATCAATTGCCTCTCGACGGGGTTGATCTTTACTCCTTAAATCTTTTACCAACAACTCCATTAGCTAAAGGTGTTGAAAATAAAAGAATAGAGATTCCAACAGTAACTGATAAGTGCGATTTTTATCATCAAGGAGCTAAATATTTAGATAGACAGGGATGGACTCATTTAACCAATGCTCATTGGGCTAAAACGAGTCGTGAACGGAATTTATACAATTTTTTAATCAAACAAGGCTCACACTTTTTTGGATTTGGTTCTTGTGCTGGTGGAAAGCTAGACGGGCAATCATATATGATCCATCGTGATTTAAATCAATATTATGCCTTATTAGATCAAGGTAAAAAGCCCCTAATGATGTTAACCGGTAAACCATTACTCGGTGACTGGCTGCATAAATTACAAGCAGGTATAGAAAAAGGGCGTGTTGATCTAACGCAACTTACCAATCAAGCTGAATTATTTGATCCATTAATCAAGCAATGGCATGAAGTAGGATTACTACAAAATGAAGATCGTTGTTTACGATTGACTTTATCGGGACGTTTTTGGTCAAGTAATATTGTACAAGCTTTGCAACAGCTTTTACTACAGCTTAATAATCCTGAGCATATTGAATTACAAAAGAAGATGGCACAAGCTAGACAAGCCATGCAACAAGGTAATGGTATGCCTAAATCTCACCCACATATGCAAAACATCCAAGTAAAAACAAAAAATTAAAGGAAATTACTATGGCAGATAAACAAACCCTTTTAAGTAATCTTGCAACTTATATGCAATCTAACCCTGAAGAATTACTAGAGAAAATTGCCCAAGATCATAAAGTCACTATGACGCAAGTGATCCAAGCAATACCTGATGCAAAAATCGTAGATGGAAGTAACTTTGATACAATTTGGGAAGAAGTAACAACTTGGGGTGACGTATTGTTTTTAGTTCATACTGGTGACATTATTGCTGAAATTTCAGGTGAATTGCCTCCTGGAACTCATAGCCAAAAATACTTTAACTTACGCCATCAAAAAGGGTTAAGTGGTCACATAAAAGCAGAACATTGCCAATATATTGCATTTATTGAAAGAAAATTTATGAAAATGTCGACTGCTTCTATTATATTCCTTAATCATTTAGGTCAATCAATGTTTAAAATTTTTGTTGGGCGTGATGAAAAACATCAATTAAAAGCAGAACAACTTGAAAAATTTAGAGCTTTAGCAAAAAAAATCAATTAATTTTAAGAAACAATAAAATGAAAACAGTAATTATTTTTGGTGTAAGTTCAAAGCTAGGAACTGGTTATCAAGTATCTCAATTAATCAAACAATGCCACCCTGAGTGGCGTTGTATTGTATTAGTTCGTGATGCCGATTTTGCAAAACAATTATCTGAACAAGGTATTGAAACTCATGTTGGCGATGCAACTGACGTTGAATTAGTGAAACAGATATGTCAACAAAACGGTAGTGACGCGACAGTAATTTCAACTTTAGGTGGAGAAACGGGTAATTACATTGCTCAGCGCATTATCATTGATTGCGCAGAACAGGTTGGAATTAAACAAATGATATTAGTGACCTCGCTTGGTTGTGGTGATTCATGGTCAACATTATCCTTACGAGCTAAGCAAGCATTTGGTAATGCGGTTCGAGAAAAATCACTAGCTGAAATTTGGTTACAAACCAGCTCATTAAATTATGTGATCTTAAGACCAGGTGGTTTACGAGATGGAGAAACAACCAATCGCGGTGAATGTTATTTCGCTAAGGAAGTTCATGGTTTTGTATATCGCAAAGAATTAGCCAGAATAATCATTGATAAAATTGCTAATCAACAATTTGATAACCGAGCATATAGTGTTGTTGACCCAAGCTTAGCGGTGAGTTATTAGTATTAAAAATATGAGGTTAATCGGTGCGAAAATCTAGTCAACAATTATTGTTATTGGGATTATTTGCTTTACTATTAATTTTAATTGTCTATTCGGCAAACTCAGGCGCATTAAAACTTTCTTTTAATCAATTAATGAGTATGTCATTCAATGATCCTTTATGGAATATTTGGTTCAATATTCGATTACCTAGAATTATACTCGCAGTAGTAGTTGGTATGGCATTAGCTAGTGCTGGCGCTGTTATGCAAGGATTATTCAGAAACCCTTTAGCTGATCCTGGTTTATTAGGTATTAGTAGTGGTGCAAGCCTAATGGTAGGTATAACGATATTATTTCCTGCCGTTTTTCCTCCGATTATGATGCTTTATGGAAAAATGATTGCTGCATTTGCTGGTAGTTTATCTATCTGTATTCTTATATACCTCTATAGTCTTAATGAACAATGTAATTTAGCTAAAATGATTTTGTTAGGGGTCGCAATTAATGCCATCATTGGCTCAATATTGGGAGGACTCAGTTACATTAGTGATGAATCACAATTACGTCAACTTTCGTTATGGTCAATGGGACATTTAGGAAAAGGCTCTTGGGACTTGGTCATTGTATCCATTTCATTAATTTTACCTACGTTATTATGTGTTATTAAACTTGCTCATCATCTCAACATATTACAGCTGGGGGATGAAGATGCTCATTATTTAGGTATCAATGTTGAACGCACTAAACGCTATCTATTATTACTTAGTGCTGTACTGATTGGTACTTCTGTTGCAGTGAGTGGCATTATTGCTTTTGTTGGATTAGTTGTACCTCACATGATTCGTTTACAAGTCGGTGCAAACCATAAATGGCTAATACCTGGCTCTGCATTAGGTGGTGCTTGTTTACTTTTATTAGCTGATACTTTAGCTAGAACATTAGTTGCTCCAACTGAAATTCCTGTCGGTCTTTTAACCAGCCTAATTGGTGGTCCGTATTTTCTTTGGCTTATTCTGAGACATAAATAACTGATGGAGATTTATTGTGTTAACCGCTAAAAATTTAACATTTGGTTATGGTCGTCGAATGATAATTAATGATGTATCTTTATCAATAAATTCAGGCGAAATTGTAATTATCATTGGTCCTAATGGCGCAGGTAAGTCCACTTTATTGCGTTTACTAACAGGTTATCAAAAACCATTATCTGGTGAATGTTATCTATTAGATAAACCATTATCACAGTGGCCACAAAAACAATTAGCAAAAATAAGAACAGTTATGCTTCAACAAAGCCAACTTACTTTTCCTTTTAAAGTAAAAGAAGTAATAGCAATGGGACGAGCTCCTTATGGCAAAATACATTTTGATGAATCAATTCACGAAGTGATGGTACAAACTGATTGTTTACAATTTGCTGACCGAGATTATAGAGGTTTATCCGGAGGAGAACAGCAAAGAGTTCAATTAGCTAGAGTCTTAGCTCAATTGTGGCAACCGCAATCTAATGAAAAATTATTATTTTTAGATGAACCTACCTCTGCACTTGATCTTTATCATCAACAACATACTTTAAGATTATTAAAGCAGTTAGCTATTAAACAGAAATTGGCTGTATGTTGCATCTTACATGATCTCAATTTAGCTGCTTTGTATGCTGATAAAATTATTCTTGTTAACCAAGGAAAAATTGTAGAACAAGGCGTACCATCTGAAGTATTAACTGTTGAAAATATCAATCGATGGTATGGTGTTGAATTAGGTGTTTATAATCACCCTAAACATTCATCAATACCTCAAATCTATTTAAATCCCTAAAGGATAAATCTAATATCATCCGCTCCATTTTCGTTCAAAATGAGTATATAATTAAGCAAACTTAACAATTGGGGCTGATGATGATTAACGAAAATAGTAATAATTCTATTCTGGTTTCAGATCTACTTGCAGCACACCCTGTCTTTAGTTGTCAATTGGATGGGAAGGGCAAAGCCAACCCTTTAAATGATAAAAGTGAAGCTTCAATTTCACAACCTTATTGGATACATCTTGATTTTGCTAAAAGCGAAACAATCAATTGGATTAACCAAACAAATTTAATTCCAGATCTTGTCAAAAATGAATTGATTAAACCCAATCAGTTTCCTAAAGAAATTCGCTTTGATACAGGCATTTTAGTCGTACTTAAAGGTGTTAATTTTACACCTAATGAGCTACCTGATCCTATCGTCACTTTCCGATTTTATATAACTGATAATTTTATAATATCAACTAGGCACCAAAAAATTGATGCCATCATCAAATTAAAAGAAAATTTAGAAAAAGGTATTGGCCCTGTAGATGTTGCTGATTGGCTAATTCAACTTTCTGAATTAATTTGTGATCAAGTTAATTTATCTTTTGATGGGGTTCACAATAAAATCATCAAATTGGAAGATCTATTATTAAATCAACGGATTTTTTCTCACAAGGAAATTGGAAGAGTTCGTAAACAACTTTTTATATTACGTCGTTTACTTTCCCCACAGCGCGATATATTTGTCAAAATTTCGACTGAAAGAATATCTTGGATTGATGACAATGATCGCCAGCGATTGCATGACATTTCTAGCCAACAAAATCACTATGTCTCTGAAATTGATAGTTGTTTGATTAGAATTGGTTCCGTTATGGAACAAATTAATAGCATTTTGGCCGAATCGACCAATAAACGTATTTATTTAATGTCCTTGTTTACCATCATTTTTACACCAATTACTTTTATCACTAGTTTGCTTGGTGTTAATTTGGCCGGCATTCCGTTCAATGAAAAAGAGTGGTCATTTATTGGGTTAATATTACTATTAATTCTGATCAGTATACTTTCAGTGGTATGGCTTAAGCTAAAAAAATGGTGGTAAAAAATTAAGCTTAAATATGAAAAAGGAAATATATTGATGTATTTTGATAAAATTATTAATAAAAAAGATATTGAATCATTATTTCAAAGTACAACTCAAACAATTATTCAAGCTTATTGGGAAGGAAATATCGGTTTTGCATATGCTGATGATTTATTGCGGCCTACATCAGTAGCAATTAATCTTGGTTGCTTCTTTTTTTTAGCAGGTCAACCAAACCAGCAAATGCTTCACTATATTCCAAAAGTATATAGTGATGATTATGCAATTCTTATCCCTATTGATAAAACTTGGCAAAATTTAATTGAAAATGTATATCGCAACAATTATGAAAAAATTACACGTTATAGTTTTTATACTCCTACAGAATTTGATATTCAGAAACTACAATTAATTATCTCAAAATTACCTGAAAACTATCAATTAAAAGCTATTGATGAAAAGTATTATCAGCAAATTCTCAATCTTGAATGGGCTAAAGACTTGTGTAAAAACTTTAATTCATACTTGGATTTTGAAAAATCAGGATTGGGATTTATTATTTTAAAAGATAATGTTATTGTTTCTGGTGCATCATCTTATTTAGCATATAATAATAGTATCGACATTGAAGTCGATACAATAGTTGAGGAAAGGCGAAAAGGACTTGCATTGATTAGTTCGGCAAAGTTAATTTTAGCTTGCCTAGATCGTCAAATAACACCTAACTGGGATGCTCACAACAAGCCCTCTTTAAAGCTTGCTACTGAGTTGGGTTATATTTTAAATCAACCCTATAATGCTTATGTCGTTTGGAATTTATGATTAACACTAATTATTATGCAATCTAAAGAACCTTATCGTCTATTTATTGCCGAAAAACCGAGCTTAGCTAGAGCTATTGCTGATGTTTTGCCTAAACCCCACCAAAAGGGAAATGGATTTATCAAAGCCAGTAATGGTGATATTGTTAGCTGGTGTATTGGGCACTTATTAGAACAAGCAACACCTGAAATATATGATGAACGCTATAAAAAATGGGTTTTAGACGATCTACCCATTGTTCCTGCAAAATGGATATTGATACCCAAAAATAGTACCGAAAAACAATTTAACACCTTAGTTGAATTGATTAAATCAGCTGAACAAATTGTACATGCGGGTGACCCAGATAGAGAAGGGCAATTATTAGTTGATGAAGTACTTAACTATTGCCAGTTACCACCAGAAAAGCGGAAAACTATTCAACGTTGTTTAATCAGCGATTTGAATGCTAGCGCTGTTGAAAAATCACTAGAGCAATTACGTAGTAATCAAGATTTTATCCCATTATCTACTTCTGCTTTAGCAAGAGCAAGAGCTGATTGGTTATATGGGATGAATATGAGTCGTGTTTGTACTCTTGTGGGGCAACGAAGCGGTTATCGTGGTGTACTTTCTATTGGGCGCGTACAAACACCGATTTTAGGATTAGTGGTTAGACGAGATTTAGAGATAGCGCAATTTGTTCCTAAACCATTTTATGAAGTTTATGCCATATTACAAACCAAGGATAACGAAACCTTCAAGGCCAAATGGCAACCAAGCGAGGCATGTGAACCTTATCAAGATGAAGAGGGCAGAGTTTTAGTTAAAGGTTTAGCAGAAAACGTTTGTCAACGAATTAAAGATCAGACAGGTACTATTGATAAAGTAAGTAATAAAAAGAAAGAACTTGCACCACCTATGCCATTTAATTTATCTGCTTTACAAATTGAAATGGCAAAACGAAATGGTCTAAGTGCACAGGATGTACTTGATATTTGCCAATCATTATATGAAAAACATAAATTAATTACCTATCCTCGTTCAGATTGCCGTTTTTTGCCGGAAGAGCACTTAACACAAATTAATGGTGTAAAATCTGCGATTGAAAACAATTGTTCTGCGTTACAATTTGCAATTAATAATGCTGATTTCACTTTACGTTCCAAAGCTTGGAATGATAAAAAAGTTGAGGCTCACCACGCTATTATTCCAACATTGCGTAAAGTGAGAACCGAAAGTTTATCTAGTAATGAGTTAGCCGTCTATCAAGTGATTGCTACACAATACTTAGCACAATTTTATCCAGCTTATAAATATGCTGAGTTACAGATTGATGTTGATATCAATGGTGGTAAATTTATCTCTAAAGCCAATCAAATGTTGGACGAAGGCTGGAAAGTACTGTTTAGAAGTAAAAATTATCAAGCAGAGAACGATACCGATAATAGTGAGAATAATGGTTTATTAACTAAGTTAGTTAAAAAAGGCGAATCAGTCCTATGTATTGATACCGAATTACTTAGTAAAGAAACTCAACCTCCAAGACCATTTACGGATGCGACTTTACTTTCTGCAATGACAGGTATAGCTAGATTTGTTAAAGATCCTGAGATAAAAAAAATATTACGCGAAACTGATGGATTAGGTACTGAGGCAACAAGAGCTGGTATTATTGAGCTTTTATTTAAACGTCAATTTTTAACGCGTCAAGGTAAATCAATTCGTTCAACGAAGGTAGGCCAAAATTTGATTTTATCATTACCGGAAAGTGTTTCAATGCCAGATATGACTGCACATTGGGAGTTACAGCTTGAGGAAATTAGTAAAAAAGAATTCAGTTATCAACAATTTATGTATCAATTAAATTCGTCTTTGCTTACATTAGTTGAACAGTTAAAAAATTCAAGATTGAAAATTCAATCATAAATTTCTATTACCAAAAGGACAATAAATAGTTTTTTTATTATTTATTGTCCTGTCTAATAATAAAATCTAAATAATAATTATTCTCCTAAATCCGTAGACTCTTTTTTGTCAATTTCTTTAGAGAGTGTATCAATTGGTCTATTTTCATCGAGGATTTTAGCAAATACTTTATTTGCTCTAGTTAAAAATTGTTTATCCTTTAAAAGGATGCGGTAACTATTTAATCTTTTTAATGGTCCTTGAGCAAATTGCGCAATAATGATTATTAGAACAAAAATCGTCAATACAGAAATAATGACATTAATAATCCATTCTGATTTGAAAATAGTATGGAGATTATATATAACCATAAAAAAGGTAAATAGACTAACAGCAGCAGTTAAAATCACGTCTTTAATTAAAAAAGGTCTAAGAAATGTAATACGGTTTTTTTCAATACCGAAATATTGAGTTAATTGATTTAATTGACTCAATTCAATAACATTATGAATATCTGCATTAACAACAGAAATAGCAATTCTTTCTTTGTTAATATTGCCTGGTTTATAAAAACAAACTTTTTCCCAAATCAGTTTTTTCTTGATATTGTTTAAATAATCTTTTTGATAACTAGGTTGAGGTACTTTTTCTAATATATCTGTATATCTAATAATATTGTCAAAGTAATTATTAGGTGTGTTTCTTTTATAAATAAAGCCAATAATTGATAGAGCGAAGATAATAAATAAATTAAACCAATTATCTTGCAACAATTGAGTAATATCCATCCAATTTAACCAGTGTTGTTAACAATTGGTTAATTGTAACTGATATTATGTAAAACGGGTATTAATTCTACATTTCATCATCCTAGTAGTGGTGTTTTTAATCAATTGCAACTTTATTACAAGTAATCGGTTGACTTCTTGAATGCAAAAGCGTATAAAATGCTCGCCTTTGAGCTTTTCTTACTTTTTTAACGATAAGAGATGGTTAAAAATGAGGTTTAAGAAAAGTTGAAATACAAAGTGATGAGTTCAATTTACAGGAGAAATATGGACAGTCAATCGGGTCACCCCAAACTATGGGGAGATAAATTCAAACACATCATTATCGGTTAATGAACCTGTCTAAATAGTTATTTTTTCAGTTCACAAGCCGAAATTGATAAAAACGGTAACGGTGAACGATATGCAGTTTTCTACACGCTATCACACAAATTCAAAATACCTTTGTGCTCATAAAGCACTTTTGCGAGTGTTATATCTTACAGATAAGCATTTAGAGCCACCTAGTTGTATCTAACTTTTAACTAATATTATTTTTAATATTTTTATTTCATGTTAAGCCTTAACTGCAATGGTTAGTTATTGCTTTACGTTTAAATTTTAGTCGATAAGAACTTAATAACTCCTAGTTTAACGTTAACTAAGAGTGGGTTCCTTTTGCCTGAAAAATAGATAGGTACAAACTATGATTAAAAAAACATCTCAAGTAAAGACAGATAATACTTTAAACATAAAAGCACTTGAAGAAGCTCAAAATAGCTTAGATAGCATTTTGTCTAAATTTCAATCAAGTCTTTCGGGGTTAACTCAAGAAAATGTAAAATCTCGATTGGAACAGTATGGTAAAAATGAAGTGGCTCGAGAAAAAGTGCCATCAGCTTTTGTCCAGTTACTTTTAGCTTTTAAGAACCCATTTATATTTGTACTATTAATATTAGCACTGGTAAGTTTTTTTACTGATTACTGGTTGCCATTACAAAACGGTGAAGAGACAGATCTAACTGGAATTATTATCATTTTAACCATGGTAACACTTAGTGGATTATTGCGTTTTTGGCAGGAGTTTCGTTCAAATAAAGCTGCTGAAGCATTAAAGTCAATGATCCGAACTACAGCCACAGTTCTACGTCGTCGTAATAAAAATATGCCAACTGAGCATATTGAAGTTCCTTTAAGCGATATCGTTCCTGGAGATATTGTGTTTTTATCAGCTGGGGACATGATTCCTGCCGATATTCGTTTAATCGAATCGCGAGATTTATTTGTGAGTCAAGCGGTGTTAACCGGTGAATCAATTCCAGTTGAAAAATATGACACCTTAGGCGCGGTATCGCAAAAAACGACAGAAGAGATAGATTCTTCAAAAATTGATAAGGACAATGTACTTGATGTAAACAATATTTGTTTTATGGGCACCAATGTAGTGAGTGGAACAGCTAAAGCTATTGTTGTTGCAACAGGTGCTGATACACATTTTGGTTCATTAGCAAAATCAATAGTGGGTTCAAGAGCCGAAACCTCATTTGATCGCGGTGTAAATAGCGTAAGTTGGTTACTAATTCGCTTTATGTTAGTGATGGTTCCGATTGTATTACTAATAAATGGATTTACCAAAGGCGATTGGGGGGAAGCAACATTATTTGCATTAGCTGTTGCTGTTGGTTTGACGCCTGAAATGTTACCGATGATTGTTAGTGCAAATCTAGCTAAAGGTGCTGTTGGCATGGCAAAACGAAAAGTTGTGGTAAAACGTTTGAATGCTATTCAAAACTTTGGCGCGATGGACATTTTATGTACTGATAAAACCGGTACTTTAACACAAGATAAAATCATTTTAGAACATCACTTAGACATTAATGGGCAGATTGATCCATCTGTTTTACAACTGGCCTGGCTCAATAGTTACTATCAAAGTGGAATGAAAAACTTGATGGATAAAGCGATCATCCGTTTTGCTGAAGAAAAAACCAGTGTTAAAAAAGTGGGTGTAGGTCTTTATAAAAAAATTGATGAATTACCATTTGATTTTGTTCGCCGTCGTTTATCGGTTGTTGTACAAGGCAATGATGAAAATCATTTAATGATCTGTAAAGGCGCAGTTGAAGAAATGCTATCTATTTCAGATTTTGTTTATGAAAACGGCGAGTACTTACCGTTAGACGAAAATCGTAAACAAGCATTGATTGAACTTGCACACAATTATAATAAAGATGGATTTAGAGTGTTAGCAGTAGGTGTAAAAGATATTTCAGCATCACAAACTAAAGCTCAATATAGTGTCCAAGATGAAAAATCATTAGCCATTCGTGGGTTTTTGACTTTCTTAGATCCACCTAAAGAGAGTGCTTATGAAGCTATTTCTGCATTGAATGAACATGGTGTTGGCGTTAAAGTTCTAACTGGTGACAATGAAATCATCACGATTAAAGTATGCCGAGAAGTTGGCTTAGAACCGGGTATACCTTTACTTGGTAACGAAATTGAAAAAATGAGTGACGCTGAGTTAAAAGAGCAAATTGAGCAACGCACTATTTTTGCTAAGTTGACTCCATTACAAAAATCTCGAATCATTAGATTGTTACAAAGTAATGGTCATACTGTTGGATTTTTAGGTGATGGTATTAATGATGCGCCAGCGTTGAGAGATGCAGATGTTGGTATTTCAGTGGACACCGCTACTGATATCGCTAAAGAATCAGCTGATATCATTTTGCTTGAAAAAAGCTTACTTGTATTAGAAGAAGGTGTAATTTGCGGACGCGAAACTTTCGGTAATATTATGAAATACCTAAATATGACCGCAAGTTCTAACTTTGGTAACATCTTCTCTGTATTAGTGGCTAGTGCATTTCTACCATTTTTACCAATGCTTGCGATTCATTTGCTTATCCAAAACTTATTATATGATATCTCACAATTATCATTACCTTGGGATAAGATGGATGAAGAGTTTTTACAAAAACCTCGTAAATGGGATGCACAAAATATTGGACGTTTTATGATCTGGATTGGACCAACATCCTCTATTTTTGACATAACAACATATGCATTGATGTGGTTTGTTTTTGGTGCTAATAGTGTTGCAGCTGAATCATTGTTTCACTCAGGTTGGTTTATCGAAGGATTGTTATCACAAACTTTAGTTGTACATATGCTAAGGACTCAGAAAATACCATTTATACAAAGTACCGCGGCATTCCCAGTAATAGTAATGACTATGCTAATTATGGCGGTGGGTATTTATATTCCTTTTTCACCAATAGGTAGCCTAATTGGTCTTCAACCATTACCATGGTCCTATTTTCCATGGTTAGTTGCAACATTATTAAGTTACTGTGTGGTTGCTCAAATAATGAAAAGGATTTATATAAAACGCTTTGGACAATGGTTCTAAAATAACAAAATTGATGTAAGTGACGATGTTGCTTACATCATTAACTAAAGAAGTATAAATATTGAACTAGTGTGTTATAGTAGTGAGGAGTACACATTTGATAAATATAATTGATAATAATATTTGTATAAATAATCGAGCTTTTTAGAAATGTTTTTAAGGAGCCTATAAATAACAATAAGAGGAGTAAAAAATGAAAACCCCACACAAAAATTTAATTACACTAATCAAACATCGCAAACTGAAAAAAGAACAAGAGAAAGTTAATAAATAACTTTCTATAAATGATTTGCAAAAAATTGCTATAAAATTAAACCCCACAGCTTGGGGTTTTATAACACAATAAAGCTTTATAAGCTTATATTTGATGAGTTATTTAGAAGCTTTTTTCAAAATTTCGTAAAGTTCATCTTTTAATTTTAGCTTCAGTTTTTTTAGACTTTCAATCGTTTCCGAAGTATCAATTGCAATACCAGACTCGATATTTTTAATTTTTTGATCGAGCTCATTGTGCTCATCAAATAATTTTTGGAAATGTAAATCTGAGTTTTTTAGTTTAGAGATTAAATCACGGTATTCTGGAAACATACAGCCTCCTTATAAGATTAATTAAAGTAATAGCAGTTAACAATAATTCAGCTTACAATATTCTCAATTGTTTTAATAGCAATTTTTGAATGGGAGATGTCTATGAATGAAAAGATCGTTATTGCAAAAAGTGAAGGTAATGATTTATACATCCTTGCATCGTTGGCTAATCGCCATGGTTTAATTACTGGTGCAACAGGTACAGGTAAAACCGTAACCCTACAAAAGATGGCAGAAAAATTCTCGCAGATTGGTGTCCCCGTGTTTCTTGCTGATGTAAAAGGTGATTTGACCGGTTTAGGGGAAAATGGCCTATTATCTGAAAAATTAAAAGCACGGCTAGAAAGTATTGGTGTAAAAGATTGGCTTCCTAATTCTTCTCCTTTAGAAATATGGGATGTATTTGGTGAAAATGGTATTCCCGTTCGCAGTACAGTTTCCGATATAGGTCCTATATTATTAGGTCGATTATTAAATCTCAATGACATTCAATCTGGCGTTCTACAATTAGTTTTTAAAATTGCCGATGATAATGGATTATTATTACTAGACTTTAAGGATTTAAGAACATTCATCCAATTTATTGGTGATAACGCTAAAAAATTTACTACCCAATATGGCAATATAAGTTTATCAACTATTGGTGCTATTCAACGTGGATTGCTTACTTTAGAACAGCAAGGTGCTGAATTCTTTCTAGGTGAGCCGATGTTTGATATACATGATTTAATGCAAACTAATGTTGATGGTCGTGGTGTTATTAATATTTTATCTGCCAGTAAATTATATAATTCACCAAAATTATATTCAGTATTTTTACTTTGGTTATTATCAGAACTATTCGAGCATTTACCAGAAGTAGGTGACCTTGATAAACCAAAACTTGTATTTTTCTTTGACGAAGCACATTTACTTTTTAATGATATTTCTCCCGCATTATTAGAAAAAATCGAACAAGTTGTTCGCCTTATTCGTTCTAAAGGAGTGGGGATTTATTTTGCTACACAAAGCCCAACCGATATTCCAGAAACTATCCTTGGTCAATTGGGGAATCGAGTGCAGCACGCTTTACGAGCATTTACACCTAAAGATCAAAAAGCAGTCAAAGTGGCAGCTCAAACCATGCGAGCTAACCCAAATTTTAACACCGAAAAAGCTATTATGGAGCTTGGGGTAGGAGAGGCTTTAATTTCATTTCTAGATGAAAAGGGGCGCCCTAATATTGTTCAACGCGGAATGATAATAGCGCCAGAATCAAAAATGGGGCCTATGGATATAGAAAAACAGTTGACGATTATTCAAAAATCTCGCTTTTATGATAAATATTCAAAAACCATCGATCGCGAATCAGCCTACGAAAAACTTAAACAGGGTTTTAGTATAAATACTGAAAATAGTCAAAATTCAATAGAAACTGATTCCAATCAGAATCCATCTGATAAAGAGGAACATGGTGGTATAATGGACTTTTTAAGTTCACTTATTTTTGGTAGAACCGGCCCAAAAGGTGGACAGCATGACGGTATCGTTCAAAGTGTTGCTAAAAGTGCGACTAGACAGATGGTAAATCAAATTGGAAGACAAATTACTCGAGGAATCTTGGGTGGTTTCAAAAAATAGGTTAGATTAATAAACTACAAAAAGGAGTTATAGATGTTAAAATTGTTTATTGAATGGTACAAAAAACGCTTTAGCGATCCTCATGTGGTTTCGTTAATGATTGTTATCATTGTTTTATTTTTTATCATCTATTTTTTCAATAAAATTTTACTGCCTATTTTGATTGCTATCGTTTTATCTTATCTACTAGATAGACCGGTTAAGTATTTACAACAAAAGAGAGTTCCTCACACATTAGCTGTTGTTATTGTACTATTTGTATTTATGTTTGTCGGCTTAACCGGAATTATGATTTTGTTACCATTGATTTGGCAACAAGGTGTTAGTTTAATAACAAATATTCCAAATATGTTGAATTTTGTAAATAAATTCATCACATCATTGCCTGAACATTATCCGGAGCTTATCGATGTTGGTCTATTTGACTCAATACTCCAAGGTATAACTAATAAAGTTATGCAAACAGGTAACTCATTGCTCCAGTTTTCAATCAGCTCACTGTTTAGCTTAGTTTCTGTTGCTATAAATGCGGTATTAGTTCCGATTATTATGTTTTTCTTATTGAAAGATAAATCTAAGATATGGGGATATTGTTCGAAAATATTACCAAAAAATCGAACAATATTAAACAAAGTAGCTACAGAGATGGATCAACAAATATCTAATTACATTGTAGGTAATGTTTTACACATCATTATTTTAACTGCTTGTGTCTATATTCCATTTTGGTATTTTGGTTTAGATTATGGATTATTGTTAGCAGTGTTAGTTGGTGTTTCAGTGCTTATTCCTTACATTGGTATTATTATTTCAAGTATCCCTATTGTCCTAATTGCACTTTTCCAATGGGGGGTTACTGCACAATTTGGATATTTAATGTTCTTTTATATCCTTATTCAGGCTCTTGATGGCAATTTATTGGTTCCTTATCTTTTCTCTGAAAAACTTAACTTGCATCCTTTAGTGATTATTGTAGCTGTTATCATTTTTGGCGGGTTATGGGGATTTTGGGGCGTATTTTTTGCTATACCATTAGCAACTTTAGTTAAAGCGATTATAAATGCTTGGCCAAATCTTGAAGAGATTAATAATATTAAAAGTGAAAAAAAAGCAGATTAATGAAAATATAATCTGCTTTAATTAGAAGTGTTAACTATGGTTCTTAAGATAATCTAAAACCACAGTGTGATGGTTGGTCGTTTTGAAGTCATCAAAGACTTTCTCGATCTTACCATCTTTACCAATCAAAAAGCTTATACGATGGATACCGTCATAAGTTTTTCCCATAAACTCTTTTTCGCCCCAAACACCAAACGCTTCAGAGGTTTTATGATCCTCATCTGAAAGTAGAGTAAAATTCAACAATTCTTTATCAACAAAACGCGATAGTTTTTCAGGTTTATCCGTACTAATACCAATAACAACTACATTATATTTCTTAAAATCGTCAGCACTGTCTCGTAAATTGCAAGCTTGTACTGTACAACCAGGAGTCATCGCTTTCGGATAGAAATAGAGCAAAATACGCTGACCTTTGAAATCTTTTGAACTAATTAGCTCACCATCCTGATCAGGCAGAGAAAATTGAGGTGCTTTTTCACCTTCTTTTAAAGGATTAACCATAAATTTATTACCTATGTTAATAGTTAAAATTTTAATCGCTATGGGTATAATTTACTATATTTTATCAAATTAACTTATGTTTTTAAAAAAACGACTTGCTGCATCAATCGTATGATCGATTTCTTTATCTGTGTGCATAAGTGACATGAAACCTGCTTCGAAAGCTGAAGGCGCAAAGTAAACCCCTTCGGCGAGCATATGATGATAGAATTTCTTGAATAATTCAACATCACAATTCATTACATCCTTATAACTGCTCACTTCTAGAGCATTTGTAAAGAAAAATCCAAACATTCCTCCTGCATGATTAACCACAAACGGAATATTATATCGTTTTGCTTCTGCATATAGGCCATTAACTAGTGAGGCAGTTTTTTCTTCTAACTCTGAATAAATACCAACATCCATTAACTTTGTCAACGTGGCATAACCCGCTGCCATAGCAACAGGATTCCCTGAAAGTGTTCCTGCTTGATAAATTGGTCCAGTTGGTGCTAATTGTTGCATAATTTCAGCACGCCCGCCAAAAGCACCTACAGGCATACCGCCACCTATAATCTTACCTAAGCAAGTCAAATCAGGAACTAAATCATAATATTCTTGAGCTCCGCCAAGTGCAACCCTAAACCCAGTCATCACCTCATCAATAATTAATAAAGCCCCGTAAGTATCACACAAGCTTCTTAATCCTTGTAAGAACGATTTTTTAGCTGGGACACAATTCATATTGCCTGCCACAGGTTCAATAATAATTGCAGCAATTTCATTAGGATATTGCTCAAATTGTTTTTTTACTGATTCTAAATCGTTATAATCACAAACTAATGTATGTTTAACAAAATCCTCAGGCACACCCGGTGAAGTAGGGTGTCCAAAAGTGAGCGCGCCAGAACCGGCTTTAACAAGCAAATAGTCAGCATGTCCATGGTAACAACCTTCAAATTTGATTATTTTGTCACGTCCTGTATAGCCTCGTGCAAGGCGAATTGCACTCATAGTTGCCTCAGTGCCTGAATTCACCATACGTAACATTTCTATTGATGGAATTAATTGTGTAACTAGGTTAGCCATTTTTGTTTCGATTTCGGTTGGCGCACCATAACTCAAACCATTACGAACAGCGTTAATAACTGCATTGGCAACATCAGGGTCATTATGACCTAAAATCATAGGTCCCCAAGATCCGACATAATCAATATAAGCTTTTTCATCAACATCATAAATATAAGCACCATTAGCTTTCTCTATAAATAATGGCGTACCACCAACTCCATTAAAAGCACGTACAGGTGAATTAACACCACCTGGCATAAAAGCCATTGCTTCGCGGTAAAGTATTTCAGATTTAAATGTTTTAAGCATAATTATGGTCTTCTTTATAGTAATTGTTGTCGTATTTATTCATAAAATTAACTTAAATTCAAGCAAGCTATTACAAATTTAACTAATTGATGTTTTCATTTTGTATTTTATTTTTTCAAGAGTATATAATATATCAGTACTTAAAGTAGGAGAATAAAATGAGCGATGCGTTACCCATTAATTTTACTGATGCTGCTGCAAACAAGGTAAAAACTTTAGTAACGGAAGAAGAAAATCCAAATCTTAAATTAAGAGTCTATATCACTGGTGGTGGTTGTAGTGGATTCCAGTATGGTTTCACATTTGATGAAAAAGTAAATGAAGATGATCTGGCGATCGAAAAAAATGGTGTCTCACTTATTATTGACCCTATGAGTTTACAATATCTTGTTGGAGGCACTATAGACTATATTGAAGGATTGCAGGGTTCTCGTTTTGTTGTTGATAACCCAAACGCAACTACAACCTGTGGTTGTGGATCATCTTTCAGCGTCTAATTAGTAACAAAACATTAGCCAAAAATTTTATTTATATTAAATCCAAATTTTAAGGGAATTGATTAAAATTTCCTTAAATGTGACAAACATTGAGCAGTTAGACAATTATTTTAATTTTTTTATTGACGTAAATTTTAAGATAGGTAAAATGCACAGCATCCAAAACGCAGTTACCTTTCGGTAATAAGTTTTGAGCCCGGGTGGTGAAATCGGTAGACACAAGGGATTTAAAATCCCTCGGCCTTTTTGGCCGTGCGAGTTCAAGTCTCGCCCCGGGCACCATTAAAAACACTTTTTTTTGTAAGCGGGAATAGCTCAGTTGGTAGAGCGCAACCTTGCCAAGGTTGAGGTCGCGAGTTCGAACCTCGTTTCCCGCTCCAATTTTTTTTCAATCATTATCCTCAATCAAATTTATCATTGAAATTCATTACTCAATTCGTATTACAAATAAACTATCTAGATTTTTTTCATAGCTAGAAATATTCAATTTTTTATAATCTTTTAAAAAATGCTCCTCCATTTTCCAATTCTGAGATGATTATTTAAAAAATTTATCTAAATTAACAATAATTAATTAATAAAACTATTTCAAAGATTATTTTTCCTTTTATTCAGATACTTTTACCGCTAATATTGAGCCAGTTAGTTTTATAAGATTTTTAAATTTGTAATGGAGTATTAACTAATGAGTAATCACAGCTCATATTCGATAGCTGGCTCTATCTATGCTAATTACATTATTCAAAGTATTGCTTTAATAGTAATTATGCAATTTTCTGTCGAAATTTCTGCACAATTAAAAACTGATGATGTTATAGGTATTGGTTACGTTGCATCAGGAATAGGATATGGAAAAATATTATTAATGTTTATTGGAGGAATACTATCTGATAAATTTGGACGCAAACCATTTATCCTTATGGGCATGTCTTGTTATATTATCTTTTTCGTTGGGACTCTCTTTTGTCACAATATACATGTTGCATTTTGTTTGGCTATGTTTATTGGTGCTGGAAACTCATTTTTAGATACCGGCTCCATGCCTGCTTTAACCGAATGCTTTCCTCGTTCGGCAGGTACTGCAAGTGTTTTAATTAAAGCATTTATTTCAATAGGAACGTTAGTCTTACCATTCATTGTTACATTCTTTCATGCTTATGATTTATGGTATGGCTATGCTTTCATCGGTTTTGTTACTTTTATCATTATTAATTTTTTACTTTTAGCGCCAAGAACATTTCCTTCCAAAAATACAGTTATTTGTGGCAATGAAGGCCATAGTGACTATTTCATTGGTAAACCGAATATTTTCTTTGAAGGTATTTTATTAATAATTATGGGCTTCACCACCACTGCAACCTTTGTCATCATTTTACAATGGCTACCTGCGATTGCAGAGAAAGGTATAGGAATGGAACCAATCGCTTCTAAACAATTGATCAGTTATTATAGTACTGCATCAATAATTTCCGTGTTTACAACAGCCTATATTGTTAAAAAATTCATAAAACCAATTTATTGCATTATTATATTGCCGTTACTTTCTGCATTAACTTTATTAATGTTTTTATTTAATCTTAATCCTACAATGAGTTTAATTGTGGCAATAGGAATGGGATTAACAGCAGCAGGAGGTATATTACAACTCACTTTAGTTGTTATGCAGCAGCTATTTCCTGATCGTAAAGGGTTTGCAGTTGGAACAATGTATACTTTCAGTGGTTTATCATTTATTGTCATTCCACTAATAGTCCCTAAGTTAGCATTAATCAATGTTAGCTATGCTATCTTAGTCGATCTAGTTGTTGCATTATCAAGCGTCATATTAGGTTTAATTGTTTATTCACGTTTCAAAAAAGTTATTGATATGAATAAAATTTAATTACTTTCAGCAATACTAAAAAAGCACCTTATCACGATAAGGTGCTTTACGATGATAAGTAATTTAAAGTAAAAAAAATGGTAAATTAGTAAGCCTAGAATTTTTAGAAAGTTATCTTAAACATCAAAATAATACTGGAAAGTATTTATCGCTGATTTTCGTGTTTTTTATGGCTTAATGTTGGTGTTTTTAGTATTAATCCTAGGTTTGAAAAAACATCTAAGAATTATCAAATGCGATTATATAATTTGAGAAAAGCTTAATAACAGTTTGGAGTTACTTTATTAAGCAAGAATTATCAATTATCACCGAGCGAGGTGGTATTGAGGTAATAACATTACTAAAATCTTTACATGAAATGCCAATTTCAATTTAGCGTAGTGATGATGAATTTACATTGAGTCATTCTCCAATTGAACGAGCAAAAATGTATCAATAAGATACGAAAAGATTACTTAAAAAACTCGCTGAATTTTAATCATTAATAATTGGAGAGAAGCATGAGAGCTAATATTGATGGACACTTTTTATTAATTGGATTAATGGCATATCCAATTCGGCACAGCTTATCACCAAAAATGCAAAATATAATTTACTCTAAATTAGATATTCCCTATGTCTATTTAGCTTTTGAAGTGACGCAAGAAAAATTACCTGATGCTATAAAAGGCTTACGTGCATTAGGTTTACGCGGTAGTGCTGTTTCAATGCCGAATAAACAACTCGTGTGCCAATATTTAGATAAATTAACACCAGCAGTAGAGCTTATTGGAGCCTGTAATACCATTTCAAATGATGATGGAGTATTAACCGGATATAATACTGATGGAATAGGATATATGCGCTCATTAAAAGAGGCGGGTGTTGATGTTATAGGTAAAAAGTTGACTTTACTTGGTGGAGGCGGTGCTGCAAGTGCTATTGCCGTACAAGCCGCATTAGATGGCGTTAAAAAGATTTCAATTTTTAATCAAAAAGATGAATGCTTTGACAAAATTGTAGAAATAGTTAACCGAATAAATGCAAAAACTGACTGTGAAGCAGTAGTTTACGATTTAGCTGATCACTCAAAATTACGTCAGGAAATTGCTGAAAGTGCAGTATTATGTAATGCTACTGGTATTGGTATGAAGCCGTCAGAAGGAAAAAGCTTAATTACCGATCCAACTATGCTAAGAAAAGATCTCGTCGTAACCGATTGTATTTACAGTCCACGTAAAACAAAATTATTAGAAATAGCCGAATCGCAAGGTTGTAAAACGTTAAACGGTATCAGTATGATGTTATGGCAAGGTCATGCACAAATTAAAATTTGGACAGGAAAAGAAGCTCCAATTGATTATGTTAAAGAAAAAATGGGCTTTAATGATTAAAAATTTTAGTTAACTTATTAAAATTATTTATAACTACAGACTATTCTCTCAGTCAATTAAATTAAGAGAGTAGAAAAGATAAATTGGTGGATAGATGTCAAAAATTACAGTTAAAGGTTTAGATATTGGTGTTGGAGCGCCTAAAATTATTGTTCCAATTGTAGGAAAAACAGAAGAAGAATTAGTTAATGAAGCTGAATTTTTGACAAAAATTGACTTTGATATGGTTGAATGGAGAGTAGACCATTTTCAAAAAGTTGATGATGTTGAAAAAGTAAAACAAACAGCAAATAAATTACAAACAATCATTGGCTACAAACCCATTTTATTTACATTCCGTACCGCTAATGAAGGCGGAGTTTATCCTGCTACGATTGAATTTTATATCAACCTTAATAAACAGATGATAAAAAGTGGTTTAATAGATCTTGTCGATATCGAAGTTTTCACTGGTGACAAATATGTTGAAGAAATTGTCCAGTTAGCTCATCAGCATAACGTTTTAGTGATAGCCTCCAATCATGACTTTGATAAGACTCCGCCAAAAGATGAAATTGTAGCAAGATTACGCAAAATGCAGGATCTTGGTGTAGATATTCCTAAAATTGCCGTAATGCCACGTTCGCGTGAAGATGTAATTAACTTACTTGCTGCAACAGCTGAAATGAAAGACAAATATGCACGTAAACCACTAATTACTATGGCAATGGCTGGAACAGGTGCGATTAGCCGAATTGCAGGTGAAACTTTTGGGTCAGACCTCACTTTTGGTGCAGCAAAAAATGCATCGGCACCAGGGCAGCTAGATGTAAAAGATCTAAGAAACATCTTAAATATATTACATAAAAGTTTGGCTTAAAAAATCTAGCGTTCTAATAAACAACTTAAGTTAAAAAAAGATAAACGAAAGATAGTCAATATATAAACTCTTTGGTTCAAATTATTAATATTAAATGACTAATATGAAGACTATATTAAAATCTATATCAATAGTATTTTAGTGAATTAATAACATAAACCTGTTTAACCATTTTTATTGTATTATTCGAATTTAAACAACTTAGTTTGTTGATCCAAATAGGTCAGTAAATCTGGTATGCGATATTTGCCGGCCATTGATTGAATATGATCTGCTGCCTCTTTAAGTAACATTCCTAATGATGTTATATAGATTGGATTATTACTTTTACCACGCATTACTTCAATGGCATATTGTTTATTATCGGTAAAAGATTTTTTTGCAACGCCGATAATAGGTATCTTTTTATCCAGTGCTTCATAAAGATGACCACCTAAACCAAGATTACCACCATTCAAATGAACATAACCATCGACTATAATCACATCAATCGAATTGAGATCAACCTGAGACAATAATGCTAATATACAAGGTAATTCACGTTTATAAAATTGGCCTGATTGATAAGGCAGAACATTCGATTGATAATCATTGATAACAGATTTTATCTCATTGATACCATCAGTAAATTGCTCAAATAAAATGCCAACAGTTTTTGCCTTATCATTTAAATAGTAAACATCTATTGCAAGTATCATTTTTTTAAAATCCTTTTTGGAGTAGAATAACAATGCTCTCGTATTAAACTTTCTAATCTCTATTAAAAAACAAGTAGTCATTGATTTCAAATAAATAAAAATTTAGTTAATTCGTAATACATCTTTTATTTATCCGATTAGACCAGATAGCTAAGCAATGGTCGTTTAGATTGGATCTACACTTGGAGGCAGGAATGTATTTACTTGAAATGGCACCAAAATTTTTAATTGCACTTATCATTTTACTTATTTATGTCAAATTATCAGGAAAAAGCCAAATCGCACCGATGTCACAGCTGGATCAGGTTGGTAGCATGGTTATTGGTGCATTGGTAGGTGGAACATTACTTAATGCTAATGTTTCTGCGTGGGAAGCCGCTGGAGCTGTGGCGATTTGGGCAGGTCTTCTTATCTTAGTGCGATTTATCAAATCTAAAAATTCAAAACTCCGAGATGCTATTGATGGTGAACCTATACAATTAATCAAAAATGGCAATCTAATCTCTGAAAATTTCAAAAAAGCAAATTTACCTGTTAGAGATTTTGAAACGCTAATCAATATTCAAGGAATTTGCGCATTTAGTGAATTAAAACAAGTGTGGTACGAATTAAATGGATCTTTAACCATTATCAAGAAAGGAGATAAAGATATCGCAGTACTGGTGATTGAAAATGGCGCTATTAGTCAAGACAACCTTGAACAACTCCACAAAAGTGAAACATGGCTTAAGAATGAAATCAAAAAACAAGGTTATAAAGATATTGATGAAGTTTTTTGTGCAGAATGGTTTGATGGTAAATTATTAGTTTACCCTTATGATGAAGTCCGTAATTCAAAAAATAAAGAATAATTGAGGAAAGCAAAATATAAAAGGGGAAGAAGTTTTACTCAATTCCCCTTATTAAGAGCTTGTTATCTTAGTTGGCTATCTTTACTACCACGTCGATTATATAATATTGCAGATTTTGCCAATTGCTTATCTATTTCTTGTTGGCAAGCTAAACAGTATTGCACACCTGGTAAGGCAATTTGTCTGGCTTTTGCAATAGTATCGCCACATTCAACACAAAACTCGGCACTAGGTTTATCGTGTTTTAGTTGGCGTCTGGCGATTTCGATAGCATCTGTGATTGTACTTTCGATCTGTTGGTTAACGGCATCGTCAGATGCCCAGCCACTAGCCATAATTACACCTCCTAAAAATTTATATTAGATGAATAATATGGTGCTTATTTGACCAGTTTCAAGTAATATGAACACATCATTTAAAAAGCAAAGTAAGTGTTGTATTTTTTATAAAGATCGTTTCTGTTAATGTAAGTTAATTGGAGGTTTTTATGCAACAATATGAACAAGCAACATTTGCAGGTGGATGTTTCTGGTGTATGGTAAAACCTTTCGACAAATATGAAGGCGTTATTAATGTGATCTCAGGTTACACTGGTGGTCATAAGGAAAATCCAACTTATCAACAAGTTTGCCAAGGCAACACAGGCCATACAGAAGCGGTGCAAATTACCTTTGATCCAACGATGATCAGCTATAAAAAATTACTGGATATTTTTTGGCAACAAATTGACCCGACAGATTCGCAAGGACAATTTGCTGATCGTGGCGATTCTTATCGTCCAGTAATATTTTATCATAACAAATTACAACAACAGCAAGCGATCGCATCTAAACAAGCGCTTGAAGAAAGCAAACGATTTAATCATCCGATTGATGTCGCTATAGAACCGGCAGCAATATTTTATCCCGCCGAAGCGTATCATCAAGATTACTATAAAAAACAGCCAGAACATTATAACCGTTATTATCAATTATCTGGACGAGCTAATTTTATTGCAGATAACTGGCAAGATAAGTCAGCAACCAAAAGTGAGTAAATATGCAAAAGTACCCGCAATATAGCAGTAAACAAAAATGGATTCATTGGACATCGGCTTTACTTGTCATAATGGTAACCATGCTCCTTTTAATTAAAGTGACAATGTCACATATATTGGGTGGAATGGCAATAGTCTATTTATTACATAAATCCTTTGGAGTGCTTGTTTTGCTATTAACAATATGGCGAATTATGGTGATCCGCAGTCAAGGTGTGCCTGATGTCTTACCGAAAGACAAAAAACTGCAACGAATTTTGTCAAAATCCACTCAAGGAGTGATCTACCTTTTACTGCTAATTACGCCATTATCGGGGTATTTAATGAGTGGAAGGGACCTTAATATATTTGGTTTAATATCGATCCCTGCTATTGATATGCCATATCACCAAATGTTTCATTCATTACATTTGATTAGTTCTTATGTACTAGCTATTTTAGTTATATTTCATGTATTAGGTGCGTTGTACCACTATTTTTGGGTTAAAGATAAAGTATTGCAATCAATGTTAAGTAGCAATGATTAACACAAATTTAAACGTTTATTTATATCACATTTATAACGTGAGGCAGATACAACATGAACAAATCAATGAAAGATAAAGCTATATCAGCACTAACACCAATGCAATATCACGTCACACAGCAAAATGGTACAGAACCTCCATTTGATAATCAATATAACGCTAACCACCGCGATGGGATCTACGTTGATATCGTCTCTGGTGAACCACTGTTTACCTCACTAGATAAGTTTGATTCAGGCTGTGGTTGGCCAAGTTTCTCTAAACCGATTAAACAGCAACAAATTGTTGAAAAGGAAGATAACAGCCATGGAATGCGTAGGATAGAAGTCCGCTCATTAGAAGCTGATTCACATCTTGGTCATGTATTTAATGATGGGCCCGCAGCTTTAGGAGGATTGCGCTACTGTATCAACTCAGCAGCGCTAAAGTTCATACCAAAAGAAGAATTAGAAGCTCAAGGCTATGGCGACTACTTAAAATTGTTTAAATAAATTAATCTTACGCATCCTTTATTTAAATAAAGGGTGCGAACTAAACCAATCAACCTTAGCCTGAAGCCTACAAAATCATTGTTTAACTTAATTGGTATACGTAAAGGAAATTTTGAAGAATATTGCGGATGAAATTGGCATATAACTTATCAAGTTTATATGCCAATATCGTAGGAGATCAAAGCTATAATTTAATTTTTTCTTTTAAATAAAATATAACTGATTAACAAAAACACAAAGCTAGTTAGCATAGAGCCAACAATAGGGTAAATGCCCATCACAATACTGGCTTGAGCAAAAAGATTATCGGCGATATAAAAGATAAAGCCAAAAGTAATACCTATAATCACCCTAATACCCATAGATACACTTCGTAATGGTCCAAAAATGAAAGATAAGGCCAACAACAACATCACTGCAACTGAAACGGGTTTAATCAGCTTTTTCCAAAATAACAAATCATAATATTTTGTATCTTGGCCCGAATTTTTCAAATATTGCGAATATTGATAGAGTCCTGATGCTGACAATGAATCAGGGTCAAAAGCTACAATACTCAACTTATCAGGTGTGATATTAGTTTTCCACTGCATAGTAAGTGAGTTCGTACCCGTTATTTGTTGTGGATTGGTTAAATCATTCATCTCGATTTGTGATAACGTCCAACTTCCATTTTCAAACACTCCGCTATCAGCATGAGTAATCGATAGTAATTTATTTTTATCAACTTTATAAATATCAATATTTGAGATAGAACTATCATTATTAACATGGTCGATATAGATATAATCATTACCATCTTTCGCCCATAAACTGCCTTGTTGAGCTAATAAAGAATTACCATAAAGCTTTTCTGAGCGCATATTACGAGCGGTTTGTTCACTGATAGGAGCAACCCATTCACCAATTGCCATTGTTATAAGCACTAAAGGGAGAGCAGTTTTCATCACAGCTAATGCAATTTTAAAACGACTAAAACCTGAAGTTTCCATCACAATAAGCTCGCTTCTTGAAGCTAAAATCCCTAAACCGATTAAGCCGCCTAAAAGTGCTGCCATAGGGAAAAATATTTCTATATCTTTAGGTACCATTAGCAAAGAATAAAAACCAACTGACAAGGCATCATAATCAACTTTGATTTTTCTAAGTTGGTCAATAAAACGAATAATTCCTGACAAACTAATTAATAAAAATAAGCAAATGCCAATGGTATTTAAAATAGTTTTACCAATATAGCGATCTAAAATCGAAAACATCGTTCTCCCCTTAAGACGCAATAAATTTTAAACGAAGTTTACGCATAAATAAGTTATCCCAACAATTTAAAATCAAAGCCAGAACAAAATACCCTAGATTAATCAGATAAAACCACAAAGCGGGATCTAAGCGACCTTTACCAGCATTAGCTTTAACCGAACTAGAAAGTAAAAAATAGACTAAATAAAGCAGTAACGCTGGTAAAATTTGTGCAAGCCTTCCTTGTCTTGGATTTGACTCACTCAATGGAATCACTAAAAAAGCCATCAAAGGAACCGAAATTATCAACGTCAATCGCCAATAAAATTCAGCATTAGCCTTCGGTGTTGGATTTTCATGAAGCTCAAGCAATCCTAATTGCTGAACATCCACTTTATCATCATCAACATTGCTTTCTAGCTCCTTAGGTTTAATAATACCTAAATAGTTATGAAAATTCGAAATTCTAAAATCTTTTAATTGTGCCGTGCCTTCATAACGATTTGCATTTTCAAGTGTGATGATTTGATTACCATCTTTATCTTCTTCAGTTTTCCCTTTATTAGCAATAATAATAGAAGGGCGTTGAGCATTTTTCGGATTAATTTGGGCTATAAATACGTTATCTAGCTTATTATGATCAACATTACCAATATAAATTACCGAGTTGCCATCAGGTGTTTGTTGAAATTGGCCAGCTAACAAACCGGCTAAACTTGGATTAATCTTGGCATTTTCGACTAGCTGATCTTGTCTCACGCTAGACCAAGGTCCAAACCAAAGGCTATTGAGTGCTGTGAATATACAGGTGATCACACACAGAAATAGCACAACCTGATAGTTAAGTCTTCTCTTAATCCCACATGCATGCATTGCGACCATCTCGCTGTCCGAATAAAGCCGACCAAAGGTAACAAGCACACCTAAAAACAGACTTAGTGGCAAAATAAGATCAGCCATATTCGACACACCTAACACTAAAAGTGGCATAATCAAATCACGTGGAATACTGCCATCAATAGCGCTGGATAAAATTCTGATTAATTTTTGAGAAAAGAAAATTAGCAATAAAATAAACAGTATTGCACCTTGTGTTTTCATCGTCTCTTTAATTAAATATCGGCGAATTATCACTTTTTTACCTATCTATCCGTTTTATCAAATCGCACTATTATAATCTGATTTGCGTTGTTTCGTTATCTTTTTGTTGCTATCGTTTAATGAACCGATAAAATGTTACTATTCACCATAAAAATCTTACAAGAGAACGCTATGAAATACTCAATCAAAAACAGCTCATTAATCACATTACAAAAAGAAGAATGTTTAGTGGTAACTGTCCAATTAGGCAAGAAACAAACTAGTTTAATCAAGGATATAGATGAATTAAGCAAGGGTATGATTAGTCAGCTGATCAAGTCAGATGACATTAACTGCGAATTAGGTAAAACCACCTTTTTATACGCTTGCCCGAATTCTCCGAAAATATTAGTTGTAGGGTGTGGCCAAGCAAAAAATTTTGATATTAACGCTGCAAAAAAAATGATACAAGCAGCTACAAAAGAGTTAATAACTAAACAAGTTAAAAATATAAGTTGGGACATTCTGACTCTAAATCCTGCAATAAGTGGTGAAATTGCTAAACAACTACCACAAATTACTAGCGAATTAACCTATAGTTTTGACCAATTCAAATCAACAAAATCAGAAAAACCAAGCTTACAAAAAGTAACGCTACTTTATAGCGATAAAAAAACAATCAAGCATGTAGAAAGTCAATTATCGCAAGGACAAATTATTGCAAATGCTATTGTCAGTACCAAAAACATTGCCAACATGCCATCTAACATCGGCAATGCTAAATACTTAGCAGAGCAGGGCAAAAGTTTAGGTAAACAGCATTCAAGCTTGAAAGTGACATGCTTAGGTGAAAAAGAGCTTGCTAAACTTAACATGAACGCTTATTTAGCGGTTGGACGAGGCTCAGCTAACGAATCAATTATGACAGTCATCGAATACCATGGCGCGAAAGACAAAAAAGCCAAACCATATGTATTAGTTGGTAAAGGATTAACCTTCGATTCAGGAGGCATATCCATCAAACCATCAGCCGGTATGGATGAAATGAAATATGATATGTGCGGTGCCGCCACTGTGTTTGGTGTAATGCAAGCTGTGGCTGAATTAAAACTACCTATCAACGTAATTGGCGTGATGGCTGGTTGTGAAAATATGCCAGATGGTAATTCATACCGTCCTGGTGATATCTTAACCACCATGTCGGGCACCACCGTTGAAATCATTAATACCGATGCAGAAGGTCGTTTAGTATTATGCGATGCTTTAACTTATGTTGAACGTTTCCAACCCAAGACTGTGATTGACATTGCTACACTTACTGGTGCTTGTATCATTGCACTCGGTCATCATTATACTGGCGTGATGGGTAATAACGCAGAGCTTACTGAACAACTGGTAAAATCCTCAAATCAAGCGGGAGACAAAGCGTGGTCATTACCGATTGATAGTGATTTCCAAGAACAAATCAAATCAACCTGCGCTGACATTGTCAATGCTGCTGGTCGAGATGGTGGAACGATTACAGCCGCTTGTTTCCTATCTCGCTTTACTGAAAAATACCAATGGGCACATCTTGATATTGCAGGAACAGCTTGGAAATCGGGTGCAAACAAAGGTGCTACAGGCAGACCAGTCGCGATGTTAATTCAATACTTACTTAACCAAAAATGAGTAAATACATGAAAAAAGTGATATTTTATCTACTTGAAAACCCAACCCCAGCCAATGATGCCGGGGTTTTATTCAAAGAAAAGCTTGCGTGTGAAAAAATTGTTGAAGCATGGCAAAATCGGCAACGTGTGTTAGTGGCCTGTCAAGATCAAGCGCAAGCTGAACGTATTGATGAATATTTATGGCAACTCGATACTGAAAATTTTGTTCCCCATAATCTAGCTGGCGAAGGCCTGAAAAGCGGATCACCTGTCGAAATCTGTTGGCCACAAAAGCGCAGTAGCAATGGTTCACGTCACTTACTTATCAATCTACAAGAGCAATACCCTGAATTTGCTGGTGTATACCGCGATATTATTGACTTTGTCCCTATCGAAGAACAACAAAAATCGCTAGCCCGTGAAAGGTATAAAACCTATAAACAAGCAGGCTTTAATCTTAAAACCATTCCGATCTTAATTAGCTAGCATTGCTAGATTTATCAGTAAAAGAGATGGGGAATTCCAGTAGTTGAGTCGATTATACCTGTAATATTTATGTAGTTTCTCTTCATCACTGTAGCGTTAAATCCAAATCCTCTAGATTGTGTTCAAAAAATATCCAAGATTAATTTTCTCTGACTAATACGATAGGTATAACAAATTGATTAACAAATATCTTTAATTTATACTCTCGAAAAGATCAGGAAAGATCAAAATACAATAAAAAAAACAATAAAAAACAAGTTGTAACAAAAAAGGACTAAAATATGTTCAAATACAATTTTCTTCTTAAAAAGAAAAAGATATTACTATCAACTTTAGGCTTGCTTACTATATCTAATTCAGCTACGTCAATCTCGGTATCCACCTTAAAAAGTATCGAAGGTTACCCACCTTATGTATCATTTGATAATGGACAAACCAAATCGGAGTATCTATCCCCTTTGTTGTCAATCACATTACCCAATGGTGAAGAAATCACTGCGCATACCGATACCTCATCGACTGAACATCCGATTAAATTTGATAACGAAGATGTCAAATTCTCCGATATAAAAACTATCGTCACATTGCCTTCGCAAAACGCGAATTACCCTCGACTACCGATTCAAGATGTCATCCTCAATTCTAATTTTTGGGGTGATGATGACGGCGATAATAACCCGGTAATAACTGGCGATTTACTGGTAAACTGGACTGACGGTGACGGTAATGATCTAACCAATTTTGTTAAAAATAATCAAAATGCTGTATTAGATCCTTGTGATGCCCCTTTTAAGTTATTGATATCTGCTGACAATGGCACGATCAGCACGCAATATGGTATTCCTAACCAAAGTTCTTTTATCGGCGAACAACACGCTTATTATATGTACCCGAAAGTCGCTTCTGGGGTTAAATTTTGTTATGCACAACCGAATCTTAACAATGAAGGTGATGTAGATAACACTTGGGTTAGAGGTAAGGGCTTTACGATAAATGATACCGATAATCCGGGAAACAATTTTCCAACGATTGGATCTAACAACTTATTTTTCGACCTTAAACTTGCTGGCTTAAGTGTTGCTGAAGTTATCGATATCAATGGTACTAACGTTTCATCTCTTGGTGGAACTGGGGTACATTTAGCCTTAAGTGAGCATAACGGAAAATTGCGAGTGACCTTAAAAGGGCCTTCAGCTGCAAGCAATGGCGGTAAATTTGTACCTTCAGTTTTTAAATTGTACGCCGATCGCAACAAAACTAATGTATTTTATTCATTTTTTATCCAGCGCTGGATGATCGCCTTCCCGGATGGCCCTTCAGAAAATTGGGCTGCTAGTTCTGATCGTTGTAATACCTTAAATGGTACATACCATCTACCGGCAGTATGGGATTTTACAAACTCTAATCGTAAAGTCGACGCATCCGGCAACCAAATTAACTGGGAAGAAGGTGTACCAGGAGTTGGCGAAATTTACCGTAGGAAGATTAGCTACCGAAACAGTGCGACTACCGAATGGATGGGTGGTATATTCTCTGAATGGGGTAAGGTAACCAGGGAATATTATCCGGATAGTGATTGGATAGTTTATGATAGTGATTATGGTGACGCATATTATTGGGCTGCGACCGTCCATAGTCCCAAAAATCATTACGTAGTTGAATCAGGAACTGGCGTTGTTGGTTTCAGAACCGACAGCTATAATAATTTCTTAAGCAGTTGTGTGGCTTGGTAATTATCGTTGTTGAGAAAAAACCTTATAGCAATTTTTGTTATAAGGTTTTTTTAAAGATAATTTAACAGTCTATTTTCTTTGTATAACCATTAATCCACTCACAAACTCAGCCTTATTGAATTGGTAATTCTTCCGCTTTGCTTTTTGTAAAAAGTCTATATACCAACGCGTATCTCACCATCGCTTTTAGCATGATTGACTAACTAATTAGGCAAACTTTATTAAGGCGCAAAGTTGTATTTTTAATTTTGTAAAATAAAAGTGGAATATTAAACACAAGAGCAAAACCCTGAATTTGCTGGCGTATATCGCGATATTATTGACGTTGTCCCCATTGAAGAACAATAAAAATCGCAAGCACGATAAAGATATAAAACCTACAAAGAAGCTAGATTTAACCTAAAAACCATCCTAATTTTATGTTCTTAAATTTATAAAAATAAGGTTGTTATCAATAAATTTATTATTACAAGGAATGGCTATATCTGATGTGGCAAGATAGTTCTAGCATCAGTAATACTATATAAAGACGGCATCAGGAGCTGGAAAATCTGCTCAATAAAATTTCAAAATCCTATCAGCATCACAAATTATAAAAAGACCTTAGTCGAAGGTTGGCAAAGCTTTATTGAAAGGAAATTTCACCTATGAATAATATTGTCGCTATGTGTAACCTATTAAATTAATGAAGAATTTATTAAATTGTTTGTTATAATAGACAATAGTCAATTCTATACAGGAAGTAAAATGTTTAAAAATTTATTGGCGCTCTCAATATCATTATTGACTCTAGTTGGTTGTCAAGAGCGACAAAAAGTTACTGCTGAAATGCTAGAAGGAACTTGGGATTGTAAAGTCGACGATAGTCGCGGTACAAGCTATCATTATTACGACTCAAAATTGAAAGGAATACAATCTTATACACTCAATAATACAGGTTATGTAGCGTTTATTAAGAAACAGGAAGAAGGGTTCGAAGTAGAAACAAAATATTATGCGTTTATTGCGCCTATTTCTCCTGATGATAACTACGCAAAACTCAATGGTGCAATTGAATGTGAATCGATAGATCAAATCAATAATATTATAACTGAAATTGAGTATAAGTTTATTTCAAAAGATGAATTAAAAGAAAGTTCATTTACAAAATACGAACATTGTGATCCAAGAAGAACCTTTATGGAATTTAATATTGAAGCTACTTGTAAACGTGTACCTTGAATTTAACTTCCTTTTGCGTTTTTTTGTTGTAGAAAGATGCATTGTATTTAGAATTAAAAGGATTTTTAGTATCAAATAATCAAAAGATTAAGATTGATTGGATTAAGGATAATTTGGTCTTTACAAGGATGTACAAATAATGAAAACGAAAATAATAGTAGCTTTAGTTTTTTTTATTACTCTGATACAAAATGCGTATGGGATTAGGGCTTACAGAAGTTATTATACCCCACGAATTCATACGCATTATTCCTCTAGACACCCTTCAAGGGGTGGCGATGGAGATGATCCTTCTATATTTATCTTTTTTCTATTCGTCATGGCTGTTGGTGTCATTTTTTATCATATTTTCAAAAACCTACAAGAATCAAAACAAAAGAAAAAATTGGAAGAAGATAAACGTAAAAAACAACTTAATTCAGAAAACAGAAAAGATAAAAAAGATTAAGAAAAAAGAAGATGCAAATTCATCAAAAAGATGTGCAAATAATTTGGGAAAGAATAATAAATTATATGTTATCTATTATTTATAGGATTGCATTATGATAATTCAGGGATGACGATATTTAACTTTTCCAGATTATTATTAATCTTTATCAATCGCGTGTATGGCTTTTTAAAATTAATAAAAAAAAGTTGAGGAACGGGGTTTTTGAAGTTTAATTAGCGAGTAGTTCTTGCACAATCGCATATATTGCTTTTTAAAATTAATGAAAAAAAGTTGAGGAACGGGGTTTTTGAAGTTTAATTAGCGAGTAGTTCTTGCAGAATCGCATATATTGCTTTTTAAAATTAATGAAAAAAAGTTGAGGAGTGGGGTTTTTGAAGTTTAATTAGCGAGTAGTTCTTGCACAATCGCATATATTGCTTTTTAAAATTGATGAAAAAAAGTTGAGGAACGGGGTTTTTGAGGTTTAATTAGCGAGTAGTTCTTGCAGAATCGCATATATTGCTTTTTAAAATTGATGAAAAAAAGTTGAGGAACGGGGTTTTTGAGGTTTAATTAGTGAGTAGTTCTTGAATCTTATCTTGTTTTTGGGTTAAAAATTGAATCTCAATCAAATTAGGCTATAATGCCGCTTTGTTTAAATTTTGTTATTTATGATGAATATTGGTTTTATCGGTGCGGGTAAAGTAGGTTGTACGCTGGCTAAATATTTTAAACACAATGGCTTACAAGTTGCTGGTTTTTATAGTCGTAATGTGGACCAAGCGAAAATCGCAAGTGATTTTACAGAGAGCAAAACCTATTTAACGTTACCAAGTTTAGTTGATGATTGTGATTGTCTCTTTTTAACGGTACCAGATAGTCAAATTAGTCTGGTTTGGCAGTCACTTAGTCAGTTACCTATCAATGATAAATGGATTGGTCATTGCAGTGGTTTACTAACTTCACAAATATTCACCATTCAACAAACTGTTCATCCACTCTCGTTTTCTTTCCATCCTTTATCGGCTATCTACGATCGTTTTACCAGCTATAAAAGCCTGGAAAAAATATCTTTTACTTTAGAAGCTGATCCAACGCTATTACCGGCATTACAAAAATTATTGTCGCCTTTGAGTAATTCGATAGCGATATTATCAGCAGAACATAAAGCGCTTTATCATGCAGCTTGTGTGATGTTGAGTAATCATGTAGTCGCATTAGCTCAAGTGGGCAGTGATATGCTAGAAAAATGTGGATTAGATAGCAGTTTTTGCCAACAAGCATGGCATACACTGTTTTTAGATAATGCTAAAAATATTTGTAATGTAGGACCAATCGAAGCATTAACTGGTCCTGTTGAACGAAATGATATCAAAACGATAAAACAACATCTTGCCAACTTACCGAATGATATTAAACCGTTATATCAACAACTATCGACAATATTAGTTAATATCAGTCGTCAAAAACATCCGGATAGGGATTATCATCAATTAGAAATGGAGCTGTTACCTTGAAAAATACAATTTTGACTTTACAACAACGCAAACAAAATCAAGAAAAGATCACCATGCTAACCGCGTATGACTATACGACAGCAAAATTGATGGATGATAGCGGTGTCGACTGTTTATTAGTGGGTGATTCATTAGGTATGGTTATGCTGGGTTATGAAAGCACAGTATCAGTCACTATGGACGATATGATCCATCACTCTAAAGCCGTGGCCAGAGGCGCTAAAAAAGCATTGGTTGTAACCGATTTACCGTTTATGTCTTACCATGCATCTGTTTATGATGCCGTGCATAATGCTGGGCGATTGATACAAGAAGGGAATGCCCAGGCGGTGAAGCTTGAAGGTGGACAAGCATTTTGTGAGCATATTAAGATGATCGCTCAAGCCTCAATTCCTGTCATTGCCCATATTGGCTTAATGCCACAATCAGTATTAGCATTAGGTGGTTACAAAGTACAAGGTAAAAATTATCAAGCAGCAAAAGCGATTATTTTAGATGCTTTAGCTGTTGAACATGCAGGCGCTGCGGCAATTTTACTCGAATGTGTACCTGCTGATTTAGCTAAATTTATAACTGAACTTGTTAGCGTGCCTACTATTGGGATTGGCGCTGGTCATGGTTGTGATGGGCAAGTTTTAGTCTATCAAGATATGTTATCTATGTACGATGGTGTATCGTCCAAATTTGTTAAATCCTTTGCCCCAATGGGGGATCAAATGAAACAGGCATTTGCGGATTATTGCCAAGAAGTTAAACAGCAACAATTCCCTGCACCTATTCATGAGTTTGCTATTGATGATGAGATCATGACCAAACTCAAATCTGAATTTTCAAACTAGCTTGGAAGGATAATAAACATGAAAGTTATAACCACTATTGATGAAGTTCGCGATCAGGTTAAATCATGGCGTAACAATGGCGAAAGTATTGGTTTAGTGCCGACCATGGGTTATCTGCATGAAGGTCATCAAAGCTTAATGGCTAGTGCTAAAAAAGATAATCAAAGAGTCATTGTTACCATATTTGTTAATCCAATGCAGTTTGGACCTAAAGAAGACTTAGCTAGCTATCCGCGTGATTTAGAAAGAGATAAGAAAGCTTGTCAGCAAATGGGCGTTGATTTGATTTTTTGTCCGTCCGCCGATGAAATGTATGATGCGAATTTCAATAGCTATATCAATGTTAATGGTTTAACTGATGCGCTTTGTGGAAAAAAGCGACCAGGACATTTTAAAGGTGTTTGTACAGTTGTCACCAAACTATTTAATATTACTCAACCTGATCGTGCCTATTTTGGACAAAAAGATGCGCAACAATTAGCCGTCATTCAACGAATGGTACAAGATCTCAATATTCCCATCGAAATTATTGGTTGCCCGATTGTGCGTGAAAGTGATGGACTGGCTAAAAGTTCGCGCAATAGCTATTTGTCTGAACAAGAACGCCTAGCCGCTATTTGCTTATATCGTTCAATTGAACAGGCTAAGCAAATGATCAAAGCGGGTGAAAAATCAGTTGCAACCATCTTAAAAGCCATGCAAAACGTGATAAATAATGAACCATTAGCTAAAATTGACTATATTGAATTTGTTGATTTTGCAACGTTAACCAATGTTGATGTATTAAAGCAAGATAGTCTATGCGCTTTAGCGGTTTATATTGGTAAAACTAGATTGATCGATAATTTTATTTATCATCATTAACAATCCATTTATTGAGATAAAAGATCGCTTATCGACAAGCGATCTTTTGTTTACCATATTCCTACCGTCTAGGAAAATCGATTTAATCAACGACTTTATTCGTCTAGCAATTTATTGTTATGTCTTTTTACTGTAGAATAATAGCCATTTTTATGCCTTGAATTAGGATTGATGCCTTTATTATGAAAAATACGACTTATAATCCACAAGAAATCGAACAACCTATCTATCAACATTGGGAAGAAAGTGGTTACTTTAAGCCTAATGGTGACAAATCTCAGCCTAGTTATTGCATTGCTATTCCACCACCAAACGTAACGGGTAGTTTGCATATGGGACATGCATTTCAACAAACTATTATGGATGCATTAATTCGCTATCACCGTATGCAAGGTAATAACACGCTTTGGCAATCAGGTACTGACCATGCAGGTATTGCTACCCAAATGGTGGTAGAACGTAAAATTGCCGCTGAAGAAAATAAAACTCGCCATGATTATGGTCGAGATGCTTTTATCGAAAAAATTTGGCAATGGAAAGCTGAATCAGGTGGAAGTATTACTAAGCAGATGAGACGTTTAGGTGATTCTGTTGATTGGGATCGTGAACGTTTTACGATGGATGAAGGCCTTTCTAATGCTGTTAAAGAAGTTTTTGTAAGACTTTATCAAGAAGATTTGATTTATCGCGGTAAACGCTTAGTGAATTGGGACCCTAAATTACGCACAGCAATTTCAGATCTTGAAGTTGAAAATCGTGAAGTTAAAGGATCAATGTGGCATTTGCGCTACCCATTAGCGGATGGTGCAAAAACGGCAGATGGTAAAGATTATCTTGTTGTCGCAACGACTCGTCCTGAAACACTATTTGGTGATACTGGTGTGGCGGTTAATCCTGAAGATCCTCGTTATAAAGATCTCATTGGTAAATTTGTTATATTACCTTTTGTCAATCGTCGTATTCCTATTGTTGGCGATGAACATGCGGATATGACAAAAGGTACGGGGTGTGTAAAAATCACACCTGCTCATGACTTTAATGACTATGAAGTAGGGCGTCGTCATCAACTACCGATGATTAATATCTTTACCTTTGATGGTGAGATTCGTACGCAAGCAGAAGTATTTGATACTAATGGTGAGTCAAGCACCGCTTACTCAACTGAGATTCCGACACAATTCCAAAATTTAGAACGCTTTGCTGCACGTAAATTAGTTGTTGCAGAGTGTGAAGCTCAAGGTATTTTAGAAAAAATTGAACCACATGATCTCACCATTCCTTATGGTGATCGTGGTGGCGTGGTCATTGAACCAATGTTAACCGATCAGTGGTATGTTCGCGCTAAAGTCTTAGCTGAACCAGCAATAGCTGCTGTAAAAAATGGCGATATTCAATTTGTACCTAAACAGTACGAAAACATGTATTTTTCATGGATGAATGACATCCAAGATTGGTGTATTTCGCGCCAATTATGGTGGGGACACCGAATTCCGGCTTGGTATGATAATCAAGGTAATGTCTATGTTGGTCGTGACGAAGCTGAAGTTCGCCGTGAAAACGGTCTATCTGCTGATATCGATTTATCACAAGATGATGATGTACTTGATACTTGGTTCTCATCAGCGCTGTGGACATTCTCAACCTTAGGTTGGCCAGAAAAGACCGATGATTTAGCGACTTTCCATCCAACGAATGTTCTTGTAACTGGTTTTGATATCATCTTCTTCTGGGTCGCAAGAATGATTATGATGACGATGCATTTCATCAAAGATGAACATGGCAAACCTCAAGTACCTTTCAAAACAGTTTATGTAACTGGCTTGATTCGTGATGAAGAAGGGCAAAAAATGTCAAAATCTAAAGGGAATGTTATTGATCCTTTAGATATGATTGATGGGATATCACTTGCCGATTTATTAGAAAAACGTACTGGTAACATGATGCAACCACAGCTTGCTGAAAAAATTGCCAAACGTACTGAAAAACAGTTCCCTAATGGCATTGAAGCCCACGGTACCGATGCATTACGTTTTACTTTAGCGGCACTGGCGTCCACTGGTCGTGATATTAATTGGGATCTAAAACGTTTAGAAGGTTATCGTAATTTCTGTAATAAACTATGGAATGCTAGCCGTTATGTATTAATGAACACTCAAGATCACGATTGTGGATTTAAAGGTGGTGATTTAGAGTATTCATTAGCGGATAAATGGATCTTAGCGGAGTTTAATCAAACGGTGAAAACATACCGCGAAGCATTTGATACTTATCGTTTCGATTTAGCGGCTAATATCTTATATGAATTTACTTGGAATCAGTTCTGTGACTGGTATTTGGAGTTAACCAAATCAGTATTAGCTAATGGCGAGCAAAATCAACAACGAGCAGCTCGTCATACGTTAGTAACAGTCCTTGAAGCACTCTTGCGTTTGGCTCATCCAATCATTCCATTTATAACTGAAGCTATTTGGCAAAGTGTAAAACCATTAATGGCCATCAAAGCAGATACTATTATGTTACAACCAATGCCAGCCTTTGATAGCAAATTAGTTGATAATGAAGCAGTTGCTGATATCAATTGGATTAAAGATGCCGTTATCGCTGTTCGTAATATTCGTGCTGAAATGAATATTGCGCCAAGCAAACCGTTACAATTATTGATCAGAAAAGCATCACCGACGGTGCATCGTATTATTAGTGACAATGTCACCTTTATAGAGTCTTTAGCAAGATTATCAGAAATTGTCTTGTTAGATGAAGGTGAAGCAGGGCCATTATCGGTAACCAAATTGGTTGATGGTGCAGAGCTACTTATTCCAATGGCTGGTTTGATCAATAAAGATGATGAGCTAGCTCGACTTCAAAAAGAAATAGCTCGCATTGAAGGCGAAATTGCACGTATTGATAACAAGCTTTCCAATGCTAGCTTTGTTGATAAAGCACCAGCAGCTGTAGTGGCTAAAGAGAAAGAGAAACAACAAGGCTATGTTGCTGACAAAGCTAAATTACAAGAGCAGTATGAAGCAATAAAAAGTCTTTAAGAACATCAATAAAAAACCTCTCATATGAGAGGTTTTTTTATGATTAAAACTTGTAACCGACACCGAGCATCACAACCCAAGGATCGAGTTCGTATTTTGCCGTGACTTTAGTATTACCTAAATGAGTTTTAGCTTTAGTTTCAATATCGATATAACGGACTTGCGCGTTAATCAGCCAATTCTCATCTAAAGAATAATCAGCACCTACTTGTGCAGCCCAGCCCCAGGAATTATCTAAGTCTAAGCCATGAAAGCCTGCTTTCTTAGCTTCACCACTAAGTTTTTCATCAAAAAAGAAAGTATAGTTAACACCAAGGCCAACATAAGGTTGGAACTCATAGCTACTATCAAGCGGATACCACAGTGCGCTCAATGTTGGTGGTAAATGTTTAATTTTTCCTAAATGAGCACCGGATAAACCAGTAGAATTACCACCGCCAAGTTTCACTTGATGACTAAAAGGTGTGGCACCTAATAATTCAATAGCAAAATTATCAGTAATCATATATTGAAAATTCAGGCCTAGTTGCGTGTCATTATCGGCTTTAGCCTTAAGATCACTCTTTGCACCACCTACTTTAACATGATCACTTTTATCTTGAGGATGAACATAGACAGGACCACCACGGATGATAATTTGGTCGGCACTATGCGCTAGAGCGGCTGAGCTTGCTAATCCGAAAGTAACTAGCATAGCAATTGACGATACTCTCATTTTTATCTCCTTATTATATTTATATAAACTGCTAACTGAGCGTGATATATGCTTCATTAACAGACCGTTCTTTAATATAATGCTTAAAAGGATTAACAATTACCTAAAGGTATTGATGAATATCTTAGCACCATAACATGAGTAATGATATGGTAGATTTTTTAGATGAATTAATTAATAGTGCTTTTTGTTCAATTGATTCAGATTCAATAGGTAAATTTGATTTAAATTCGCTTTTGATGACGCCAAAGCCACTTGCCACTGATAAGTCGATGATAAAAGAAGATGCTTCGAATGATCCAATCTAAGAACATACCAAACCAAACACCAATCACACCAAAGCCGAAATAAACACCAAAAATATAGCCTACTACAATACGGCACATCCACATACTACCGATAGCGACCCACATGGTATAGCTAGCATCTTTCGCCCCTTTAAAACCATATGGCAAAACAAAGGATGACGCCCAGAATGGGGTAAATAAGGCATTAAACCAAAGTAAATGTTTGGAAATTTCGATAACTTCTTGATCATCGGTATAGAGCGAACTTAATAATCCAGCGAACGGAATGGATAAAAACGCTAAAAAGCAGAGTAATAAACTTGTTAAATGAAAGATATACTTAAGTTGCCGTGTTGGTTGATAGATTTGCCCCATACCAATGCGCTTACCAACAATTATGGTTGAGGTTGCGCCAAGTGTTCCACCTGGCAAATTAAGCAATCCAGCAATTGAAAATGCGATAAAGTTTGCCGCAATAGTCGATGTGCCCATGCCAGCAACAAAGGTCTGCGTGAGTAATTTTCCAATATTAAACATCACCGACTCAACACTAGCCGGAATACCAATCCCTAAAATATCAATCAGTATCTTGCCATTAAATGAATGAAAATAACTGCGAAGTGGGATAAATAATGCCCGGCTTGGTTTGATGGTCAACACCAACAAAATAAAAAACATCCCACAATAACGAGATGTAGTTAAACCAATACCTGCACCGATAAACCCAAGTCCTTGCCAACCGAAAGCACCATAAATTAGTACATAACTAATCGATAGATTCAGAATGTTCATAAGGATATTTAAATACATTGGAATTTTAGTATTGCCAGCGCCACGCAAAGCGCCACAACCAACTAAAATAAAGGCAAGGGCGGGGTAACCTAAAACGGTTAATCTTAGAAAGGTTAGTGTTAATTCCTTAACTTCAGGATCGGCCTTACCGGCAATAATCTCAACAATCCAATAGCCTGAAAACTCAACGAACAAAAATAGTAAAATTGAGATTATTACTAATAGCGTAATAGATTGTCTTGCTGCTACTACCGCTTTTTTACGATTATGTCGTCCTAAACTAAACGCGACTACGACGGAAGTTCCGAGTGCAACCGCCATAAAAAAGGACATCACAATCATATTAAAGCTTTCGGCCAAACCGACGGCAGCCATCTCGGCCTTACCAATCCAACTTACTAAAAATGTACTGAATATACCCATTAAAATGACAGACAAATTCTCAATCAGAATTGGCATTGCTAAAGGATATATTTCGCGCCAAAATAGCACATTGTTTGAACGTCGTTTTTTATAAAGTTGAAGATTCTTCAATCGACTTAGAACATCCAATTTAAGGCCTAAAGTTTTATTCGATAATTTGTGGCTATTATAACGCCTTTATGTGATAAAAATGAAATTATGTTTTAAAAAAATGGCTATCAATTTTAATTGATATAATACTTAACATTATCCGTGCATTGTCTCCTTAATCTCTGATATTTAAGATTAAAAATTAAATGATGAGGTAATTTTAGTGCTAATTAAAATAGGATTTAGCTATAGCAACATTTCAACACATAGTTAAGTAAAGGAAATAAACCTTTTTTAAGTGCTTAAAAAGTAATGTTGAGATAAGAAGAGATAATTATCAAAAAAAGTTGAGGAACGGGGTTTTTGAGGTTTAATTAGCAAGTAATTTTTACTCAATCGCGTGTATTGCTTTTTAAAATTGATAAAAAAAGTTGAGGAGCGGGGTTTTTGAGGTTTAATTAGCAAGTAATTCTTACTCAATCGTTTGTATTGCTTTTTAAAATTGATAAAAAAAGTTGAGGAATGGGTTTTTCGAGGTTTAATTAACAAGTAATTCTTACTCAATCGTGTGTATCGCTTTTTAAAATTAATAAAAAAAAAGTTGAGGAGCGGGGTTTTTGAAGCTTTAATTTTCTTCACAAAGCGATCTTTTCGCCTTAAACTTGAATGCTTTTTCAGTTCGCTATATTATAGCTGCCTTATTTTCCATTATTTACTTAAGCAAACGTTAAAGAGTACGAATGTTAATCAACGCCAAAGATATTCTCGAAAAATTAAATCCTCATAATAAAGTGAATTATGATTCAATTTTAAAAGAAGTGATTGCTGATTGGCAGTTGGCAGCGGCTCGACCTAAGTTGTTAATCCATAGTTGCTGTGCACCATGTAGTACTTATGTACTGGAATATTTAGCACAGTATGCTGATATCACGATCTATTTTGCCAATTCAAATATTCATCCCCGTGTGGAATATGAGTATCGCAGTGTCGTTCAACAGAAGTTTATTGCTGATTTTAATCAAAAGACTGGCAACCAGGTGCAGTTTTTAGAAGCACCTTATCAACCGGCTGAGTTTATTAAACAGGTAGAGCATTTGCGTGATGCGCCAGAAGGTGGTGAGCGGTGTCACCTTTGTTATAAGATGCGGTTAGATTTGGCGGCGATTAAGGCGCAAGAGTTGGGCTTTGATTATTTTGCTAGTGCGTTAACGCTAAGTCCTAAAAAGAATAGTCAAAAAATCAACCAACTTGGTTTCGAAATTCAGGAAATTTTTTCAGTTAATTATTTACCTTCCGATTTCAAAAAGAATAATGGTTATAAGCGTTCTATCGAACTTTGTAAGGAGTACGATGTTTATCGTCAATGTTATTGCGGCTGTATTTTTGCTGCAAAAGCACAAGGTGTCGATCTGAAGAATGTAATTGCTATCGCTAAGCAAGGGCTGGAGAAAGTATAACTCGATATTGATCCTCTTCAAAACATCCAAAATGTCATTTCCCTAACAAATTGATTAAAAATCTGAAAGATTTCGCTATAATAATTTTATAAAAGAAGAATAATTATTATTTATAATCCTATTATTGGTTAAGTCTAATTTTGCAAAATGTGAGTTTGTTTATGCCAAAAATATATAGGCTTGGATTGGATGTTGGTTCTACAACAGCTAAGTGTGTTGTACTCGATGAACAGGATAATTTTATTTATACCAATTATGTTCGTCATAACACCCATATTGTTAATACCGCTTTATCCCTGTTAGATGAAATTAAACAGCAGATTGGTGATGATGCTATTGTGTCGGTTAAGGTGACAGGCTCTGCTGGGATGGGGATTTCTGAGAAGGCCGGTATCGCTTTTATTCAGGAAGTTGTAGCAGCATCAGAAGTGGTACAACGCAAATATCCTGAGGTGCGAACTCTAATTGATATCGGTGGGGAAGATAGTAAGATGATCTTCTTTTTTCCTGATCGTCCGCCCGATATTCGTATGAATGGGAGCTGTGCTGGAGGAACCGGTGCCTTTATCGATCAGATGGCAACTTTACTTAATACCCCTGTGCAGGAATTTGACCTGCTTGCAACCAAACACGATAAAGTCTACCCAATCGCTTCTCGTTGCGGTGTGTTTGCGAAAACCGATGTGCAAAATTTAATTAGCCGTAATGTTTCCAAAGAAAATATTGCATACTCTGTTCTACATGCAGTTTGTATTCAGTTAGTGAATACGCTAGCGCGTGGTTATGATATTGTGCCAAAAGTGATGCTGATTGGCGGGCCGTTTTCATTTATTCCAACTTTAGGCAAAGCCGCATTAGAAACGTTAAAGTTAAATGAGGAACAAATTGTTACTACAGAGCATCCTACGTTATTGTCGGCTTGGGGAGCGGCAATCCATGCTATTGAACGTAGTGAACTTACTATCAATGATTTCATTGATAGGCTAAGTGCGTCAAATAAGATTCAAGTCAATCAATCTTTTCGCTTAAAACCGTTATTTAACCAGTCGCTATCATTTAATGATTGGCAACAAAAACGCAAATATATCGAAATTCCTCGCCTAGCTTTAACCTCTTATCAAAAGCAAAACGCTTATTTAGGTATCGATAGTGGTTCAACAACGACTAAGATTACGCTAATTAGTGAGAATGATGAGCTACTTTTTACCTATTATGCACCCAATAATGGTCATTCAATTAAGGCATTAATTAAAGGGTTAACGGTACTTAAGGATGAGATTGAGGCATCTGGTAAAGAGATTGTAATTGTTCGTACTGGTGTTACTGGTTATGGAGAGGAGTTGTTGAAAGCAGCTTTTGCCATCGATGATGGTTTGGTTGAGACAATGGCTCATTTTGCCGCGGCTAAACATATCGACCCTAAGGTGAGTTTCATCATGGATATTGGCGGTCAAGATATGAAAGCTATTTTTATAGCTAATGGCGTGGTGAATCATATTGAGCTTAACGAAGCTTGTTCGTCAGGTTGTGGTTCATTTATTGAGACTTTTGCTAAATCCCTTAATTCAAATACTATTGATTTTGCTGATGCAGCGTGTAAATCCAAGAATCCTTGTGATTTAGGAACGCGTTGTACGGTATTTATGAACTCTAAAGTGAAACAAGCACTACGTGAAAATGCGACTGTTGGCGATATTTCAGCTGGACTTGCTTTTTCGGTGATTAAAAATGCGATTCATAAAGTGCTTAAGCTTCATGATATGCGTAAGCTTGGCGATCATATTGTGGTTCAAGGTGGTACTTTTAAGAATCCTGCTGTGTTTCGTGCTTTAGAGCAGTTAACTGGTGCTCAAATCGCTACTTCCAATATTCCTGAATTGATGGGGGCTTATGGTGCAGCGCTAGTTGCGAAAAATCATTATATAAATAATCAAACCCCTTCGCAGTTTATTGGCTTAGATAATCTACAAAAAGCTGAAGATAATAAAGCTAAACCTTCACGTTGTAAGGGGTGTGAGAATAATTGCGATATTATGATTTATCGCTTTGCTAATGGTCAACGTTATTATTCCGGTAATAAGTGTGAGCGATTTTTAAGCAATAATCAGCATCAAAATAAAAATGCATTTAATATGTTTGATTATAAGAATGCATTGTTATTCGATAGAGCTAATATGCTTAATGTTGACGCTAAACTCCATATCGGAATCCCTCGTGTTTTAGGGCAATATGAAAATTTTCCATTCTGGCATACGTTGTTAACTAGAAGTGGAATAAATGTGACGCTTTCACCCTATTCGACATATGATCTTTATGAGAAAGGGGCAGGTACCGTGATGTCAGATAGCATCTGTTTTCCTGCCAAACTTGTTCATGGCCATATTTTGGAGTTGATCGAGCAGAAGGTTGATCGCATTTTTATGCCGATGGTGGTATTTGAGTCTGACCATTTTGATAATGCAATTAATAGTTATAACTGTCCGATTGTGAGTAGTTATGCTGAGGTGATAAATAGCGCGATCAATCCAAAGACGAAATATAATGTGCCGTTGGATTATCCAGTAATTAATTTTAGTGATCAGAAGTTACTGAAAAAAGGATGTATCAATTATTTAATGTCGCTCGGTATTCCTAAAAATGTGGCGAGTCAGGCTTTTGCAGATGCACTAGTTGCTCAAGCTGAATATAAACAATCACTGAATAAAAAAGCTGTTGAGGTGTTGAATAATGCTAAAGAGACTGGTCGTTATGTGTTTATTTTAGCGGGTAGACCTTACCATAGCGATAGTTTAATTAATCATAAAACACCTGAGATTTTAAATGCGTTAGGTTGTGATGTCATAACCGAGGATTCCGTGTTGGGTGAAATCAGTCGATTATCGCCAGAGTTACAAATCTGTTCACAATGGAGTTATCCAAATCGATTGTATGCAGCAGCAAGTTTTGTTGCTGAGCAACCCAAAAATATTCAGTTTGTGCAACTTAACTCTTTTGGGTGTGGTCCTGATGCAATTGTTACCGATGAGTGTAAGGCGATTTTAGAATCCAAAGGTAAGACATGTACGATTATTCGTGTCGATGAGATCACTGCAACTGGCTCAGTACGTTTGCGTTTGCGTTCGATTATTGAATCAATCCGCATGAATCATCAACAACCATTAAAAATAGTTAAGCGTAAAAATACGACTATTTTTGCTAAGCAAGACAAACAGCGCCGTACTATATTGGCGCCATTTATTTCAGATTTTTATTCTCCATTGTTACCTCCAATTTTTGCTTTGTCTGGCTATAAGCTTGAAATCCTTCCAAAACCAGACAAAAGTTCGGTCGAGTGGGGACTTAAATATTGTAATAATGAGATTTGTTATCCAGCAACGATTATTGTTGGAGATATTATTAAAGCGCTAAATTCAGGTAAATATCAGCGTGATGAAGTGGCTATCGGTATTACCCAAACAGGAGGCCAGTGCAGGGCGAGTAGTTATCTTTCTTTAATTAAGAAAGCAATGATTAGTAATGGTTATGAAGATATTCCGATTGTGTCGCTAAGTACAGGTAATATTAATGAAATCGAACAACCAGGCTTTAAACTTAACTGGCTGAAAACATTACCAGCAACTTTTTTTGCTATGCTGTTTGCCGATTCGATTTCAAAGATGTTTTATTCGATTGCGCCTAGAGCAAAATATAAACAGCAAGCTAATCAGTTAAAAGAACTTTATATTAGAAAGTTACAGCAAATTATCAATCAACATAAAGGCAAAAAGGCGATCTTTTTGCTATTAAAAGAAGCTGTCGATCATTTCAATCAAATCGAAACCTTAAATAAAGATTGCCCTCAAATTGGAATTGTTGGGGAGATTTACGTTAAATATAACGGTTTCGGAAATCAAAATAGCATAGATTGGCTAGTCGAACAGGGGATAGAACCGGTTATTCCGCCAATGATCGAGTTTTTTGCTCAGTCTTTTGTTAACTATGATAGTAATGTTGATAATTATATTATTAACAAGAGTTTTGTTGCTTATTTTGTTCACTTTTTTGAAAAAGTAGCGCAGAAGTACATTGATCAAACTAATCAGATTTTGTCGGGATTTAAATATTATCAACCATTCCACAATATTCGTGATATGGCGACAAAAGCGGAAGAAATTCTTAGTTTAGCTAATCAATATGGTGAAGGTTGGTTAATTCCAGCTGGTATTATGACTTTTGCTCAACACGGTATTAATAATGTGATTAGTCTTCAACCGTTTGGCTGTATTGCTAATCATGTTGTTTCAAAAGGGGTAGAGAAACGTATGCGTGACCTTAATCCAAAACTTAATTTGCTTTATTTGGATTTTGATGATGGCGCAGGTGAAGTTAATGTGCTTAACCGTTTGCATTTTATGGTGAGTTCATTAAAGTATACTCAATTACAACGTATTGTTTAATTATGGATTAAGGGACGAAAATGTTTTCTATTTATCAATTAAAATCGCGCTTTCAAGCATTGCTTCGTCCTTATGTGAAGTTGCTCTATGATTCACAAATAACTGCCAATCAGGTGACAATAGGTGCTTGTGTTGGGTCGATATTAGTTGCTATGTTTGTTGGTTATTTTGCAGATCATGTATGGTTATTTTTGTTAATACCATTATGGATGTTTATTCGGATGGCACTCAATGCGATTGATGGTATGCTAGCAAGAGAATATAACCAAAAATCAAATCTTGGTTCTTATTTAAACGAGATTTGTGATGTGGTTTCTGATTCTGTATTACTATTAATCTTTACTCAATTGAATCAGGTCAATAACAGTTTAGTTATTTTAGTCGTTTTGTTATCTTTTTTAACTGAGTTTGCTGGAGTACTCGGTGTGATGATTGGTAGCACACGACGTTATGATGGCCCCATGGGTAAAAGTGATCGGGCTTTTGTTTTTAGCCTAATAAGTTTAGGCATTTCTACCTATTTGTTACCACTTGATTGGCTTAATACTGTATTGTGGCTAATTATCTTTTTGTTATTAATTACGGTAGTTAATAGAGTTAGGAAGGGATTGCAAGAATCAACAAGTATCAAGGATTAGCTTATGCGTGAACAGCAGCAAAAAACATTTATTAGTCATGATGGTTGTCAATTATTCTATCGTTATTGGCCAGCTGTCGAGACTAATGATCAAATGACTTCAAAAGCAATTGTACTTTTTCATCGAGGTCATGAACACTCTGGACGAGTAGCCCATTTGGCTGATGAACTTGATTTACCTGACTTTCATATTTTTGCTTGGGATGCGAGAGGAAACGGTCAATCAGAAGGTGAGCGTGGTGATGCTCCCAATTTTGCCACGCTAATTAAAGATGCTGATTGTTTTATTAAGTATATCATTGAGGAATACTCTTTGAGTATGCAAGATATTGCCGTTATCGCTCAAAGTGTAGGGGCGGTAATTGCAAGCGCTTGGGTGCATGATTATGTGCCAAATATTCGCGCCTTGGTTTTAGGATCACCCGCATTTAGCGTTAAGTTATATGTACCATTAGCTGTGCCAGGACTTAAGTTACTGTATAATCTAAAAGGAAATTTTTTCGTAAATAGTTATGTCAAACCGAATTTATTAACGCATGATGTTAGTCGGGCTGAATCTTTTAATAAAGATTCATTAATTACTCGACCTATTTCAGTTAGATTATTGCTTGATCTTTATGCGGTATCAGATCGAATTGTTAAAGATGCCAACGCCATTACTGTTCCCACTCAATTACTCGTTTCTGGCTCTGATTTTGTGGTGCGTCGTAAACCGCAGAAAATTTTTTATGATAATTTGGGAACAAACCAAAAAGAGTTCCATATCTTACCAAAATTTTACCACGATACGTTTGGCGAGAAAGATCGTTATATGGCTATCGATAGGGCGAGGCGGTTTATACAAGGCTGTTTTGCAAATCAACCCAATGTTCCGGTATTAACAAATGCTGATCGAGTTGGTTATACTCGCATGGAAACCGATAAATTAGCATTACCGCCTTCTGGATGGATTAAGTCATGGTATTGGAAGTGTGTTCGAGCGACCTTAAAACATGCTGGTAAAATGTCGGATGGTATCAAGCTAGGCTTAGAAACAGGATTTGATTCAGGTAGTACACTAGATTATGTTTATCGAAATGAACCTTCTGGTTCCTCTAAACTCGGTCAATTTTTTGATTATCTCTATTTGCAATCTATTGGCTGGCGAGGTATTCGACAACGTAAAAACCATTTAGAGCAATTGTTAAAGCAAACTATTGAAAAGCTACAATCTGATGAAGTTAACATTGTTGATATAGCTGCAGGACATGGTCGCTATATTCTAGAAACGATTAATCAAATTGCCCATAAACCAAATTCGGTTCTATTACGTGATTATAGTGATATCAATATTCGTGATGGGCGTATACTCATAGAACAACAAGGTTTAAGTGATATTGTCCGTTTTGAAAAAGGTGATGCATTTAGTCGTAATGAACTTTCACAATTATCTCCAAAACCTAATTTAGCGGTGGTTTCAGGTTTATATGAATTGTTTGATGATAATCAGTTATTACGTGAATCTTTGTTAGGGTTGTCCGATGTGATTCCAGCAGGGGGATATTTAATTTATACCAATCAACCTTGGCATCCTCAACTTGAATTTATTGCTAGAGCTTTAACCTCTCATCGAGAAGGGAAAGCATGGATTATGCGACGACGGACTCAGCTTGAGATGGATCAGTTAGTTGAGGAAGCTGGATTTACTAAAGTTACCATGTTGGTAGATCAGTGGGGTATTTTTACCGTTTCGCTTGCACAACGAAATTCGAATTAATTATGCTAAAAGTATTTAACCGGCTTAACTTTTATAAGTGTATATGGTTAGTCGGTTTATCGGTGTTCTTTTTTACTAGTTACAATTTTGCTAACTGGTTTACGTCTCAACGTGAGGGGGTACCGAGTCTGTTTTTTAGTTGGGAGCGTAATATTCCACTTTGGCCATGGACGATTGTTCCTTATTGGTCTATCGATCTCATGTATGGTTTTGCCATTTTACTAACATCTTCATGGCAATCTCTTAAGACTCTTGGTTTACGGCTGTTAACGGCGCAAGTCATTTGTATTATTTGTTTTTTGCTTTTTCCACTGAAATTCTATTTTGATCGTCCGGCTTTGGACGGATTTTTTGGATTGATGTTTGATATTTTGATGGGATTTGATAAGCCATTTAATCAAGCTCCTTCATTACATATTACGTTATTAGTTATTTTATGGCAGTTTTACGCTAACTATTTTCGTGGATTGAGTCGTTATTTTTTACATATTTGGTGCTTGTTAATTGGACTTTCAGTTTTAACCACTTGGCAGCATCATTTTTTTGATATTCCAACTGGATTATGGGTTGGGTGTTTTTGTATTTGGTTATGGCCGGATAAGAGAGAAAAACAGATAAAACATCGACCGTCAAGCTATTGCTGGGCTTTGATTTATTTTGGCTTGAGCTTGTTATCACTGGCCGTTGTTGTCTATTATTCTGTATGGGCTCTAATATGGTTGGCTGGTGCTTTGTTATTGGTTGCTGCTAATTATTTGTTCTCATCAGGCTTTCAAAAACAACAAAATGGCCATTTTAAGCTTCCCGTTATTTTGCTTTTTTTCCCATATTTTATCATTATGTGGCTAAATTCAAGGATATGGACAATCAGACATCAAACTGATGATTTGATTGTTGATGAAGTTTATTTAGGCCGCATTCCATCCAGTCAAAGCTTAAAGCAAAATCATTATAATTCGGTGGTAGATTTGTGCGCTGAGTTACCAATTGGGCATTTTGAAGGGGCATACTCCCTTATTCCCGTTTTAGATATGACTCCTCTTTCGCAGGAAGAGTGTCAACAAGCCGCGAAAACTATTGAACTTTATCATCAACAAGGTAAATTATTAGTTTGTTGTGCTTTAGGTTATTCTAGAAGTGCAACTGCTGTGATTGCGTGGTTATTATGGACGAAAAGAGCCAATAATCTACAAGAAGCAATAAACAAAGTAAAAGCCTGTCGGAATTCGATTGTTATATCTAACCAACAACAATTGATTTTATCCAATTGGTTTTCAACGATTAAAGAAGGGATAGGGAGATGTTAAGTTCGGACCCATTGCAAAATAGTATTAGCAAAACCGATTTGGAGATATTTTGTCATTATTTATCAATTAGCAGACAGATTGATATTTATTCTATGCTTTTATCCGTATTGGGTGCTTTTGTTGCTTTGATAAGTTTTGGGGAAGGGGCTTTAACCATTTTTTGTTTGATTATTTTTCTCCTTGGTTTAGTAAGTAAATATTACGCTATAAGAGTCGCTTTTGATAAAAAGTTATTTGAATATTTAGCCAATCATTCAGACCATTTGCAAAATGAATTGTTGGCGATGGATAAGGCGTTAATCAATTTAAAACTCATTAATGCTTCAACATTAAGGACAGTGGATGATCGCCAAAAGGGAGTTTTATCGCTGTTAAGATTCCAAATAATTTTATTTTTATTACAAAATTGTTTAATCGTTTTTGCTGTCATTAATGGTATTATCAATAATTAACGGATTTTTTTGTAACATTACACACAAGGAGAATTAAGATGTCCCATTATCAATATGATACATTTTTATTGTTTTTGGGCATCGGTTTGTTTTTGTTAGTAGCATCGATAATTGGTCAGCTTCTAAAATACCGCTTCAAATCCCCCAGTATTGATAATTTAAATGCTCGAATTAATGCATGGTGGGTGATGGTAGCCATTATTGGTGGGGCTTTTTGGTTAGGTCAATTGGCAGTGATATTTTTGTTTTTTATTGTTTCGGGCTTAGCTTTACGTGAATTTCTTATTTTAACGCCGATTAATCGCTACGACTATTTTGCATTAATTTTTGCATTTGGTATCGCTTTACCTGTGCAATATATTTTGGTCGCTTATGCTTGGTATGGTCTATTCAGTATCTTTATTCCAGTTTATGCGTTTTTGTTCCTGGCAATATTTGCTACGATTACAGGATCGACCCGAAATTTTTTAGAAAGAATAGCGGATGTACAATGGGGATTGATGATTACGGTTTATTGTATTTCATGTGTGCCAGCATTATTAGTGTTAGACATCGAAAATTATCAAGGTCGTAACCTGTTGTTAATCGCTTATCTAGTACTCGTCGTTCAGCTATCAGATGTATTGCAATACGTTTTTGGAAAATTATTTGGAAAACATAAAATTAGCCCAAATGTCTCACCAGCGAAAACGATAGAAGGGTTTGTTGGCGGTATTTTATCAGCCAGTTTTATTGGGGCATGTATGTTTTGGATCACGCCTTTTACTTTTCTGCAATCGGGCTTAATTTCGCTAATGATTACACTTTTGGGCTTTTTTGGGGGATTAGTGATGTCTGCCATCAAACGTGATCGGGGTGTAAAAGACTGGGGAAGGCTTATAGGTGGTCATGGAGGAATACTTGATCGCTTCGATTCAATCTGTTTTGCTGCTCCAATTTTTTTCCATGTGGTGAGATATTTCTGGGTAGAGTAATTTTAGTATTATTAATAAACAGCTATTAATAATCAGAATGTTATGAATAAATTTCAAAAATTAACGCTAAAAAAGAGCAAAAAAAATGAATTTATGATATAAATACATGTATCGTATTAACGTTAGATATAAGTAAGGACATATAATATGCTAAAAGAGCAAATGGTAGTAAAAAATTCAACTGGTTTACATGCCCGCCCAGTAACGACACTTGTTAAATTAGCTGGTCGTTATAAATCATCAATTGAACTTGTTTATAACGATAAAGCTATTAAATTAAAAAGTATGATGGGTTTACTTGGTGCTGGCGTTAAAGGCGGTTCAACTGTTGAAATCATCTGTGATGGTGAAGATGAAAAAGCAGCTATGGATGAAATCCGTGAATTATTTGCTACAGGTTTTGGTGAATAATTTTAAGCGATTTTAATCAAGTTTTATTACTTAAAAATGAAAATCCCGTCGACCTTGGTCGACGGGATTATTTTTAAAGGGCATGAACTAAATACTTTTAAGTAGACCTAATAGAATTATCTAATCTTTGATAATTGAATCCAATTCCGAATGATCAATTGATGGTAATGTTGTTGTAAAAAATCGAGTTAAATAAAGTAGATAACAGAATCCAAAAGCCAACCATATCAATCCAACCATCATTGCTGTCGATTCAAGGCTAGTCCATAGCCACAACGAAAGTAGTAAACCAATTGCAGGCATTAGTCCATATTTTAATAGCATCAACACTGTTTTCTTGGTTTCACCACCTAAGTAGCTTTTGATAACGCATAGGTTGACAAAGGTAAAAGCGACTAATGCACCAAAACTTATCATCGATATCACTAAGGTTAAATCAAGAACCAAAGAGAATAATGAAAAAATAGAAACAAAAATTATTGATAAGTAAGGTGTTCTAAAACGTGGATGAATTCTATAGAAGATTCTTTTAGGTAATACACCTTCACGTCCCATAGCATAAAAAATTCGAGACACACTAGTTTGTGCTGTCATTGTTGAGGCAAATACACCAGTTAAATATGCTGTTTGGAAGAAATTATATATAAAATCATTACCAAAATTGCCAAGAATATTGGTTAAATGACTTATACTGTCAACTCTGTGCATTACATCCAAACTCGCTGTATCTCTATTATCAACAAAATCAGTCCATTGCGGATACGCTAAATGCGCACAATAGGAAACAACTAGGAATATACAACCAGCAATAAGTATGGTGCCAATAATAGCTCTTGGTAAGGTTTTTTTCGCTTCATTTGATTCTTCAGCCAGTGTCGCTATTGCATCAAAACCTAAAAATGCAAGGCATAATATGGCGGCTCCGGAAAATAAACCACTAAAGTCATCTGGTGTAACTGATATTGGTTTGAGCATCGCTTCGGGTGTTAAATCAACATTTATTAACGTTATAATAATAAACAATACGATAAATAACGCTTGAAATAAATTTAAAGTGATATTGGCCCAATTGATTAACTTGATACCAAGATAATTTAATATACTGACACCCATAATCGATACTAATACAAATACATAGGCTGGAATATTCTCAAAGTGCTCATGTAGATATATTCCTAAAACCAAATAATTTAATATTGGTAAAAATAGGTAATCAAGAATTTGTGCCCAACCAACTAAGAAACCAACTTTTCCACCAAAAGTTCGTTGTACATAGGTATACGCCGAACCAGCAATAGGGAGTTTATTTGCCATTCGGCAGTAACTCAATGCTGTGAAAAAGATCATGGCAAGGGTGATGATGTAGGCTATAGGTAAGTGTCCATTACTGACAACGGTAACTTCCCCATAAGTGGTAAAGATCCCTAAAGGAACCATATAAGCTAAACCAAATGCAATTAATGCAGGTGTGGTTAAAACTCGTTTCATTTTTATTGCGGACATGATTTATTTTTGCTCCTCTGTCCCAAAAAACAATAAAAAACTACTAAGTATAGTTTTGCCTTTTACCCGCTTGAAGCGGCAGGGAATTCTGCCACATTATCATAATTATGCAAGCTAATTTTTATTATATTGACATTTAATTTAGTAAATTCTGGATTTAACCATTTAATATGAATTATTTCTGAACAATTCTTAATAAAAATAGATTTTTTAGACTCAAAGAAAGTGATTTATATTTAGGTTAAGCTCTCTATTATGAATAAGAATAAAAATAGATTAAACCAAGGTTATTTGCCTATAAAAATAAATCGCATTTTTAATTTCTGAAGAAAGGGAAATATTAAGGATTTGATATAAAGTAATGAGAAAATATATTTATAGGAATATTATGGTTAAATACTTTTCTAATAATAGTGACATTTTTATGTGATCCAATAATTGGCGTGTTAACAATTTTTTCAACTCCACATACGCATAAGCCAGTTAAAAGTACATTGTTAACGAGTAATAGAGAGTAAGCCTATTCTATTCTTTTCTTGTCAGTAGGCAAAATAAAAAAATTATTATATTTAAGGAAATTAAGGAAAACTAATGAAAAAAGTACAATTTGTTGTATTAACAGCATTATTATCGACGACGGCTTACGCTAATAATTGCGCTACCTATTTCGAACAAAAAGCTTTTGATAAAGCTTTTATTGCTTGTAACACTGAGGCTGAGCAGGGAGATAAAGATGCTCAGTTTAATTTAGCATTTATGTTTTATAACGGCGACGGTGTCGAAGAAAATACTGAAAAAGCACTATATTGGCTTACTCAGGCAGCGGAACAAGGGGTTTCTATTGCGCAATATGGTTTATCACGCATGTATGAAGAAGGTGAGGGAGTCGAAGTCGATAAAGAACAAGCGCTCTATTGGCTCACTCAAGCAGCGGAAGCCGGATCTGTTCAAGCACAATATGACTTATCCAATAGGTTTGAACGTGAAAAATGGCTCACTAAAGCAGCAGAGCAAGGATTTGTTGTTGCGCAAAATGATTTAGGGCGACATAATTTAGGGCAACATGGTAATAAAGAAAAAGTGCTATATTGGCTAACTAAAGCTGAGCAACAAGGGCTTATTTCTGCACAAACTGGATTAGCAAACATTTATGAAAATGGACTCAGTGTCGAAGTCAATCAAGAAAAAGCGGTGTATTGGTATACAAAAGCTGCGGAACAAGGGGATGGTTGGGCGCAATTAGAGTTAGCAAAGAGATATGACAAAGGAGACGGTGTTGAGGTCAATAAAGAGAAAGCAGTATATTGGTACACTAAAGCAGCAAAAAAAGGATTTGTTGAGGCGCAATATTATTTAGCAGTTTTGAATAATGAAGGTGACGATGTTATAGCAGAACTACGTAAAAGGTTAGGTAGAAAAATCACTGAACCGGAATATGGAATTGCTCAAGCGCAATATCATTTAGCAGAAATGTATGACAAAGGTGACGGTCTCGAAGTTAATAAAGATAAAACGGTATATTGGCTCAGTAACGCAATGAAAAAAAAGCTAAGTCAAACACAATATCGTTTAGCAAAAATGTATGACAAAGGAGACGAGATCGAAGTCGATAAAGAGAAAGCACTATTTTGGTATAAAAAATCAATAGATAATGGTAACACTAAAGCAATGCATAATTTAGGCATTATGTATTATAAAGGTGATGGTATTGAAAAAAATAGCGAGTTAGCTAAAAAGTATTTTGAACAAGCTTGTGAGCTAAAATTTAAAGAAAGTTGCGATATCCTTCACAAAGGAATCAAATAAACATTATTCATAAGTCATGCAAATTAGAAACATGTTAAAAGAACTGCCTCACATATTAATGCAGTTCTTTTTTATACAGCTTTAAAATGTTATTTATTCTGTTAACACAATTACTTTTTTGATATAAATTAGCTTAACAATGACATTTTAATACGGCTCAAGATATTTGGTTGGCGTGTTAGTCATTTTATCAACTGCATATACCGATAAGCGATTTAAAAGTACATTGTTAACAAGTAATAGATAGTAAACGTATTTTTGTTCTTTTCTTGCCAGCAGGCAAAATAAAAAAATTATTATTATTTTTAGGAATTTAAGGAAAACTAATGAAAAAAGTACTATTTGTTGTATTAACTGCATTATTATCGACGACAGCTTACGCTAATAATTGCGCTACCTATTTCGAACAAAAAGCTTTTGATAAAGCTTTTATTGCTTGTAACACTGAGGCTGAGCAGGGAGATAAAGATGCTCAGTTTAATTTAGCATTTATGTATTACAACGGCGACGGCGTCGAAGAAAATACAGAAAAAGCACTAAATTGGCTTACTCAGGCAGCGAAACAAGGGGTTTCTGTTGCGCAATATGGTTTATCACGCATGTATGAAGAAGGTGAGGGAGTCGAGGAAAACAGAGAAAAAGCACTATATTGGCTCACTCAAGCAGCGGAAGCCGGATCTGTTCAAGCGCAATATGATTTATCCAATAGGTTTGAACGTGAAAAATGGCTCACTAAAGCAGCAGAGCAAGGATTTGTTGTTGCGCAATATGATTTAGGGCAACATGGTAATAAAGAAAAATCGCTATATTGGTATACTAAAGCTGAGCAACAGGGGCTTATTTCTGCACAAATTGGATTAGCAAACATTTATAACTATGGGCTCGGTGTCGAAGTCAATCAAGAAAAAGCGGTGTATTGGTATACAAAAGCTGCGGAACGAGGGGATGGTAGGGCGCAATTCGAGTTAGCAAAGAGATATGATAAAGGAGACAGTGTTGAGGTCAATAAAGAGAAAGCAGTATATTGGTACACGAAAGCAGTAAAAAAAGGATTTGTTGAGGCGCAGTATTATTTAGCAGTTTTGAATAATGAAAGTGACGATGTTATAGCAGAACTACGTAAGAGGTTACCTAGAAAAAGCGATGTACCAGAATATGGAATTGCTGAAGCGCAATATGATTTAGCAGAAATGTATGACAAAGGTGACGGTCTCGAAGTTAATAAAGATAAAACGGTATATTGGCTCAGTAACGCAATGAAAAAAGAGCTTAGTCAAACACAATATCGTTTAGCACATATGTATGACAAAGGATACGAGATCGAAGTCGATAAAGAAAAAGCACTATTTTGGTATAAAAAATCTGTAGATAATGGTAACACTGAAGCAATGCATGATTTGGGCGTTATGTATTATAAAGGTGATGGTATTGAAAAAAATAGCGAGTTAGCTAAAAAGTATTTTGAACAAGCTTGTGAGTTAAAATTTAAAGAAAGTTGCGATATCCTTCACAAAGGAATCAAATAAACATTATTCATAAGTCATGCAAATTAGAAACATGTTAAAAGAACTGCCTCATATATTAAGGCAGTTCTTTTTTTATATAGACTCAAAATGTTATTTATTCTGTTAACACAATCACTTTTTTGATATAAATTAGCTTAACAGTGACATTTTAATACGGCTCAAGATATTGGGTTGGCGTGTTAGTCATTTTATCAACTGCATATACCGATAAGCGATTTAAAAGTACATTGTTAACAAGTAATAGATAGTAAGCGTATTTTTGTTCTTTTCTTGCCAGCAGGCAAAATAAAAAAAATTATTATATTTTAGGAATTTAAGGAAAACTAATGAAAAAAGTACTATTTGTTGTATTAACAGCATTATTATCGACGACAGCTTACGCTAAAAAGTGCGATATTCTATTTTATCAAGATGATAAAGTTGTAATTTCTTGTAAATTGGGGGCTGAAGAGCTAGATAAGAAAAATCAGCTATTTATAGAGCGTATGTATGACAGAAGCGACGGTGTCGAAGCCAATGCAGAAAACTCGCTCTATTGGTACACAAAAGCAGCGGAAGACGGATTTGTTGAGGCGCAATATGATTTAGCATCTATGTATGACAAAGGAGACGGTACCGAAATTAATAAAGAAAAAGCGTTATATTGGTACACAAAAGCAGCGGAACACGGATTAGTTGAGGCGCAATATGGTTTATCACGCATGTATGAATTAGGAGACGGTGTCGAAGCCAATAAAGAAAAAGTGCTCTATTGGCGCACAAAAGCAGCTGAAAAAGGGCATATTTCGGCGCAATTAGAATTAGCATATATGTATGACCGAGGTGATGGTGTCGAAGTCAATAAAGAAAAAGCACTCAAATGGTACACTAAAGCTCAAGCAGAGAAAGAACTGTTTGATATAGCGCTTTATCCTTTAGCAGATATGTATTCCAAAGGTAATGGTGTCAAAGTCAATAAAGATAAAGCGCTCTATTGGTACACTCAAGCAGCGGAAAAAGGGCTTGATTATGCGCAATATCATTTAGCACGTATGTATGACAAAGGTGATGGTGTCGAAGCCAGTAAAGAAAAAGCGCTCTATTGGTATACAAAAGCAGCAAAACAAGGGCATGATTATGCGCAATTAGAGTTAGCATATATGTATGACCAAGGTGATGGTGTCGAAGTCAATAAAGAAAAAGCACGCTATTGGTACACTAAAGCTCAAGCAGATAAAGAATGGTTTGTGATAAATCAATATAATTTAGCACGTATGTATGACAAAGGTGACGGTGTCGAAATTAATATAGAAAAAGCACTATATTGGTATGAAAAAGCAGCAGATAATGGTAACACTCAAGCAATACATCAGTTAGGCGTGATGTATTATAAAGGTGATGGTATTGAAAAAAATAGCGAGTTAGCTAAAAAGTATTTTGAACAAGCTTGTGAGCTAAAATTTAAAGAAAGTTGCGATATCCTTCACAAAGGAATCAAATAAACATTATTCATAAGTCAGGCAAATTTGAAATCTGTTTAAAGAACTGTCTTACATATTAAGGCAGTTCTTTTTTTATACAGCCTAAAAATGTGATTTATTCTGTTAACACAATCACTTTTTTGATATAAATTAGCTTAACAGTGACATTTTAATACGGCTCAAAATATTTGGTTGGCGTGTTAGTCATTTTATCAACTGCATATACCGATAAGCGATTTAAAAGTACATTGTTAACGAGTAATAGATAGTAAGCGTATTTTTTGTTCTATTTTTGCCAGCAGACAAAATAAAAAAATTATTATATTTAAGGAAATTAAGGAAAACCAATGAAAAAAGTACAATTTATTGTATTAACAGCATTATTATCGACGACGGCTTACGCTAATCATTGCGCTACCTATTTTGAACAAAAAGATTTTGCTCAAGCTTTTATTGCTTGTAACACTGAGGCTGAGCAGGGGGATAAAGATGCTCAGTTTAATTTAGCATTTATGTATTACCACGGCGACGGCGTCGAAGAAAATACTGAAAAAGCACTATATTGGCTTACTCAGGCAGCGGAAAAAGGGAGGCGTGAGGCGCAAAATAATTTAGGGGTTATTTATGACGAAGGTGAGGGTGTCGAAGTCGATAAAGAAAAAGCCCTCTATTGGTATACTAAAGCAGCTGAACAAGGGTTTAGTAAGGCGCAATATAATTTGGGACTTATGTATGCCAAAGGTGAGGGTGTCGAAGTCGATAAAGAAAAAGCACTCTATTGGTATACTAAAGCCGCTGAACAAGGAGATGTTTGGGCGCAATATAAATCAGGGGTTATGTATGACGAAGGTGATGGAGTCGAGGTCAATAAAGAAAAAGCGGTATATTGGTATACTAAAGCCGCTGAACAAGGGGATGGTGAGGCGCAAAATAATTTAGGGGTTATGTATTACAAAGGAGACGGTGTCGAAGTCAATAAAGTAAAGGCGTTATATTGGTATACAAAAGCCGCAGAACAAGGTTTTGATTACGCGCAATATAACACAGCCAATATGTATTACAAAGGAGACGGTGTCGAAGTCGATAAAGAAAAAGCAGTATATTGGTATACAAAAGCCGCAGAACAAGGAGTTAATTGGGCACAAAATAATTTAGGGGTAATGTATCAGCAAGGTGAGGGCGTTAAAAAAGATATAACGTTAGCCAAAAAATATTACAAACAAGCTTGTTCACTCGGTTTAGAAGAAGGTTGTGATAATTATAATTCCATAAAGTAAACATCATTAATCAATATAGAAGAGTCAATTTATACTAAAAGAGCTGTCTTAAATATTAAGGCAGTTCTTTTTTTATACAGCCTCAAAATATTATTTATTCTGTTAACACAATCACTTTTTTGATATAAATTAGCTTAACAGTGACATTTTAATAGGCTCAATATATTGGGTTAGCGTGTTAGTCATTTTATCAACTCCATATACCGATAAGCGATTTAAAAGTACATTGTTAACAAGTAATAGATAGTAAACGTATTTTTGTTCTTTTCTTGCCAGCAGGCAAAATAAAAAAATTATTATATTTAAGGAATTTAAGGAAAACTAATGAAAAAAGTACTATTTGTTGTATTAACAGCATTATTATCGACGACGGCTTACGCTAATAATTGTGCGACCTATTTTGAACAAAAAGATTTTGCTCAAGCTTTTATTGCTTGTAACACTGAGGCTGAGCAGGGAGATAAAGATGCTCAGTTTAATTTAGCATTTATGTATTACAACGGCTACGGTGTCGAAGAAAATACTGAAAAAGCACTATATTGGCTTACTCAGGCAGCGGAACAAGGGGTTTCTATTGCGCAATATGGTTTATCACGCATGTATGAAGAAGGTGAGGGAGTCGAGGAAAACAAAGAAAAAGCACTCTATTGGCTCACTCAAGCAGCGGAAGCCGGATCTGTTCAAGCGCAATATGATTTATCCAGAAGGTTTGAACGTGAAAAATGGCTCACTAAAGCAGCAGAGCAAGGATTTATTGTTGCTCAATATGAATTAGGGCGGTCGTTCGATTTCGATAAAAATAGAAAAAAAGTGCTCTATTGGTACACTAAAGCTACTAAACAAGGGTTTGTTTATGCGGAGCACAGTGGTTTATCCTGGATGCTTGATCATGAAGGAAATAAAGAAAAAGCGCTATATTGGTATATGTTGTATTAACAGCATTATTATCGACCACGGCTTACGCTAATAATTGCGCTACCTATTTCGAACAAAAAGCTTTTGATAAAGCTTTTATTGCTTGTAACACTGAGGCTGAGCAGGGAGATAAAGATGCTCAGTTTAATTTAGCATTTATGTATTAGAACGGCGACGGCGTCGAAGAAAATACTGAAAAAACGCTATATTGGCTTACTCAGGCAGCGGAACAAGGGGGTTCTATTGCGCAATATGGTTTATCACGCATGTATGACGAAGGTGAGGGCGTCAAAGTTGATAAAAAAAGCATTATATTGGTACACAAAAGCAGCAGATAATGGTGACACTCAAGCAATGCATAATTTAGGTGTTATGTATTATAAAGGTGATGGAATTGAAAAAAATAGTGATTTAGCTAAAAAGTATTTTGAACAAGCTTGTGAGCTAAAATTTAAAGAAAGTTGCTATATCCTTCATAAAGGAATGAAATAAACATTATTTCTATATAAGGAGATATATGGTGTTGATATCTCGCCAGTGCTGATTTTTAAACTGACGGAATGAGTAAAAGAGTATGTGATAGAGTGGCAGAATTCTCTACTTGATAATTTTTATTCAATTGTTTATTTGGACTGCTTAGTGGTCAAAGTGAAATAAGATAAAAAGTATCATCAATAAATCGGTCTTTTTTGCGCTAGCCATCAATTTAGAAACCAAATATCAACTTTTTGGCTAGGCTCAGAATCAAAGAGCCAAATTAAGGATACTCATAGTTTCATTTACGTTATGAGTATCCTCAATCAAAAAAATATTAAAATAAAATTGTATTTATCTATAGAAGGATCTATAAACTTATCAAAATATTTATATAAAGGTAAATAGTCAAAATATAATATTGCAAATATACTTTTATCCTTTTTTTGTTTCTTCTTAAATCTTCTATTTTAATTTCTAATAATACCTGTATGACAAAACAGCCACATAATTTTCATGCTAAACAATGAAAAAGATCATTTTATTATTAAGTAAAATCATTATTAAGGCCGTATCTTAATAAGTATGTATTTTTGAAAGTAATGATTACTTTAATCATCAATAAATTTTAAATATTTCATATTTGTGAGCAAGATCAAATTATTTAATCAAAAAATTAAGTGTCAATAAAAAATGAACGTTATATATTTGTTTTGTATATCTTTATTTTACTAAAATTTTATACTAAATAATTATCAAGAGGACTTATTTATGGCTTTAATTCCGGTTATTCCCGTCGAACTAACTGATAATCTTGCTCAAGATAAATCATTAGTGATCAAATTAATGGCAGAAAACAGTAACGAGTATTTAAACAATGTCACACAATTTTTCCAAGATGTTATGAATCATGAAAAAGAAATGGATACAGATGTACTAACAGATATTGCTTTGCCTCATGCTAAAAGTAGCGCAGTAAAAACACCATTTATTGTGGTAGGTAAGTATAATCCAGGAATAATTTGGAATAATGAAAATAAAGTTAAGTTAGTAGTAATGATTGGCGCTCCAGAAAATGCGGATAAAGAGCATTTGACAATAATTGCTAAATTGGCATCTAATTTGGCTGATGATGATTTTATTGAAGAACTTTTAAATAGTGATATTCAAACTGTAGCAAAATTAATCCGAGGTTTATATGAGTAAAGAATCGCTAAAAAATAAAAAAATTGTGGCCATATGTGCCTGTACAGCGGGTATGGCTCATACTTATATTGCTAAACAAAAAATTGAAAATGAAGCTAAAAAACGAGGATGGGATTGTAAGGTCGAAACACAAGGCGCAGCAGGGATTGATAATGTATTAACAGAACAAGATTTAAAAAGTGCCGATGTAATTTTGTTAGCAACAGATATTTCTATTGATAATGCTGAAAGGTTAGAACCTTTTAAAAATGTGATTAAGGTCAGCACCGGTGAAGCGGTTAAAAACACGGTTAATATTTTTAACAATGCTGAAGCACTATCATCTAAAAAAGAAGTTAAGGAGAGTATTGGAAAAGAAATATTTAGGTCATTAAATACCGGTATCAGTAAATTTTTACCAGTTATTATTGCTTCAGGTATTCTTTTTTCAATAGTGTTAATGACTGGTCATGTAACTGGTGACACTATTTTACCAAGTAATCAATTCTTTGCCGATTTACAGCAAGTTGCGTTTTATGGCTTTGCAATGATGGTACCTGTGCTTGCGGCATATATGGCTTATTCGATTGGTGGTAATGCCGCCTTAGCTCCAGCATTTATTATGGGATATGTAGTAAATAATCCAATTGGTGCTAATCATGTAAGTACAGGCTTTATTGGTGCTATGATTTTCGGTGTTTTAATTGGTTATTTTGTAAAATGGTTTAAAACAGTTAAAGTCCATCCAGTTATTGCCTCTGTTATGCCTGTTATGATTATTCCAACTGTGACCTTATTAGTTATGGCTCCTATTTATATTTATGGCTTGTCATATCCGCTTGATTGGTTTGTAAAAGCGATGGTCGAAACTTTAAAAGGCATGTCTGAAGTTAACGCAGCATTTTTAGGTATAGGTATTGGTGTTCTTGCAGCGCTAGATATGGGCGGACCATGTAGTAAAGCAGCTACAGCCTTTACATTAGCAGCTATGGCAGAAGGTGTTTACGGTCCTAATGGTGTATTTCGTATGTGCTGTGCAATTCCTCCTTTAGGATTGGCTATTTCTTCTTTGATTGTGTCTCGCTCTAAATATACTAAGGAAGAAAAAGAGTTTGGTATTACTGCGTTCTTTTTATCCCTAGCTGGTATTACAGAAGGGGCGATTCCATTTGCGGCTAAAGATCCAAAACGCGTTATTATTGCGATCGTTGTTGGTACAGCAGTTGCGGGAATGCTAGGCATGATTAATGGTATTGATTCATTAGTTGCATTTGGTGGTTTAGTTGCGTTAGGTGGTGTAACCAAAGGTGCATTATGGTATGTCATTGATATGTTTATCGGAGCATTTATTATTGCTGCGATTTTACATTTTTCTCGAAAACCAGCAGTGGAAGGCGATGTTATTGTTGATGCTGATTAATCATTGAAAAATTACCCCGACTAATAGGCGGGGTAATAAATTTTTTAACGATTATTAGGCGTGTTGATAAACTGTTTTCCCTCCAACCATCGTCGTTAATACTTTGACATTTTGAATATCCGTTGCTGGAATGGTAAATGGATTACGATCTAAAATAATTAAATCTGCAAATTTTCCTTTTTCGATAGAGCCTATATAATCATCTTGTTTTAACACATAAGCGGCGCCAATTGTTGCACAGCGTAGGACTTCGGTCGCTGTTAAATTGCGGTCACTATTTAAACGAGGGTGCTGTGCATCAATTTGTCTGGTCATGGCGATTTGGAAATCATACCATTCATTAAGTGGATCAATTGGCCAATCGCTACCAAACGCACAGGTGACTCCAGCATCTATATACTGACCGTGGGCTTCTAAACCATTATAGCGTTCGGCACCAAATAAGGTTTCGTATTGTTCTACCATTGCTGAGCTACAGCCAGCCCATTGGAATGAAAATACTACACTGGTTTTTAATTGTTTATAACGAGCAAATTGATGCATTGCACTGAGTTCATTATGTGCAGTACTTGGACGAATATCCGCATCTGGTAGTGTTTTTCGCATTTTTTCAATCGCGTTAAGAACAACTTCAATTGCTCCTTCGCCAACAGTATGCATGTGAGGATGAAATCCAGCTTTAGATGATTCGAGTATTAATGCATCTAACATCTCTGTTGAATAATATAGATCACCGAGGCGATCTTTTTCATTTTCTAATTGATAAGGTTTTAGTAAGCGAGCTGTCATTAATGGTGCTTGCATCACTCCATCGACAAATAATTTGGTATGCGATACTTTTATACCTGGCTTAGGTTGCCAGTTTTTATCATCATAACGCTTAGCAAATTGTTTAACGCGATCAATAACAGCAGGAATATCCTCAATAGTACCGACATCATCAGGTGGTAATTCACGTGCACCAAATAAACGTATTGAGAGCTGATCTTGTTGTTGTAATTTTAGAAATGCATCGGCTTGTGTTTCAGTGATGCGTGCATCCATAACTGACGTTACACCTTGCTTATTTAATTCAGTTTGTGATAATTTAGCTATGTTTACTGCTTGTTCATCGGTAATTTTAGAGATGCTGTCAAACGCGCGCATAGCAGGGGCATCTTCTAATATACCGTTTAATTCGCCATCTTCAGTGCGTCCAATTTTTCCATCAGAAGGCTCTGGCGTATTACGGTCAAGTCCAAATTTTTCTAAAGCAATGCTATTTGCAACAAGCGTATGACAATCATTTGAAAACAGAATTACGGGGCGCGTGGTATTAAGTTTATCAAGATCAAAGCGGGTAATGTCGGTTCCGATTGGTAACACTTCTTGGCGTAACCAGCCACGAACTTGTAACCAATTTTCACTATTGTCTGCGGAATCATTATCTAAATATTCTTGAATAATGGCTAAGGTAGTATCAACAGTTAAACTTTGATAATTTAAATTACATGATGATAATTGCATACCGCCCCAAAAGGTATGTAGATGAGCATCAATTATGCCGGGCATCATTGTTTTACCTAGTAGATCATGAATTATTGTACAATTATCAACATATTGGGAGTTATTTATCTCTTGTGTGGTACCAGTTGCAATAATATAGCCATTTTTAATTGCAAGCGCTTCACAAACGGTATCATGCTCGTCTGCAGTGTAAATGTAACCATTAATATAAATAACATCGGCTTTTGCCATTATTTGTAATTCCTTAAGTAGAAGTTCAAAATGATAGGCGAACGATAGCAGATTTATAAAAAATTTGTCAAATGCAATAATTTTCTTTATTGTGTGTCAAGATTATGCTACAACTAACATATTTAGTTACAGCGTCACAAGGTGAGCTTATGAAATATCAACAATTAGAAAACCTTGAATGCGGTTGGAAGTGGCACTATTTAGTAAAAAGACATTTAGAAGGGGAGCCTATCACTCGTTATGTTGAAAAGAGTGCAGCTCAACAAGCCGTAAATGAACTATTGTTATTGGAACACAAACCGACAGCCGTCGTTGATTGGATTAAGCAGCATTTAAATCCCGATTTAGATAACCGCATGAAGCAAACCATTCGGGCGCGACGAAAACGACATTTTAATGCCGAGCAGCAAAATACACGTAAAAAGTCTATTGATTTAGAATTTCTAGTCTGGCAAAGATTAGCTAATTTAGCTAAACGCCGGGGATGTACGTTGTCACAAACAATTACACAATTAATTGAAGATGCAGAGCAAAAAGAGCAGTATGCAAGTAAAGTGTCGACAATTAAAGATGATTTACTGTCATTACTTGATGTTAATTTAGACAGTAAATAACTTAAACTACAGGATAAATAGGTTTAATTATGGGAAAATCCCTTGTTATTGTGGAATCACCAGCAAAAGCAAAAACAATTAATAAATATCTTGGCAAAGATTTCGTGGTTAAATCAAGCGTGGGGCATATTCGAGATCTTCCAGTTAGTGGTAGTAGCCACCGCAATGAAAAAACCAGCAAAGATAAAGCCGAGAAGAAAGTAAAACGATCTGAAAAGCAGATCTTAGTCGATCGTATGAGTGTCGATCCTTATAATGGTTGGAAAGCTCATTATGAAATTTTACCCGGTAAAGAGCGGGTAGTTGATGAGCTTAAAAAGTTAGCCAAAGATGCGGATAGGATTTATCTCGCAACCGACTTGGATAGAGAAGGGGAAGCCATCGCGTGGCATCTAAAAGATGTTATTGGTGGTGATGATGATAAATATCGACGTGTTGTATTTAACGAAATCACTAAAACTGCGATTCAAAATGCGTTTAAGCATCCTGCTATGCTTGATATGGATCGTGTTAATGCTCAGCAGGCACGCCGATTTATGGACCGCGTAGTTGGTTTTATGGTGTCGCCATTACTTTGGAAAAAAGTAGCAAGAGGGTTGTCAGCTGGTCGAGTCCAATCCGTTGCGGTACGATTAGTTGTTGAACGTGAACGTGAAATCCATGCCTTTATTCCTGAAGAATATTGGGAGCTCTATGCTGACTTAAAAACAGCTAATCAAGAAAAACTAACTATGCAAGTTACGCATTATAAAGATGATGCGTTTGAACCGAAAGATCGGGTTGCTATTGATATTGCTTTAGCAGAGCTAAATAATAAACAATATCAAGTAACCAATATTGAAGAAAAGCCAACTAAAAGCAATCCAACTGCGCCATTTATTACGTCGACTTTACAACAAGCTGCAAGTACTCGCCTTGGCTTCGGGGTGAAAAAGACAATGATGTTAGCACAGCGTTTATACGAGGCAGGTTATATTACTTATATGCGTACCGACTCTACAAATTTGAGTCAAGACGCATTAACGATGGTCCGAGATTATATTGGTGAAAATTATGGTGATAAATATCTACCAAAATCACCGAATGTTTATACCAGTAAGAAAAACTCACAAGAAGCGCACGAAGCTATTCGTCCTTCTGATGTTAATATACAAGCTACAAGTCTGAGTGATGTTGAAGTTGATGCTGTTAAGTTGTATCAACTAATATGGCGTCAATTTGTTGCTTGTCAAATGACATCAGCTGAATATAACTCAATTACTGTTACTGTTAAAGCTGGGGATTTTACTTTAAAAGCAAAAGGTCGTACTTTACGTTTTGATGGTTGGACAAAAGTACAATCTCAGTTGAGTAAAAACAATGAAGATAAAATGTTACCCGCTGTATCTGTCAACGATATTTTAGAGTTACTTAGCTTAAATCCAGATCAACATTTTACTAAACCACCTGCTCGTTACAATGAAGCTTCTTTAGTAAAAGAGTTGGAAAAACGAGAAATTGGCCGTCCTTCTACTTATGCAACGATCATTTCAACTATTCAAGATCGTGGATATGTACGATTAGATAATCGTCGTTTTTACGCAGAAAAAATTGGTGAAATTGTTACCGATAGATTAAGTGAAAATTTTAATGATCTTATGAGTTATGATTTTACCGCTCGTATGGAACATGCACTTGATGAGATCGCTAATAAAAAACAAGAATGGCGCGAAGTTTTAGATCAATTTTTTGAAGATTTTAGCCAGCATCTTGAAATCGCTGAACAAGATCCAGATCATGGTGGAATGCAATTAAATCCTTTAGTTTTAACACCAGAAATTAAATGTCCTAATTGTGGTCGTGAAATGGGGATTAAAACTGCAGGAACCGGCGTGTTTTTAGCTTGTTCTGGTTATGCATTACCGCCAAAAGAGCGTTGTAAGCAGACAATTAACTTAATTCCAGAACATGAAACCTTAAACATTTTGGAAGAAGCTGAAACAGCTGAAACCAACGCTTTAAGAGCACTTAAACGTTGCCCTAAATGTCATACCGCTATGGATAGCTATCTGCTTGATAATGAGCGTAAGCTGCATATTTGTGGTAATAATCCTATTTGTGATGGTTCTTTGGTTGAAAAGGGTACATTTAAAGTAAAAAGTTATGATGGGCCCATTATCGAATGTGAAAAATGTGGATCAGAAATGCACCTTAAATCAGGTCGTTTTGGACTCTATATGGGCTGTACTAATCAAGATTGTAAAAATACACGTAAAATCTTGAAAAATGGTGATGTGGCTCCTCCTAAAGAAGATCCAGTTGATTTGCCTGAATTACAATGTACTAAATCAGATGCACATTTTGTCCTTAGAGATGGTGCATCAGGTATATTTTTAGCAGCGCATAATTTCCCAAAATCACGGGAAACTCGTGCACCATTAGTTGAAGAGTTACAACGCTTTAAATATCGTTTACCAGAAAAATTTATTTATTTAACTGAAGCACCAAGCCATGATCCAAATGGTAATCCAAGTATTGTTCGTTATAGCCGAAAGAATAAAGAACAGTATGTTACTTCTGAAGTTAACGGCAAATCTACTGGTTGGGTCATGCAATATGTTCATGGTAAATGGGTTAATAGTAAAAAATAGGTAATAACACTTAATCATTTTATAAAGAATAGCTCAGGTTCAGTAGCTGTTTAATATAAAAAGCCGTTTTTGTGGTAAGGTGTGAAGGGAATTACCTTAAAAAACCCCTTTCCTCAAGTTTTTTTTGAGAAAAGGGAAAGGTATATAGTTAAAGGAGCCTTTGTCATGAAGTTGCAACAGCTGCGTTATATTGTTGAGGTTGTTAATAATGATCTCAATGTATCGCTTACCTCTGAAAAACTTTATACCTCTCAACCTGGAATAAGTAAGCAGATTAAATTATTGGAAGATGAGCTAAATGTACAAATCTTTACCCGTGTAGGTAAACATCTTTCAGAAGTTACACCAGTTGGTGAGCAGATTATAGCTTTAGCCCGTGATATTTTGAATAAAGCACAAGATATTAAAATTTTAGCTAAAGAGTTTAGTCAACCAAATCAAGGCTCATTAACGATAACAACCACTTATACTCAAGCTCGTTATACTTTACCTCTTGTTATCCAACAATTTATGCAACAGTACCCGAGTATCACTCTTCATATGGAACAAGGGTCATCTCCTCAATGCCTGATGCAAGTACAAACTGGACAAGCTGATTTTGCTATCGTGACCGATTTATCAGATCTTAGTGATGATATGATTGCATTACCTTGTTATCATTGGAACCAAGCTGTCATTGTCATGAAAGATCACCCTTTAGCTAAAAGCAGTTTAGTTACAATTGATGAGCTATCTAAATATCCATTAGTTAGTTATGATTTTTCTAATGATGGTTCCGATCTTAATCAGGCATTTATTAAAGCTAATCAAGTCCCAAATATTGTATTTAGCACTACTGATGCTGATTTGATTAAAACCTATGTCAAATTAGGTGTTGGTGTTGGCATTGTGGCTAAAATGGCGGTTGATGAAAGTTCAGATTGTGAATTTGTGGTGCTAAATGCCGGCCATATATTCCCTTACAGTACAACTTATATCGTCTTTGCGCGATCTCTGTTCTTGCGTAATTATATGTATGATTTTATTAGTCAATTTTCTCCACATTTAAATAGACAAACAATAGATAAAATTAGTCTTTGTGAAAACAATGTAGCAGTGCAAGCTATGTTTAATGGAGTTAAATTACCTGTTAGATAAATCGATAGGTCATTTTGAAATGTATTTTAAGAAACCAAGCTCAAAGATTGTGCCTCGCTTGGTTTCTTTTTAATATTATTTATGTCTAGCTTTTAAAATGCCAATCACATCTTGGAGTGATAGATTTTGATCCTGTAGTAAGACTAATAGATGGTAAATCAAATCTGCCGATTCATTTTTCAATTCTTCTTTATCTCGTACAGTGGCAGCAAGGGCTGTTTCTACACCTTCTTCTCCGACTTTCTGAGCAATACGCTTAGTACCATCATGATAGAGTTTTGCAGTATAAGAGGTGTTAGGATCAGCTTGCTTACGAGAGCCAAGTAATTGTTCTAAATCGTATAGAAAGCCCCATTCAGTTTTAGAATTCTTAAAGCAGCTGTTTGTTCCAGTATGACAAGTTGGTCCAATCGGATTGACTAAAATTAACAGCGTATCGTTATCACAATCGGTTGAGATATTAACCACGTTTAAAAAGTTGCCTGAGGTTTCGCCTTTGGTCCATAAACGTTGTTTAGTTCGAGAATAAAACGTTACTTTTCCGCTACTTAGAGTTTGAGCTAAAGCTTCCTGATTCATATAACCCAGCATGAGCACTTCACCAGAAATATAATGCTGAATAATAACTGGCATTAAATTATCGATTTTTTGCCAATCAAGTGATTTTGTATCTATCTGTATTTGGGAATGTTGAGTTAACATAATCGTATTTCTACTCCATGTTGAGCTAAATATTGTTTAAGTTCGCCAATATTAATAATTTGTTTATGAAAGACTGAAGCCGCTAAAGCACCATCAACATTAGTTTCTTTAAAAGCTTGTAAAAAATGCTCCATAGTACCCGCACCGCCAGAAGCAATCAGTGGTACTTGGCAAACTTCTCTAATCGTTTTAAGTTGCTTAAGATCATAACCATTACGAACACCATCTTGGTTCATCATATTCAATACAATTTCACCGGCACCTCGCTTTTGGACCTCTTGAACCCAATCAATTGTATTCCATTTGGTGGCTACAGTTCGCTTTTCATCACCGGTAAATTGATAAACGTGATAACTATTTGAATCTTTATCATACCAAGTATCAATCCCTACCACGATACATTGCACACCAAAGCAATCAGCTAATTGAGTAATCAAGTTTGGGTTAGCTAAAGCAGGGGAGTTGATTGAAATTTTATCTGCCCCATAAGTTAAAATCTGCCCAGCATCTTCAACCGTTTTTATACCACCAGCAACACAAAAGGGTATGTCAATAACTTGAGCAACTTTAGCCACCCAACTTTTATCAACCACACGCCCATCAGATGAAGCAGTGATATCATAGAAAACCAGTTCATCTGCACCTTCTTCCGCATAGCGTTTAGCTAATGGTACAATATCACCAATGATTTCGTGATTACGGAATTGCACGCCTTTAACAACTTGGCCATTACGAACGTCCAAGCAAGGTATTATCCTTTTTGCCAACATGAAATTGCCTCCTGAACTGTAAATTTACCTTCTAGTAATGCCCGACCCACAATGACACCAGCAACACCACTGTCTTTTAAGTCCTTTACATCGTTCAACTGTCCGATTCCACCAGAAGCTTGAAAATCAATAGTTGGGTATTTTTTGCTAATTTCTTGATACAAGCTTATGTTAGAACCAGTTAATGTACCATCTTTTGAAATGTCAGTACAAAGGACATGTTTTAAGCCATAAGGTAAGTAATCCTCAATTACTTGTTCTAAAGTTTGCTTAGAATCTTCTTGCCAGCCATGAATAGCGACATTTTTATTGCCATATTTGTCAATACGAACATCCAATGCTAATACCAAAGATTCAGGTCCATAATTTTCAAACCATTTTTTTACTAATTTGGGATCTTTAATTGCAGTTGAACCGATAACAACTCGTGTTGCACCAGCAGAGAGAAGCGCTTTAACATCATCTTCACTGCGAATTCCTCCTCCAACTTGTACTGGAACTTGGACACCATTAATCAGTGTTTTAATTAATGCGATTTGTCGAGCTTTTGGATCTTTAGCACCTGTTAAATCAACTAAATGTAGTAATTTAGCTCCTTGCCTCTGATAGTCTTGTAATCGAGCTAAAGGATCATTACCATAATCACGTTTTTGTTCATAATCACCCTGATGTAATCGAACCACAGTGCCATCAATTAAATCAAGAGCAGGAATAATAATAGGGTAAACTGCCATTTTTACATCTCCAAAAAGTTCTTTAGTAATTTTGCACCGGCTGAGCCAGAACGCTCTGGATGAAATTGCACACCGTAAAAGTTGTCTTTTTGTACGGCAGCTGTAAAGCTTTCGCCGTAATTGGTTTCTGCGATAGTTGATGAGCATAATGGTAAGGCGTATCCATGTACAAAGTAAAAATAAGCACCATTAGGAATATCTCGGAATAAATGGTGGCCAGCTTTAGGGTTAACTTGATTCCACCCCATATGCGGTAGTGGTAGTCCACAATCAGGAATTTCAGAGACTTTTTCGTGAATGATACCTAACGTATGGACATGCCCTTCATTACTATAATCGGCTAAAAGTTGCATACCAAGGCAGATGCCTAATACAGGTTGGGTGCAAACTTTTATCAGCTCGATTAAATTCCGTTCTTTTAACTTTTTCATTGCTGCAGATGCGGAACCCACACCCGGTAAAAAGAGTTTATCCGACTCAAGCACAATATCAGGTTCAAGACTAATAATTGGATTATAGCCTAGTCGTTGTATTGCGTATTTTACTGATGAAAGATTTGCACAGCCTGTATCGAGAATGACAATTTTCATCTATAGCACTCCTTTCGAACTAGGTAATCTATCACTTTCAATTTTAATTGCTTGTTTAAGTGTTCGAGCAAACGCTTTAAATAAGCTCTCGATTCTATGATGATCATTATTTCCTGATGTTTCAATATGTAAGGTGATCCCCATAGCATAAGTTAAAGAGTAGAAGAAATGCTCTACCATTTGTGTACTCATATCTCCAACTTTAGGATCACTAAATTGTGTCGAAAATACAAGGTAAGGCCGACCAGAAATATCTATTGCACATTTTGCTAAACATTCATCCATTGGAATAACTGATGCATAGCGTGTGATTCCACGTTTATCTCCAAGAGCTTGTTTTAGCGCTTCACCTAAAGCAAGGCCAGTATCTTCAATGGTGTGATGATCATCAACATGAAGATCACCTTCAACTTGGATATTGAGTTTAATGCCACCATGAGTAGCAATTTGATCGAGCATATGGTCAAAAAAACCAATACCTGTATTAATTTGGCTACCACCTTGTCTATCTAACCAAACCTCAACTAAAATCTTAGTCTCTTTGGTGTTTCTTTCGACTTTTGCATAACGATCTGCTGTGGTTAAACGTTGAGCTATTTCGTTCCAATTAAGATTTACTGGATCATAACGTAACCCTTTTATTTGCATATTTTCTGCAAGCTGGATATCAGTGACCCTGTCACCAATTACATAGCTATTTTGTTTGTCTAAGTTGCCATTCATTAAATAAGGAAGCACCAGTTTTAGTTTAGGTTTACGGCACTCACAATTGTCCTCAGGAAAATGTGGACAAATTAAAACCTCTTCAAATCTGACGCCTTGTGATTCAAATATTTGCATCATTAAGTTATGAGGGCCATCAAATTTGGCTTGTGGATAGCTGCTGGTGCCTAAACCATCTTGATTGGTCACCATAACTAATTTATAACCAGCAGCTTGTAATTTAAGTAATGCGGGTATCACATTTGGTTCAAATTCAAGTTTTTCGAAACTATCAACTTGAAAATCGATAGGAGGTTCAACAATTAATGTTCCATCACGATCGATAAATAAATATTTTTGTAACATACTTGCTCCTATAATATGGCTTTAAGTGCTGTTATTACTGCTTCACATTCAGCTTGAGTACCAATCGAAATTCGAACAAAACCATCTTGACCAATTGATTTACTTTGGTCGCGCAATATAATGCCTTCATTCCAAAGTTTATGAAATACATCCTTATTACTCTGAAATTTAACACATAAATAATTTGATTCACTAGGATAAACTTTTTCGACTATAGGCAGTGCTGAAAGATGCTTAGCCAGCTTTTCTTTTTGATTATTCAGATTGATGACATGCAATCTCATCGTATTAATACCATCTTTACTCAATGCCTGAGTGGCAATGTCAGCTACAGGTGTAGCTAATGGATATGGAGCGATCACTTTTTGTAACGCGTCGATTACTGGCTTATTAGCTAAAGTAAATCCACAACGTAAACCGGCAAGTGCAAATGCTTTTGATAAGGTGCGTAAAATCACTAAGTGAGGAAACTCTTTAAGCCAACTGACTACCGTTGAATTAGGCGAAAACTCAATATAAGCCTCATCAATCACAACTAGCGCTCGATTTTCGGCTATATTAAGTAATGTTTTAATATCATCTTGATTGATTAAATTACCAGTTGGATTATTTGGTGAACAAACATAGATTAATTTAACACTATCAATATTTTGCTTAATTCCTTCAAGATCAAGTTGCCAATCTGATTTGGTCGGTACAGTTTTAGTTTTTATTCCTAAAGTTTCAGCACTGACTTGATACATACCATAAGTTGGTGGACAGTAAAGTATTGTATCTGTATCAGGTTCACAAAAAGCACGCATTAATAGCTCTATCGCTTCGTCAGCACCGCGGCTAACTATCACTTGATCAGGTCGAACTCCTGCATACTGCGCATAACCATTTATAACATGTTCAGGCTGTGCTTCTGGATAACGGTTTAATGTTTGTTCTGTTAACTGATAATTGGGGGCAACAGGGTATTCATTGGCATTTAACCACACGTCACCTTTACCACCAATACGTCTGGCTGATTGATAAGGTGTCAACTTTTGTACGTTTTTTCTGACTAATTGATTAATATCCATTTTATCCACCTATTATTTATTATCAGCATTAAGTTTAGCTAAGCGAATCGTTACCGCATTTTTGTGTGCAGTCAGTTGCTCAGCTTGTGCCATTAGCTCAACTGCTGTACCTATCGCTTTCAATCCATCAGGCGTTAATTTTTGTACAGTCATCCGTTTTTGAAAATCTGGTAACCCGAGGCTTGAATAAGTTGAGGTATAACCATAAGTAGGTAATACATGATTTGTACCTGATGCATAATCGCCAGCAGACTCTGGTGACCAATCACCGATAAATATTGAACCGGCACTATTAATTTTATCAACCAGTTGATCCGCATTTTTAGTTTGAATAATTAAATGCTCAGGCCCATAACGATTGCTGATATCTACACATTCTTCTAAATCATTGGTTACTATAAGTCGGCTTTCTTTCAACGCTTTTTCAGCAATATCTTGGCGCGATAGTTGCATAAGTTGTTTATCAACCTCAATCGAAACTTCCTGTGCAATCTTCTCATCAGGAGTAAGTAGTACCACTTGTGAATCCGGTCCATGTTCAGCTTGAGAAAGTAAATCAGCAGCTATAAAAGATGGATTAGCAGAACTATCGGCGATGACCAATACTTCAGAAGGGCCTGCTGGCATATCAATAGCTGCACCATCAAGACGTTGGCTTACTTGACGTTTGGCTTCAGTAACATAAGCATTACCCGGGCCAAATATTTTATCGACTTTTGGAACTGACTCGGTACCTAATGCCATTGCAGCAATCGCTTGTGCCCCACCTAGTTGATAGATTTCTGTTACACCACAAAGATCGGCAGCATATAAAATTTCGTCTGCAATTGGGGGAGGTGAGCATAAAATCACTTTACGACAACCAGCAATTTTGGCAGGAATAGCCAACATTAAAACAGTCGATAATAAAGGAGCAGAACCACCAGGTATATAAAGACCAACTGAATCAATAGGTCTGGTCACTGATTGGCATTGAATACCTGGCATAGTTTCAACTGTTATGGTTGGTCTCACTTGTGCTTGATGGAATTTTTTAATATTGCTCACAGCTAATTGCATTGCCTGTTTTAAATCCATTGTGACACGACTAATTGCTGTTTTTATCTCATCTTCAGTTAATTTAATTTGATTGGTTTGAGTTTTATCATATTTACTACTCAATGCTTTGAGGGCTTGATCACCATTTTGTTTAACCTGTGTCAAAATATCTTTAACCACTTGGCTAATAGAATCTGAGGCAGCAATTGCCGGGCGAGTTAATAATTCTGCTTGCTGTTCTTTAGAACAATTTTGCCAATAAGAAAGCTTCATTTGATTACTCCATCATTTTTTCAATTGGTAATACAAGGATTGAACTAGCACCTAATGCTTTTAGTTTTTCCATGGTTTCCCAGAATAATGACTCAGTGCTAACCATGTGTAATGCTACCCGATTTTGTTCACCGGTTAATGGTAAAATAGTTGGATTTTCTGCACCAGGTAATAGCGAAACAACTTGATCTAAAACTGCTGTTGGAGCGTGAAGCATAATATATTTAGATTCACGAGCTTGAATTACACCTTGAATTCGAGTCATCACTTTATCGATTAGGGCTTGTTTAGTGCAGGACATTTCACCTTCACGTTGAATTAAGCATGCTTTAGATTTATAAATGACTTCTATTTCTTGTAAACCATTGGCCTCAAGAGTTGCACCACTTGATACCAAATCACAAATTACATCAGCTAAACCAGCTCGAGGAGCCACTTCAACAGAACCATTAAGCAAACAAGTTTTAAAACTTACATTATATTGAGAGAGATAACGGCGGAGTAGGTGAGGATAAGTTGTTGCTACACGCAAATTATTTAAGCACTCAGGACCAGTATAGTTAAAGTCACGAGGGGCGGCAATAGATAAACGACATCCTCCAAAATCAAGTCTACGTAATTTTTTATATTGTGGATTATAACCTTCAGCTTGCCTATCTAGAACTTCTTCTTCTAAAACATTTTCGCCCACAATACCAATATCAACTACGCCATCAATCACAAGGCCTGGTATATCGTCATCACGAACGCGTAAAATATCAATTGGCATATTTTCAGCGAAAGCAATTAGACGTTGCTCTTGTAGATTAATTTTGATACCACACTGAGCTAGTAATTTTTTTGACTCATCACTTAAACGTCCTGATTTTTGCATTGCTATACGTAAACGTGAATTATCCAACATGTTATTCTCCCTAAATAAAATTATTAACCACAAACAAAAAACCCTCGGAAGTTTGATCTTCCGAGGGTTCTCTATTTGCTTTTGCGAAATCACCGGAAGACCATTTGTCTTCCAGCACCAATCGCCCGAAGACTATTCAGGAATGATGGTGATGATGGTGTTTAGTCATACAAAAACAATTCATAAAAATTAAAACCTTTAAATTTAACTGTTGTACAAAATATAACAGAAACGATTAATGAGCAATAGCTTTTTGTTAATTTATTGAAATAAATTGTAAGCAATCGATTATTATTAACCATAATGACTTATCAAATATAAATATTTAATCATTTATTTTTACGATTAATTATAAGATTTGTTTTAACTTATGGCTGACTTTATAACGACTATAATCAGCAATTTTATTTAAGAAGTTCTCTAGACTATTATTTTCAAAGTGGCAGACAATCATATAACAACCATCACCAGTAATTTTGTAAAATTCGGAAACCTCATCAAAAGATTTTACTAACTTTTCAAAAGATTCAAATTGATTTGAATTCATATAAATAGTAATAAATTGTAATTGAGATTTTTGCTCTTTAATGGTGAATTTTTCGATAATATGATTATTTAATAACTCTTGCACACGTTGACCAACTGCTTGGCTTGACAAGAATACCTTCTCTCCAATCTCTCGCCAAGATTGACGACTATTCTCTTTTAACTCATTTAATATAGCGCGATCTTTTTTATCCATATTTTCATTTTGAAAGCGAATTGCTGTTAATTCCTTCAATTTACTATGTTATTTAAAAGTTAATACCTGCAGAATAATAACATAAAATATTATAAAGGAGAGCAAAATGACGCAAGCATTAATAATTATTGATGTGCAAAATGATTATTTCCCTGAGGGAAAATACCCATTAAATAATACCGAACAGACGTTGAAATATATTTTAAAGTTACAAAATTATTTCCGTCAAAAGCAATTGCCGATTATTTATATACAGCACATTAATCAAGATGTTAATGCCGCTTTTTTTGTAAAAAATAGCGACGGAAGTCAGTTACATTCTAAATTACTTCCTCTTGAAGAGCATAATGAATTTATTGTTCAAAAAGCATATCCAAATAGCTTTTACCAAACTCATTTACAACAGAAGTTAGAGCAATTAGGTATATCACAATTAGTGATTTGTGGAATGATGAGTCACATGTGTGTTGATTCCACCACTCGCTGTGCATTTGAACTAAATTATCAACCAATTTTGATTCACGATGCTTGTACTACTCGTGATCTTAACTTTAGTGGCAATATTATTGCATCACAAGTAGTTCATGATAGTTTTATGTCTGCATTAATGAAGTTTGCAACAGTAATGAAGTGTGAATCGTTTATACAAAAAATTTAATGAAGTGAATAACTGAAATACTATCTTGAACTTTAATAATTGAAGTAAAAATTCTTATTTTTGACATTAATATTTATCTGTGATAATACTAGCTGATATCAAAATAATTTGATATTAATTATTCTGTTAGAGGTGTATTACATGTTTCAATCCGTTGGAGGGCATCATGTAGCAAGAGAGGTTATTATATTATTATTCTTGTTGCCAATTTTTTATTTCTTTTATGTTTTGTCGTTCATAGTTATCTTTGCAAGAATGAATCGAATTATTAGAGCAATTCTTGCAACTATAATTTTGGCTTTAGCTATTTATATTTCAATCAATGCTAATTTAGAGTTTTTTGTATTTTTTCTTTCAGCTATTGTTTTTCCGCTTATCATTCGTTTTTGCCAATCAGAAACGAAAAAATATTTTGGTTCAAGACATAAATTGGCTTCTCTATTGAGTTATATATTATTACCATTATTTTGTACTTTCTTTTGGCCGACTTATTTAATCATAGTACCTGGCGTGACTAAGTATTTAGAAAATAGACCAAGTAGCGAGTGTAAAAAAAATGGACGTTTAGTTGAACTGTCCAAAGATGCAATCTTACGTATTTATCCGAATTCTAAATATTCACCATTTTGGGTTATTGAAGGATATAATAGTGCTAATGTTTCAGAAAGAAAATTTTGCGAGAAGTTTTCTAATGATGTAGCTCATAAAATTGATAAAATTAGTGATATTAGAATTGACTCGAGTGATATTTGCCTTCATCCAACATCCAAAGCATTAACTGCTTATTGCAATAATATAAAAAATGAAAATTTACAATTTAACAATTTAGATATTGATTTTTTTAGAACTAATAAGAATAGCTCTGATGACAGTTCATTTAAAATATTTCAAGAAAACTTAGAGTATGCAAAAAGTAAAGAAAACTGCGATTATTGTTATAATAAATTTATAGAGAGTAATCAATTTGACAATAATATAGTTCTGTATAGATTTAAAAATAATAATATTCTAATTGTTCCCCAACCAAATTGGTTACCTATTCAATCTGAACCATTAGTAATTAAATGTTCAATTGATAAGGATTTAGGATGTCATTATATTTATGAATATAAAGGGGATTTCAAAGTATCACTTCACTATGAATTTATTAGTCATGATAATAAAGCTAATTATGGAGAGGAACCCATTTACAACCAAGAGTTCATTGATAAATATTTAGAAGGTGCTCAAAAAGCCGCTTTAGTAGTTGAAGATTTTATTGAGAGTCTAAGTGACAAGCAAGATATGGTGGATTGAGACTTTAGTTAAATAGTTTCAAATTACTTGCCGATTGATGTTAGTTTATATTTTAAGGATTGATTTCAGATAAAGCTTTCAATGCTTAGATAAATTTACCCAGAATATACAGATTATAGTTTTCTTATTATTAATAAATAAACAATCAAAAAATTGTAGCGTAATATGTTTAATAAAATAGATCATATAAACATAACTGGTTTAAATAAAATATAATTATCTGAATGTTAAGATAGGGAAGAGTAATAAACAATATCGATAGGAAAACTAAGCCATTATTAAAACTAGATTGAACTATTTATTTAAGCGATAAATCAAAATTAGAGGAAAGGTAATCATTTTTACCTTTCCTAGAAATTTAACATATTATGACTCGATAATTTGTGGATATTTTTTACCAGATAGAACACTAAATCTGCCGGTTCCAAGCAATGAAAGACTAAAAGCAGTTAAAGACATAAATGCTGGATATTCCCAACCACCACCTGGATTAGTAAATGACCAACCATTAGCCCAATGCACAATAGTTATTATTGCTAGTTGAAAAAAGGCAATTAATGCAACAGCGCGAGTTAGAATACCTAATAGCAACAATGCACCGCCACCAATTTCAAAAACGATTACAATATAAGAAAAGAACCCAGGAAAACCAAGAGTGTGAAAATACTCTGCGGTACCTTCTGGTGTTAGAACAAGTAACTTTGTAAAACCATGAGCTAAAAACATCATACCTAAAGCAATTCGTAATACGAAAGCAGCTACATCAGTTTGATATTCTTTCATTGTGTGTTTCCTATATTAAGTTAACAAAATAATAAAAATCTTATATATCTATTACTTATTTGAAACATAGGATACTGCATGTGAGATTGTCTCACAGTTAACAATCAATAGTAAAGGAACATTAAAATATTAAAGTTCTTCTTATCAATATGAATTAGTACTATTAATTGCGATAAAATAGCGGTGCGACTAATGTCGCACCGGTATTACTTACTTATTGTTGGTGTCGAATAGAATTGGTATTTAAATTTGTTTGCCTAAATTATGTTTCTAAACATTCAAATTTTATTGGGTAACATTATATATCAAAAATGAGACTTTAGTCTCATTTTTTTAAAATATTTCACAATTAATAATTTATTATTTAAAATGAAAGAAATGGAGTAAAATTAATATAAGTCAAAAAACACTGTTATGAACAAATTTGAAACTAGTTCTTTGAACAACTTTACAAGTCTTAAAAAAAAGAATTATGAGCGACTATTAGAGATTGCTTTGGACTCATTAGAAAATGGAATTGAACCTACGATTACTGAGTTAGCTGATAAATCAGGAATCTCAAGATCGACTGCTTATCGCTATTTTCCAACACAAAATGATCTGATATCGGCAGTGGTTAATCGTTCACTTGATCCTATTTTACAATGGCATACAGACGAACAAAATATAAGCCAAAGAGTTAATGAATTCATATCGTTTGCTTATACTGAAATGATAAAACATGAAGGTGCTATAAGAGCGACGATGCGATTATCTTTGCAACAATGGGCTAATGAGCGTTCTAAATCAGCACCTAATACAACAAAACGAGTACGGGAAAATCGTAAAGAGGTAATTTCGAAATTATTACAACCGTTACAATCACAGCTTAGTGAAGAGCAATATAATAAAGTCATTTATACCATATCAATCATCTGTGGTTCGCAAATAACGGTTTTAAAAGATGTTTGGAATTTAGATGATTCATATATTATATCGCTTTCTCAATGGATAGCTAACGCTATCATTAATCAAGCGAAAAATGATGCTAACACTTAACGTGTTTTTTTCCTATTTCCTTTCTAAGTTTTTAAAAACGAAAAATCATTCAAAACACTGCCATATTAGACAGTGTCTTTCTTTTATAACTATAAATTTTAGAAACAGATATTTTTTTAATGGTATTGAATTGGTTGTTGGTTTTGTTCATCGTGAACTAAAAACAAACAGGTATTGCTGGTTAAAACAGCTTGTTGTAAACGCAGTTTATCTTGCTCATTAAGATCATTAACACATGCAACTACATAACTACAGGTTTTACTTTGTAATGCTTTCTCAATAGTAGATACTAAATTTTCATTATTCAAATTAGCTAAATGAACAACTTTTTCTTTATCTAGTCCAGCAGTATTCACCCATGAACGTTTCAGCATCGGACGATCTGATAGCCATAATTGCCATTTTTTCTCTTTATTAAATGAACGTAATAAAGGTCGCTGTTGTTGTAACACCTGTTGAAAGGGTGTTTCAAAATTGATAGCCATAAGTTGTGGTGAAGAATGTTCAATAAGCATAAAAACCTCGATACTGTTTGCATATACAGTGTATATTAATACAGTAATTTGAGGTTGTAAATACTATTTGTGATCATTTTTTATATTGTTTTGGGTTAATATACCTTCATGAACGAAAAAATTGATAGGTAAAAAAGCCTAAAAATGTCATTAAAACTGAGCCAGTAACATGAACAGCAATGGTCGCTAATCCCCAACCAATACGACCTTCTTGAAGAAAATTAACAATTTCAGCTGAAAATGTTGAAAAAGTAGATAACCCACCACAAAAACCTGTAATTATCAGCAATCGCCACTCAGTAGAAAGATTTGCATGATTAAAAAAAGCAATTGCAAAACCAATAATATAACCAGCGATCAAATTAGAAAATAATGTACCTAAAGGAATAGCAAAAGCAATGACATTTAATTTTAACGATAAGAACCAGCGAAGCAATCCTCCGAAAACTGAACCGATTGAAATAGCTAAAATAAGTTTCAACATAAATGGGCAACCTTTAAATCATAAATTAAACCTGATCATATCAGTAGAGCATCCAATTGGATATCTTTTTGAAGATAAAATCATTCATTTATTAAATATATTAAATATTCGATTTCAATCGTTATTATTTTTTATTGGTTTGCGCTAAAATATTTAGCTAAATGATTAAATATAAAGGTTATGATAATGTTTACAGGAATCGTACAAGGTGTTGGTCAGATTATTTGTATCACGGATCAGGACAAATTAAGAACCTATAAAGTCAAACTTCCACACAACTTAACAAATAATATTGAAATCGGGGCATCAATAGCAAATGATGGCTGTTGCTTAACTGTAACCGGAATTGAAAATGACTGCGTAACCTTTGACATTATGCAAGAAACCCTTGCTTTAACCACTCTCGGCAATAAGAAGCAAAACGACTTTGTTAATATTGAACGAAGTGCTAAATATGGTGATGAAATAGGTGGGCATGTAATGTCTGGACATGTCTCTTGTACTGCAACCATTATCGATATCCAAAAAACAGCTACCAACTGTCAAATGACCTTAGCTATGCCAGAAAAATTTATGAAATATGTGCTATATAAAGGCTTTATTGGTATAGACGGCGCAAGTTTAACCGTTGGTGAGGTTAAAGATAACCATTTTAACATTCACCTGATCCCAGAAACCTTATCGATTACTACTCTGGATACCAAAAAAGTAGGGGATAGTGTTAATATCGAAATTGATTCACAAACTCAAGCTATTGTCGATACGGTTGAACGCGTATTAGCAAAATAAATGATTGATCACAAAAGATTATTTAATAATGGTTTATTGCAAAAAATAGACTTTTTATTGAGGTAAAAGCAAACTATTAAAAGCATCAAACCATTATTATTGAATTAACTTATAATATAAGTTATTACAAACATTTATCCCTTTTAAAAAAAATAAACTCAGCTATTTAATAGGATGAAAATATTAAAGATATGCTTGACTATCTGAAATGAATCATCCAAATAATCATCATTCTTAATTTATTCATTAAAAAGAAATATAAAATAGTAATTTCATGTCAAATGACTAAATGTATTACCTCATTATTAAGACCTTTATAATCATCTAGATTAAGAAAAATACCCCACTTTAAGATTGCTATTCACGCAATCAGACTTTTCAACATTGGTTATTATCACATTTGATTCCAGATTAATCTGGAAAAAAATGTAATCGTCTTATTTATTTATCTAACTATACTTTAAATCATCATGAAGGTATTACATATAGAAAAAGGAGTTGAGTAATGGAAAGACAGATCAAATTACTTAAACTACTTTTTAGCCAGTCAGAATTTAAACCGGCTGCTTTTTTTAGTTCAAAATTATTAATTTCAACTAAAACCGTATATTGCGATATTGAAAAACTAAACGAACGTTTAAAAACGATACCGAATATGGATATTCGAATCGAAAAGTCACCTCGTAAAGGATTAATTTTATTAGGTCAAAAAACGGATATTGAAACAATAATTAATTATTTAGAACAAAAAAATAGTCACAGTTATTTTAATAAAAAATCACGGCGATTAAGTCCTGAATACCGTCGCTTAGATATTGTTAAACGATGTTTATTGAATAGTGAAAACGTATCACTTGAGCAATTATCTTTTGACTATTTAGTCAGTAAAACATCATTACACAAAGATATCGAATTTATTAATCGTGCGCTTGAACAAGAAAATATCGTATTAACCGTCACCCACAAAGGAATTCATGTTGACGGTAATGAAAATCAAATACAACGAGCGATTAAACATTTTCTCTCCTTATATATTCACAAACAAGATGACTATTATCTAAATCAATTGATGAAATCCTTTATTGGGGATGATTCGTTTGAACAGATAAATCGATTACTGTTTGAACGTTTTGAATCGGTCGTTGCACAATCTACTGAGCATTATCTATCTTCGCTACTGATATCAATTACCATTCAACTTAAGAGATTGTGTTTGGGATATTCAATTCCTGAAGAAAATGATTTTTTATTTAATCATATTCGATATATGCAATCCTACTTAATTGCCTCGGAATTGGCAAAAACACTTGAGTCAACTTTTCATGTGGCGTTTCCAACCAATGATATTAAATATTTAAGCAAACTGTTTTTTGCTCATCGAATCATTGATGAAAATATCATTGTTGATGACAGTTTTTATGAACAAATCATCTTTAGGATAATAAAAAAAATTGGTGACATTGAGAATGTAGATTTAACGGGTGATAGTAAATTGTTTCACTCTTTATTGTCACATTTTCCATCGATGATTACTCGTTTACAAAAGAAAATCCGTATTATAAATCCAATACTAGACGAGATAAAACAAGAATATTCTAAATTATTTAGTGTGTTATGGTATGCACTTTCAGACTTAGAACGTAAATTTGACATCCATTTAAATGATCATGAAATATCATTTTTATTGATTCATTTTCAAATAGCTTTAGATAAAGCCGCGGATGCAAATAATATTGTCATTATTTGCCAATATGGATGCTCTTCATCAAATTTAATTTTGAATAAAGTACGAAAACTTTTACCGTCGAAAGATAATATCGAAGTCTATTCTGTTTCAAAATTAAATTCGACCAAACTTAGTAATGTCGATTTAATCATCACAACACTTGATATCAACAACATTAATAAACCAATTGTCAAAATATCGTCATTATTAAACAATCAAGATTACCAAAATATTATCCAAGCTTACGCCAACTATGTTCTTAATAAACAACCCGATTTTTCAGACAATTACTATCCAACAACAGCTAAATTCGTTAAAGCCGATTTAATTGAATTAAACGTTGATATTCAACACAAAAATGAATGCCTTAACTTACTGATAAGTAAGCTTGAAGAGAAAGGATTTGTAACTAAAAACTATCGTGATTCAGTGTTATATCGTGAAGAAATCGGTGATACCTCGATTGAAAATGGAATTGCTTTACCACATGGTTCACCAATGTTTGTTATCAAATCAAGCATATCAATCATGACCTTAAAACAACCGATCAAATGGGGCATGATTGATGTCAGCATCATTATCATGGTTAGTCTTTCGGAGAACAATATTAATAGTATTAATGACGTTTTCACTGAAATTTATGAAATAGTCTCGAATAAACAGGCAATTTCATCCTTAAAAAATCTCACAAACTTTAAACAACTTAAACTATTTTTGGACAATCAAAGAGGAATCAAGAATGTACTTTGATCAGCATTTATGCCTATTCAATATTGAGGCAAAAACTAAAGAAGAGATCTTAACAACAATGGCACAAATGTTATTTTCACATGGAATTGTTAAACAAGACTATTTAGATGGAATTTTGCAAAGAGAAAAACAATATCCAACAGGATTATTAATTAATTCCGTCGGTTTTGCCATACCACACACTGATTCTTCAAAAGTTAATCAGTCACAAATTTGCTTTGCATCCCTAAAAAATCCAATCATTTTTTCTGGTATGACTGATGATAAAGAACAAATCCCAGTCAAATTCATTTTTATGCTAGCAATGAAGCAGCCACATGAGCAAATTGAAAATTTACAAAACCTTATTGGCTTATTTCAAAATGATGAGCAAATAAAATTATTAGAAAAGTGTCAATCAATTAACGAATTTACCTCTATTTTAAATACCGCAGGCGTTAAATAGGGTTGATTAATTTTATCAAGGAGTTACAAATGGATAGTGTCATTAATATTTTTCAATGGTTAATAGATCTTGGTGGAGTGGTTTTTTTACCAATCATCATTTTTATCATAGCCTTATTTTTTAGAGTCAGTTTTTCCAAAGCGATAATGTCGGGTATTACCGTCGGTATCGGTATCGTTGGTCTTGGATTAGTTATCGGTTTACTATCTGACACTTTAGGTGTTGCCATCCAAAAAATGGGTGAACAGTATGGAACATCATTAAGTATTATGGATATTGGTTGTGGAGTAGGTGGGCCATTGGCATTCTCAACGACATTGGGGTTATTGCTAATTCCAGCATCATTAATTATCAATTTCTTATTTATCTCACTCGGTTGGACTCGAACTTTAAATGTCGATATCTGGAATTTCTGGTTTGCGATTTTCCTAGGTTTAGTGGCATATTCAGTCACAGGTGAATATTGGGTTGGTATCATTGGCTGTATAACTGCAGTAATGTTGCAATGGTTTTTAGCCGATCTATTACAGAAACCAATAAGCTCATTTTTTGGTTATCCTGGCATTGCTATTACTCACCTCATGGCATTATCGGGTGCAATTGTCGCAATCCCATTAAATTGGATCTTTGACCGAATTCCAGGTTTAAATAAATTAAATGCCGATTCAGAAACGCTAACCAAACGTTTTGGTATCTTTGGTGATACTGTTGTTATCGGATTAATCATCGGTATTGTTGTAGGGATTTTAGCCAATTATGATGTTCCAAAAATTGGTCAGCTAGGTATTTCAACTGCTGCAATCATGAAAATTATGCCAAAAATGGTTGCAATGTTTATGGAAGGCTTACTTCCTGTTGCTGACGCTGCGCGTGAATTTACTAGCAAAAAACTTAATGGAAAACAAGTAAACATCGGAATGGATGCCGCGTTAACTGTTGGTCATCCTGCGGTAATGGCAACTGCGTTAATCATGGTGCCAGTATCATTACTACTTGCTTTGATCTTACCGGGTAACAAAGTACTACCTTTTGGTGATTTAGCCTTCTATGCATTTGGCATCTGCTTAATGGTACCGTTCTTTAAAGGTAATATTATTCGTTCAATCCTTGGTGGCACCATTTACCTAGTTATCTGCCTATATATGGCAACTTGGCTTGCACCAGTCATCACTGATGTATTCCATCTAGCTAATTATGATGTAGGTACAGCTGGTATTGTTACTGTAATTTTATGTGGATTATGGCCTGTAACACTATTTGTACTGTTATTAACCCATATCGGATACCTTGGCCTAATTGGTTTAGCTCTCGTAATCCTTTGCTTGCTTATCTATATCAACAAAATCAAAAAAATTGAAATGTATTAAAAGGAAATAGTCATATGAAAAATTTACTCATAATGTGTGGTGCAGGTCATGCAACTTCAACTATTGCAGTAAGCAAAGTCACTAAATGGCTTAGTGATGAAAAATTAACAGATCAAGTGAAAATTTATCAATCTAAAATTGCTGATGAACTTAATAAAATCGACTCTTATGACGTTGTGGTGAGTACCACCATCGTACCAGATTCAATTAAGGCTAAAGTCATCAACGGTTTACCATTACTTACTGGTGTAGGATTGAATGAGTTTTTTGCAGAGTTAAAAAAACGTTTAGCTATTTAATTGAAAAGCATCATAAAGTATTTATAACGACCGCCTCATTGACTTTCGTTAACTGAAATAACAAAGTTAATGAGGCTGCAATAAGGAATAAAGCAATATGAAAATTATTCATCATGCCATTGAAATCAATACTGTTGCTGGCAGACACTCTTACCATGATATTACTGAAGAATTAAATCAATTTGTTAAGCAATCCAATATCGAAAATGGTCAGTTAACCATAGCTACCACACATACAACTTGCTCACTATTTTTTGAAGAATGTATGCATGACACTAATTTTTTTGGGGATGAGTTTCTTCATGTCGATATCAACAATACCTTAGAAAAAATTGTACCACGCATGACCAGTGAAAATCAGTACAACAGCCCAGGTCCAAAGCATGTTGAATTTGGTTTAGGACTTAGTGATCCCAATTATCCAGCAGAAAAATGGGTTATGCTAAATACTGATGCTCATATCAAATCATCACTTTTTGGTCATTTCTCATTGGTGTTGATCATTAAAGATGGTTTGCCACTATTAGGGCAATTAGGAAAAATCTATTTTGTTGACTGGGATGCGCTTCGTGAACGAAAACGTCATGTCAATTTTATGTTGATGGGCTGTTAATAAGAGGGAATAATTATGATACTGTCTCCATCACTATTTAATTCTGATCTTTATCAGATTAAAGAAAACTTGGAAAAATTGAAATCATTGGGTATTCGTCAATTACATATTGACGTGATGGATAATCACTATGTACCAAATCTTGGTTTTAATGCAAGCTTTGTCAAAAATTTAAAAACACATACTGATTTCATTTTAGATTGTCATCTTATGGTCGAGAAGCCTGAGTTAGCCATAGCAGATTTTATTGATGCTAAAGCTGATATTATCACCTTTCATTACGAAGCAACGACCCATCACTCATTCATTATCAACAAAATAAAAAGTAACAATATCAAAGCTGGAATAGCTATCAATCCAAGCACACCCATTGAAAACCTTAAGCTACTCTTACCTTTTATTGATTTGGTACTAGTTATGACAGTCAATCCTGGTCAAAAAAATGAAAGCTTTTTACCTTTTACCTTACAAAAAATTGAACAATTAACCCGTGAAAAGCAAAAAGGTAATTATCATTACGACATCCAAGTTGATGGCAATATTACCGACCAAACTATATCACCATGCATTGCCGCTGGAGCAAATAGCATTGTATCGGGTGGATTCATCTTTAAAAATAATGCCATAGAAAGCAATATTGAAAAATTAAAAATGGCAATAAAATAGGAATAAAACAGTGACTATCAAAAATGTACTTAGCAATATATTGACAGAAATATCGGCGCAGGAAGGCAATTTAAATGAAGATCAACTTCAGGAATTTAAAAACGCTATTATTTCCGCAAAACATATCTTTTTAGCTGGAACCGGCCGATCAGGATTAATGATTAGTGCATTTGCTAATCGATTAATGCATTTAGGTTTAAATGTGAGTTTAATAACTGAAATCAGCAAACCTAAAGCAAATGTTGGCGATTTATTGATTTTAGGATCTAATTCTGGGGAAACTAAAAGCCTCATCGCTTATGCTAATCAAGCAAAAGCAATCGGTGTTAAAATAATCCTATTTACCACCAACAACAACTCAAGTTTAGCAAAACTAGCTGATAACATTGTTGCAATTCCAATCAATGTTGTTCAATTAAATCAACCTATGGGCAGTACCTTTGAACAACTATCTCTGCTGACTTATGACAGCATCATTTATAGCCTAATGGAAGATTTGAATCAAACGCCAGAATCAATGAAAAATCGACATGCCAATATTGAATAGCATTGAGTCTAAAAAACTCCAAGTCTCAAACCTAAATTAGTGATGGATGCTTTTGGAGGCAAGTCCATTGCATCTACACTATATGGGATAGTTAACATTATCGTATTTAATATCTTTATAAAATTTTGAGGAACGGGTTTTTTGATTCAAAAAAAGTTGAGGAGCGGGGTTTTTGAGGGGATGAGAATGCAAATAGCTCTTAAAAAGTTAAACCGCCATTAATTTATCTATTCAATTAACAGCGATTTTATCCCTTACAGATTGAATCACTATTTAATGTTTTTTAAATAGTCAGCAATTTCTGCAATATCTTTAGGTGTAGTTTGGCAGCATCCGCCAATCAATTTAGCACCTAATTTTAACCAAGTTGGTAATTGGTTTTTGAAAGTACAGTTGTGTTGGTGATTTTTATGCCATTGTTTGGTGGTTGGATCATACTGTTCACCTGAGTTTGGATAAACAATCAAAGGTTTTCTAGTTAAGGTTTGTAATACGGTTAATGCGGCAGTTACTTCTTCTAAGGCAATGCAATTAATACCAACACTAACCACTTGATCAACGTTATTTAGATAATCGATCACTTCTTTTAGCGGGGTACCATCGCTAAGGTGATTAGCATCTTTTAAGGTAAATGAGAACCATGCTGTCATTGTTGGATACTGTTTCAGTACTTTAACAAGCGCTTTAATTTCAGCAAAATTGGGTAAGGTTTCGCAAGCTAGGATATCGGCTTTTGCATCGATGAGTGCTTGTATTCGGATCTGATGAAACTCGATAAATTCTTCTTCACTTAATTGGTAGTTGCCTGTGTATTCTGAACCATCAGCTAAATAAGCACCATAAGGACCAACTGAACCAGCTATAAATAGTGGTTTATTTTTACCAATCTGAGTTAAATATTGCTCTTTTGCTTGTTGAGCCAGCTCGACACTTTTTTTGATAAGCTTTATAGATTCATCTAAAGATATCCCTTTTTTAGCGAACCCTAAAGGTGATGCCTGATAGCTGGCAGTGGTTGCACAATCTGCACCAGCTTTAAAGTAGTCATAATGAACTTGCCTAATCAGATCGGGTTGTTCTATTAATACTTTGGCTGACCACAAACTATCATTAAGATCACAGCCACGGCGCTGTAACTCACTAGCTAAAGCACCGTCAATTATGATATTTTGGTTGAATGATATTGGATTAGACATTATCGGTTCACTCGTTGTTGATAAGCTCGGGTAACATGATAGGCGATATAGCAAAACACCACAAATGGAATACCACAATAAAGCGCGATGCGCTGTTCTGGATCGAATGCCAAACCAACACAAGCAACTAAGCATAGAATAAAGCCTAAAATTGGTACTAATGGGTATAAAGGTGCTTTATATTTGAGACCTTCAATGTCAGAAGATGAAAGTTGTTTTCTAAAAAAGTAATGAGAAGCACAAATACTTAACCAAACCGCCACCACAGCAAATCCAGAAATCGCGGTTAGACCGACAAACACCGTATCTGGGGCGATGACACTTGAAAACAGCGCTAATAAACCGCCAATCATACTAACGGCAATAGCTGTGGTTGGAATACCTTTTTTATTTAGTTTACTAAAGTATTTAGGTAATGTGCCTTGATTGGATAATGACCATAACATCCGACCAGAAGCATATAGACCAGAATTAGCGGCTGATAGAATAGCGGTTAAAATAACAAAATTCATAATATCAGCCGAATAGGGGATACCAATACTTTCGAACACTTCAACAAATGGACTTTTGATTACACCAGCTTGCTCCATTGGTAGTAGCGCTGCTAATACAAAGATTGTACCGACGAAAAAGATGATTAATCTGAAAATAGTGGTTTTAATCGCTAATGGAATCGATTTTTCAGGCTGATGGGTTTCACCAGCAGCTATACCAATAAGTTCGGTTCCAGAAAAAGCAAAATTAACTGATACCATGGTCATAATTATTGGCGTAATACCATTAGGGAACCAGCCATACTCGGTAATATTATGTAAAAATGGAGCTGGCATATCATTTTTCATCGGAATTATGCCAAAAATAGCTGCGCTTCCGGCAATGATAAATACTACGATAGTGATGACTTTTATTATCGAAAACCAAAACTCACTTTCGGCAAAAAATTGTGCAGTAATTATATTTAACATAAAAATGACTAAGCAAAAAACTAAACACCACTGCCATACAGGGACTTGCGGGAACCAGTATTGCATACACAATCCGGCAGCGGTAAAGCTTGAGCCTAATGCGACAGTCCAAGTTAACCAATAAAGCCAGGCTACTGTATAGCCTGTAGCAGGGCTGATAAATCGTGATGCATAGGTATGAAAGGCACCCGTTTCAGGCATAGCCACAGCAAGTTCACCTAAACATAACATGACAAGATAAACGACTAATGCGCCAATTAAATAGGCAATGATTGCACCAATTGCGCCAGCAGTGGCAATAATATAACCGGTATTAAAAAATAGACCGGTCCCAATTACACCACCTAAAGATAGCATAATTAAATGCCGAGTTTTCATGGTGCGTTTAAATTGATTTTCATTACTAACAGAAGAATGTTTATTCATAAAATTTATTTTTAGTTAAAGTAAAAGAATCCATAATTCTAAGTAAGTTGAATTATGATTTAAATTTTCAATGATTTATATCATGACATTTATTTGGATGATTGCTCTTAATTGTAATAGATACGATTAATATAAGCGATATTTTTGTCATCATTTAACTATTAATAAACGCATTGTTCTAATCAGCTGATTAAAGAAATCTTGTTTATTTAATTTTTTATCATTAACATCAACTTCATCTTTATCTCGTTCTAAATTGTAATCAATGTTGGAATAGATTCCTTTTTCATTGTTTTTATCAAATGTAAATAATGGATTATCCTTTAAAAATTGATGACAAATTATAAAAAGTTCTCGACTACTACTTTGTATCTCTTCCAACTGAACGTTATTGTCTATAGGATTGTTGGTTTGTGCTTTAATACGTCCTAATACTTTAATTGGTATATCAATATTCCATTTGAGGGCTTTTATTTTATCTATATTACGGTACTTATAGATATCATCGGTTATTTCAATTAAAGCACGGATTGCTATATCGCCTTCATCATTGTGCCAACTTAAATTATTTAATGAAATTTTTCGATTAGAAGGGGTGAGAAAATTATCAAAAAGCCATTTTTGTTTGGCTATTGGATCGATTGGATATCCCAAATCTTCACCATCTATGCCTTCATAATTAATATCTAATTTTCCTGATCCTAGATTTTGATTGCCATAAGTAATTGAATTAATATTTGTTATAAAATAACCATCTACTGTGAGATTATCATTAAGTTTACTACTTTGCTTTATGTTTAAATTATTAATTGCAATTGGTGGAACATAAGTCGAAGTGAATTTGATTTTATCAATATTTGTTATTGAATCGATATTAGGAATGGTAAATATTTCTTGTTCATCGATATTGAAAGCATAATGGCCTTTATTTTCAATATTGCTTATATCAAATAGAAATCGATTAATCGTGCCAACGTTTATGTGTAAGTTACCAAGGTTCATTTTATATTCTATCTGATCTTGGTTTGGTTTTGCCGTTAAGATAAACTGCTCAAATGAAATAGCATCCTGTTTATTTTTATAAAGTGTTAAATTATCAAATTTTAATGTCGATATGAGTTGATTTCTGTCTTCTCCACTTTCTAAATTGTAAATAACATCTGAAATATAAAATTCTAATTTCGAATGATTCAATTTGATTGCCTTTGTCGCTAATTTAACAATTAGATATTGCCCATATCCGATGCTTGCATGACCTGTTATAAAAGGTTTATTACCCGCAATTTTCCAAAGTTCTGGAGAGTTTATTTTACCCATTTCATATTCAATCCAAGCAAATTTTGGAGTAAAAACACCATTTGCCAAAGCTGCAGTGGGGAAGGGACCATGATAAATAGTTAAATCATCATCAAATACTTTTAGGGTACTTTTTTGAGATTGATTTTTAGGGGATAAGGTAAAAGTTAAGTGAACCTTTGTCGAAAAAATATTCTTTTGATAATGGCTTTTATTAATCGTAATATAAAATAATTGTTGATAGCTATTAACTTTTTCGGTTAAGGATTGAAGGTTATTATCAAATTCTCTTTCAATAATATTGCCTGTATGCCATGAAATTCCAATATAGCCAAGTCCTAGTGCTGACATTATAATTAAGATGCTTTTTTTCATTAATATTCACTTATAATATTCTTATTTTCTAATGATATTTTTTAAAGACTTATTTAACTATATTAAGTATGTTATTTCAAAATTTAATAAATTCTATAAATTTACATCTATCATTGTTTAATCAAAAGCTTTATTTTGCGATTTGATATAACTAATCAAATAATATGTATCGGATTTGCAAATAAATTATTTTTTAGAAGCTATCCCGCCAAAAGGTGGCGGGATAAATTAGTGATAAAAAGTTTAACTTTTAAAAATGGTTTTGAAGCTCTTGAAAACTCATTTTTTTGCCATTAAGGTTGAATTGACCACTTTGTTTAGTGTATTCAATTTCAGTGAATATACCTTCCACATCTCCTTTTTTAAATAAAATTGCTGGATATGGAGATCTATTAAAAGATCTTTCAACGATGAATTGCATTTGTTTAGCATCAGACTCAAATTGTTGTTCAGAAATATTTTCATTTTCTGGATTATCAAATTGAGTCTTAATACGTGCTATAACTTTGTATGGTGCATCAAGATTTACTTTAAATTGGTTAAGTTGATCGATATTTTGAGCCAATCTTAAACTTGACATTATAGTGAAATCTGAAACATCAAAAAATGCACTGAAGTTAAAATCACCGGCTGCATTGTGCCAATTGACTTTTTTGAAGTTCATTTTGGTATTAGGTGAACTATGTTTTATTTTAGCTAAAAACGGCGCTGCTTCTGGGTAAATTTCTAAAAAAGATTTATCTAATCCTTCAAAATCAAATTCAAACGAACCATTACCTATGTCTTGTTTACCATATTTAAATGAACCAATCTTGAATGCAAAATCACCATTTAAGCCACTCTCTTTTGCTTCTAACACATAATTCCAAGCTAAATTTTTCAGAGAAATTTCTGGTGTATCTCTGGCCGATTCAAAATTAAAATAGAAATCATCAACGCTAGCATTTAAAGTATATTTATTTTGAAAATCTGCATCGTTAACAACTTTTAAATTGGTTATTTTTAATTGATTATCTGCATCATGTTGATAATTAATTTTACTTGCTTCAATCGAAATTGATGGGGCAACAAAATTAATGTTTCCTGAAGCACGCCAATTTATCTCACCAAGATCAAGTTTACCATCAGCATCTTCAACTCCGATATCTTTCAAATCAAGTACAATTGGTTGAGTTGATATGTTATAGTCTATGAAGTCAGAGTAAGACAGGCTTATATGACCTTTCATAAATGGCTGATTGCCCGCTTTTTTCCATAAATCAGGATTAAATTGTTCACTATTTTGAAATTCAACCCAAGCTTGTTGTGGTGTGAATACGCCATTTTTTAACGCTTCAATTGGAAAAGGACCATGATGAATAATCACATCATCATCGTATAATACAACTGTTTTTGAGTTTTCAATGTTTGTTACAGCTAATTTTATGTGTGTTTTAGTTGAGAAGAGGCTTTTTTCGTCATTTGTATGCGTGATTTGTACCTCAAAATTATCTTGTAAGCTATTAACTTCTTGGGTTAAATTTTTTAATGTGCTATCAAGACCATCTTCTATTACATTTCCGGTATACCATGCAGTACCAACATACCCCAAACCTAATATTGCAATAACACCAACTGCTAATTTTGTTTTCTTCATTTTTACTCTCTTGATTTCTATTACTTGTTAATTACTTTTTAAAATTAATAATTTTTACTGTTTTCTTACTTCGGGTTTAAGCCTAATCGCGTTTAATTCATAGTTATTTAAATAGTTCCAACACATTACTTTTATTATAAATTTTTCCATTAATATTAACATCATTGCTATCTTGATGTATATCGATAAATAAACCTTGCTCTCCGTCTTTACTAAAGGTAAATAATGGCGAATCATTAGACATATGTGCCAATATGTCTTGGACTATTTTTTTAGATTTATTAAATTGATCCTCTGTTATACCACTATTATTAGGCGAATGATATTGAGCAAATGTACGCGCTAGTACGTTAAGCGGGGCGTTCACGTGTAATGTAAAGTTATTGATGTTATCAAACGGATCGTTAATTGTATAAATTTTACTAAGATTAGTAACATCAAGTAAGCCTTTGATATTGATGTCACCATTATCATTATGTAAATTTAATTTTTTTAACTCAAATCGACTATTGATAGGTTGATTATATTGAGTATCTTCATCGATAAACGCTGCACCAAATTCCGCCTTATCTAAACCTTGATAATCAATATTTATTTCTGCTTTGCCTAACTCTTGTTGTCCATATAAGATCGAGTCAATACTACCGCTAAAAAAGCCATTTAGAGTACGGCTATCACCAAAATTAACTTTCTGATTGACTGAAATTTTATTTAATTTTATAGCAGGTCGTTTATCGTCTGACTCAGGAATTAAGGTAAACTTATCGAGGTTAGCTTGTAAGGTTATATTTTGATTATTGGAATCAATAGTGCTATCTACTTTTAGATTGTTTATTAAGAAAGTGTCATTATCGGACTTAGTAAAGTCATAATCAGGATTGAAAAAAGCATCTCTTAGATTTGTATTTAAAGAATCTAAACTCAATAAATAATGAGTATTTGTTGATTGTTTTTCGCCAGCAAACTCAATGTGAAGCTTATCTAAAGTGAAATATACATTAGCTTTTTTGGTGTGAAATCTATCTAAATCCAGCGTTATCGAAGGTATAGGGGAATCATTATTACTAATAAATGTAAAACTACCATTACCTAATTCGTATTCAAGATTAATATTAGTTTCGAACTCCCTTTTTTCACTAAATTTTCGACTAAAAAGTTTCATGATCAGATTATTACTATAATCCAAACTAATGTAGCCAGTAATAAATGGTTGATTTCCCATAGCTTCCCATAACGCAGGTTTAGCTTCTTGGCTGATTTCATAATCAATCCAAGCCTGTTGTGGTGAAAATATACCTTGTTTTAAAGCTGCAATTGGGAATGGTCCATGATGAATAGTAAAATCTTTATCAGCTAACGTTAATACATCCTCTGAACTTCCATCTTTGGGTGTTAACGTCATATAGATGTGTGTTTTGGTTGAAAACAGATGTCTTTCATGATTAGAATGGGAAATGTTTAACTTAAAGATATTTTGCGCATTGTTAAATTTTGCAACGGTTTCGGGTAACGTATTGTATAGTTCTTTTTCTATTACGATACCTGTATGCCATGCAATACAAATATAGCCTAATATAGTAATAATGGTGAATATAGCAATAGTAATAATGGTTAATATTGTTTTTTTCAATTCTTATGTTCCTGTATATTTCGAGCTATTTTTCTTGATGTTCAGCAAAATCCGCTAATAAATTTTTAATATAATCAATGCGTTCAATGCGCTCTAAATCAGCTTTGAGTAATTTTAATCGATTTGTTCCTTCCAAGCGATAATTTTTTGGTGATTTTTGAATTGTTTCAATTAAATAATCAACTGAAATTTTGTTGTTAGATCCAAACTCAATAAAACCACCTTTTTCACCAAATTCAATTTTTGTAATACCTAATTTTTGTGCTTGATAACGGATTTTCGTTGTTTCTAATAAAAAAAGTACCGGATCAGGTAGCTGACCAAAGCGATCGCGCATTTCGACTTGAATATCGGTTAATTCATCTAAACTTTCGATGCTTGCAATTCGCTTATATAGTGACAATCGAGTATTGACATCGGGGATGAAATCATCAGGAATCAACGTTGGTAATCGTAACTCAACTTCGGTCTGTTGATTATTGAGTAATGATTCAAGAGTCGGTTCTTTGCCTTCCTTAAGAGATTTAACGGCATCATCAAGTAATTCGATATAAAGGTTAAAACCAATTGTTTCAATCTGCCCACTTTGATCACTGCCTAATAATTCGCCTGCACCACGGATTTCAAGATCATGTGTAGCTAAAGCAAAACCAGCACCTAAGTCCTCTAATGTAGCGATAGCATCAAGACGTTTTTTAGCATCTTTACTTAGTAATTTAGGGTGTGGTGTTAATAAATAAGCGTAAGCTTGGTGATATGAGCGTCCAACTCGACCACGCAATTGATGTAATTGTGCTAAACCAAATTTATCGGCTCTTTCAATAATAATGGTGTTGGCATTAGGGATGTCGATTCCGGTTTCGACAATGGTAGTACACACCAATAAGTTGAATCGTTGATGATGAAAGTCATTCATTACGCGCTCTAAATCGCGTTCATGCATCTGCCCATGACCAACTGCAATTCGTGCTTCAGGTACCAATTCAGCTAACTTTTCAGCCACATTTTCAATATCTGATACGTCATTGTGTAAGTAATAAATTTGACCACCACGCAAAATTTCACGCAAGATAGCTTCACGAATAACTAAGTTATCATATTCTCGAACAAAGGTTTTTACCGCTAATCGGCGAGCAGGTGGTGTAGCGATAATTGAGAGATCACGCATACCACTCATTGCCATATTTAGCGTTCGAGGAATAGGGGTAGCCGTTAAGGTTAATATGTCGATATTGGCTCGCATCGCTTTAATACGCTCTTTTTGGCGAACACCAAAGCGATGTTCTTCATCAACAATTAAAAGCCCTAAATCTTTCCATTTTACATCTTCTTGTAAAAGTTTATGGGTACCAATAACAATATCGATTTTACCTTCAGCGAGTTCTTGAATTATAGCTTGTTGCTGTTTAGCGGTTTTAAATCGTGACAAACTTTCAATGCGTATTGGCCAATTGGCAAATCTATCACAAAAACTTTCATAATGTTGCTGTGCAAGTAAAGTAGTCGGGACTAAGACTGCGGTTTGTTTATGATTTATCACCGCTAAAAATGCAGCACGAATTGCCACTTCGGTTTTACCAAAACCAACATCACCACAAACTAATCGGTCCATAGCATAAGGTGAGCACATGTCACCAATAACAGCACCAATGGCATTTTGCTGATCTTCCGTTTCTTGGTAAGGAAAAGCTTGGCAAAACAGCTCGTATTGTTCACGATCTTGTTTGAATTCGAAGCCTGGCTTACTTTCGCGTTCAGCATAAATATCTAACAATTCAGCTGCAACATCTCGTACTTTTTCGGCAGCTTTTTGTCTAGCTTTACTCCATGCATCAGTACCTAATTTATTGAGTGGAGCATTTTCTTCATCACCACCAGAATAACGGCTAATTAAGTTTAGCGATGAAACGGGTACATAGAGTTTGGTATCATTGGCATAAAGTAAAATAAGGTATTCAGCAGTAATACCACCTGTTTCTAATGTGGTTAAACCAGCGTAGCGACCAACACCATGCTCAAGATGTACAACAGGCTTACCTGGTGTTAATTCTGCTAAACTACGGATTAAACTGTCAGTATTAATTGCCTGCTTGTTCTCTTTCTTACGACGAATAACTCGACGACCCAATAATTCGTTTTCAGTAATAAAGGCCAAATTTTGTTGATGATCGATAAAACCTTGTTCGCTAGCACCAATCATTAAACAATAACGGTTATCCGATTGTTGGCTAAGTTGAGTGATGGTGGTTGGATGTATTCTTATACGGCCTAATATTTCTAGCAATGCATCTTTTCGACCTTCTGATTCGACTGAAAAAATAATCTTGCCATTAAAATTTTGAGTAAATTGTTCAAAATGTGAATAGGGATTTTTCTGCTGAATCTGTATAGCAATTTCAGGCAGTAAACTAAATGGTAAATTAATACTTTTGTTCGATTCAGTGATTTGAGCGCGTGAAACCGTAATTCGTGGATAGTGTTTGAAATGAGCAAAGATTTCATCGGTTTTTGACCAAATAATTGTTGGTTCTAAAAGCGGTCGCATAGGATCGACTTTTCGGCTCTCATAACGCTGAGTAATATCTTGCCAATATTTATTAGCAAACTGTTCGATGTTAGCAGTGTTAATGATCAGTGTATTAGATAAAAAATAGCTAAATAGTGGCGTGAGTGGTTCATTAAAGAATAATGCCTGCCAATACTCAATACCAGTTGGTAAAATATTTTTACTAACTTGTTGGTAGATACTTTCTGGGTCTAACCTTACTTCAAATCTCTCTCGCCATTGGGTTCTAAACAATTCTATTGATGTTTTATCAAAAGGAAACTCATGAGCAGGTAGTAGTTGAATTTCGGTAATTTCATCGAGAGTCCGTTGCGTTTCGACATCAAAGGTCCGAATGCTGTCTATTTCATCATCAAAGAAATCAATGCGGTAAGGGCTTTCACTGCCCATCGGATAGATATCAAATAATGCTCCGCGAGTAGCATATTCACCATGTTCCATGACTTGACTAACTGAACGATAACCCGCATTTTCAAGTTGCAAGCGTAGATTTTCCCGACTTATGGCTAAGCCTTTTTTCATCATAAAGACATGCCCACCTAAATAGTTCTGCGGGCAAACTTTTTGCATAAGCGTATTAATTGGTAAGATTAATGCACCTTTGGTCAAATGCCCTAGATTATATAGGCAAGATAATCGTTCTGACACGATATCTTGGTGCGGTGAGAAGCTATCATAAGGAAGCGTTTCCCAATCGGGGAAGAAGATCGACGGATAGTGTGAAAATTGTTTTAGCTCTTCATGGAGACGAGTTGTTTGTTGCATATCATCTGTAACAATCACCACTAAACCATCATGTGCGTCAATGACTTGCGCACAAAATTGAGATAATGAAGAACCGACAAGTTGACCAACTTGTTTAACTTCACCTGATTTTTTAGGAATGATGCTAGAAATATTATTAGGCATGTTGGAATAATAGATAATTGCGACAAAGTTATCGTGATATTATAACGTAATTATATGGTTGTTTTCTATAACTGTTTAATCCTGTATGATAAGCAACTAAAATTTAAAAAGTTGATTGAAAACTTCAGGTATTTAATAACTATTATGTCAAAGATATTTCGTCCATTAGTATTTTATATTGGTTTACGCTATGTATATGGGCAAAAAAACGATGGTTTTGGCCGATTTGTTTCCTGGCTATCTATGATTGGAATCATGCTTGGTTCTATCGGTTTAATTGTGGTATTGTCGGTAATGAATGGGCTGGAAGAGCAGATGCAAAATAGTATCTTAAAGTTTTTTCCTCAAGCACAAATTACCTCTAAAACAGGTAAAATTGATTCTAGTATTATCACTTCATCGCAATTTGAAAATATCCAAGGTGTTGAGCGGATAACGCCGATTATTACCGGTGATGTGGTTTTACAAAGTCAACAAAGTATCACGGTCAGCACCTTAATGGGGATTACTGCTGACGACCACGATCCGATTGAAGATTATGTTTATGCTGGTTCAATCGATACCTTACAGGCGGGTAGCTATAATGTAATATTAGGGCAGACGTTAGCCGATCAGTTAGGTGTGATAGTTGGTGATAAGATTCGCTTGATGGTCACCGATGCCAGTCAGATTACACCAGTAGGGCGTATTCCTTCCCAACGTTTATTTACCGTGAGCGGGTTGTTTTCCGTTAATCATGATATCAATCAAGCGTTAATTTATATCAATCAAACTGATGCTAGAAATTTATTACGTTATCCTGCTAATAATATTAGTGGCTGGCGTCTATTTTTAGCTCATCCACTTGAAATTTCATCAGTAACAAAAAATCCATTACCTGAAGACTTGGTGTTTACCGATTGGCGAGCAAAACGAGGTGAGCTGTTCCAAGCTATTAAGATGGAAAAAAATGTGATGGGGCTGTTGATTAGTTTAATTGTAATTGTCGCGGCATTCAACATTATTACTTCGCTTAGCTTGTTAGTTATGGAAAAACAAGGCGAGGTGGCCATATTAAAAACGCAGGGTTTATCACGCTTTAAGATTATGCTGATTTTTATTATTCAAGGTGCTAGTTCAGGTGTCATTGGAACTTTATTAGGTAGCGCCATTGGTTTGTTACTTGCCTCATATTTAAATGAGTTGATGTCGGTGCTTGGTTTATCCTTTGCTGGTATTGAATTACCAACGCTAGTTGAACCTGCACAAATTATATTTATTATTTTCGGATTACTTATGTTATCGCTAATTTCAACTATTTATCCTGCATATCGTGCAGCCAATATCCAACCAGCCGAGGCTTTACGTTATGAATAATTCACAGCCACTTCTTTCAGCTAAAAATCTCTATAAAACCTATAAAGAAGGCAAAATGGTGACCGAGGTATTAAAAGATGTCTCGTTTGATATCTATCCTAAATCATTGCTGGCAATTATTGGTAGCTCTGGCTCAGGTAAAAGTACTTTGTTGCATTTGCTTGGTGGATTAGACAAACCAACTTCAGGTGAAATCACATTTAAATCTCAACAACTGAATCGCTTATCAGAACAAGAAAAAGCACATTTGCGTAACCAAGAAATTGGATTTGTATATCAGTTCCACCATCTATTGCCTGACTTTACTGCGCTTGAAAATGTAGCAATGCCTTTGTTGATTGGAGGCACATCACCTAGCGAAGCTAAAAAACGTGCTATGGCGATGTTAGAGTCGGTAAATCTCGTTAAACGTGCTAATCATCGTCCATCTGAACTATCAGGTGGTGAACGTCAACGCGTTGCGATAGGACGAGCGTTGATTAATAATCCGGCACTAGTAATGGCTGATGAACCAACGGGTAACTTAGATAAATCAACAGCTGATTCAATTTTTGAGTTACTGATAAAACTTAATCGTGAACATGGTACGGCTTTTTTAGTGGTGACGCATGATCTCGCTTTAGCAAATCAACTCGATCATCAATTGATTATGAGTGATGGGCAGTTGTCTCATTCGGTGAAATAAAGGTAAATGGATTATGAATTTATCATTAATCACAGCCATAAAATTCCGTAAAGGACGCCGTAAAAGCGGTATGGTTTCGTTGATATCAATTATTTCAACTCTGAGCATCGCTATAGGTATTGCTGCGCTGATCATTGGCTTAAGTGCCATGAATGGTTTTGAGCGTGAATTAAATGATCGAGTTTTATCGGTCGTGCCTCATGGACAAGTTTATTCTCATATGGGCAATTTGGAAAATTGGGAGCATATTCAAACTGAACTGCAAGAAAATAAACGTATTGTATCTGCCATGCCGTTTGTTAGTTTTACGGGATTGATTGAAAATGGTAGCAAGCTTGGTGCGGTTGAAGTACAAGGACTTGACCCAGAACAAGAAAAGAAGATAAGTGCATTACCTAATTATGTACTTAATAATAAATGGCAAGATTTTAAAGCAGATAATCAACAAATCATTTTAGGTGCCGGTTTAGCTAAATCACTTGCAGTTCAAGAAGGGCAGTGGGTTTCTTTGCTTATTCCGGTTTCAAACAATCCAGAACAACTTAAACCACCTCGTCGAGTTCGTTTACAAGTACATGGTATTTTAGATCTTAGTGGTTCATTGAGTAACAATGTAGCTTTATTACCTTTAACTGATTCACAAAAGCTACTCAATATTGGTGACAGTGTCACAGGATTGATGATCAATGTAGATAATGTTTATCAAGCTAGTGATATTATTGGCCAGGCAACGTTGAATCTTGAAGAGAATCTCGATTTTAATAGTTGGGAACGTACATTTGGATTTATGTATCGTGATATTCAAATGATTCGACAAATTATGTATTTAGCGATGATTGTCGTAATTGGCGTTGCTTGTTTTAATATAGTATCGACGCTAGTTATTGCAGTTAAAGATAAGCAACGAGATATCGCTATTCTTAAAACACTTGGCGCAACCAATAATCTTATAAAACGTATTTTTATTTGGTATGGTGTAATTTCAGGTTTGATTGGTAGTGTGATTGGCGTGGTGCTTGGCGTTATCGTTTCATGGCAACTTTCAAACATAATGGGTATTTTTGAGTCGATGATGGGACATAAAATCTTAAATAGCAACATCTATTTTGTTGATTTTTTACCATCCGAAATTCATTTATTTGATGTTGTCATTGTATTTATTACAGCAATGTTATTAAGTTTGATTGCCAGCTATTACCCAGCTCGAAGAGCGTATAAAATTGATCCGGCTCGAGTGCTAAGTAGTTATTAATAAATCAGATAAAATAATAAAGGCGCAAAGTTCAATTTGCGCCTTTATTTTTAATAATTAAAACCATATGTTGTTTTATAATATTGATAAATTGAATATAACAGCAAACACGATGCCGCAAAGAGGATTAAGATTAATAGAGTGTAAATATTGCTTTGATAGCGAAATTTTTTCAAACAGACCGTAACTATCCCACCTAGAATAAACCCTGTAATCGCACCACCAATGTGCGCCATATTGTCAATAGAAGGTAACAAACCTAATCCCAGAGTCAGAAATAAACTGATTACAATAGACTTGATAGGCATCTCTTGCAGATCGGTACGATTGATGAGTGAATAGGCAAGCAGTGCAGTGATAATACCTAAGATAGCCCCCGAAGCACCACAACTAATAACACTATGACGAATGGTTGAAACGTCACTCGCTAAGCTACCAAATAAGCCGGACAATAAGTAGATACCAATAAAAGAAAATGGTGGGATTAATCGTTCTAAAACAATCCCAACACTCCATAATGCTAACATATTCATAGCAAGATGAGCTAATCCTGCATGTACAAAGATATTGGTAAATAAACGCCAATATTCACCAGAAAAAGTTAACTGAGCAACATCAGCACCCCAGTCAATCAAGAAGGCGTTTTCCATATATGTTGAAAAACCACGAGAATCAAGTAGATGAGAAATAACAAACCATGCAACATTAAGCAGAACTAAAATACTCGTAATTTTTGCTTGTTGAAATAAATATTGAAGATTTCTTAGATTGCCCATGTGTGGAGTATCCCTTTTGAAAAAAATAAATCATAACTAAGTTAGATAGATGTGTTAATCCAGATGCTTACCTAAAATAACTAAATCACGCTTGACGCCATCAAGTTCGGCAATTTTGGGGAGTAGTGCCCAATGTTGATAATGAAGCTTTTCAAATAGTTTTATGCTAGGCGTATTGTGTCCAAAAACATAGCTAAGTATGGCTTCGATACCAATTTGCTTAGCAAATAATTCAATTTCAGTCACTATGGTTTGACCGATTTTCTTCCCTCTAAAATCTTGATGAATGTATAAACTAATTTCAACCGTTTTATCGTAAGCCGGACGGCCATAAAATGATGATAAGCTCACCCAACCACAAGGTTGATTTTGATATTTGATTAACCAAAGTGGGCGTTTTTGTGGATTATGCTGCTCAAACCACGATAAACGACTTTCAACAGACACCGGCTGTAAATCAGCTGTAACTTGGCGACTAGCAATTGTTGAATTATATACATCCACGATAAAAGGCAAATCATCTAAAGTTGCATCTGTGTAAGTAATCATAAGTTTAAAAGAAAAGTGATTAGTTTTGCATAATTGTAATGGCTTTATTATGTACAAGCAACCAAAGGCGATTTAATAACTAAAAAAAGAAAAATAGTTTAAAAGAATTTACCAAAAACCCCTTTCCTCAACATTTTTGACACCATTTCAATAATAAATAAATTAGCAAAAAAAGTTGAGGAGCGGGGTTTTTGAGGTTTAATTTAGCTGATTTTATGCTGATTAAAATAATCAATTATTGCTTGATTGACTGTTGAAGTTTTAATGTTTTTACGCCATATCAGATAAATATTTATTTTTAATTTTTTATCTTGGCTGTTGATCAACTTTTTATAGATAACACCATCGACTTTCACTTGTGTCATCGATTGTGGTAAAAGCATTATTGCTTTACCTAATGCAACTTCCAGTAGCATAGATAAATTATCAGCGAGTTCGGCACGACGATGTAGTGGGTGGTTTAAGCTATTGAAAACCTTTTCACACTGGTCGTAAAAAAATGGGTTTAAATGTTGTTTAAACCAAAACAGGGGTAAATCAATCACATCATTAAGATTAACTTTATCTTGTTTACTACATGGGTGATGAGCTGGCAATACTAAGGTCATGGGTTCTTGATAGATTAGTATTGAGTTTTCATTAAAATCTCTAGTTGAATAATCCGAAACAAAGGCAAAATCAATATTGCCTTTTTGTAACTCAAGTAGCAGCTCTTTAGAGGTATAGTTATGTTTATATATTTCTGTTTCATCACTAAATTTAGATAAAAACGATTTGAAATAAGGAATATAGTCAAAACTTAAGGTTTTAGTTGTTCCTATAATAACTTTTTCTAGATGCTTTGTTGATTTAACCATTGAACAAAGATCACTTAATAATTGTGTTACTTTAGATTTTAGTATTTCGCCTTCATTGGTTAATACAATATTGTGAGAGTTCCTTAAAAATAGTGTGCTTTGTAGGGTTTCTTCCAAATTTTTAATTTGAGTTGAAAGAGGAGGTTGGCTGATACCAAGTTTTTTGGCTGCGCCAGTAAAGCTAAGTTCTTCACAGACCGCAATGAAATATTGTAATTGCTTAATAGTCGGTAATCTTTTGCTGTAAATGTCCATAATTACACAGTTCTTAATACATCAATTAGTTTGGTGTCCAAATCGTCGTATAGTTTTTTAGCACGATAATCATTTAGTTATTATGAATGAGTTTTACATCTTTTGCTAATCATCATTTTTGGCTATACGATTTTCGTATAACAAAATATGTATTTTTAAATTAACTATTTGTCAGATAGTCTTCTTGAAAACTAATCAATCTTTATTATGAAATCTATGTTAAAAGAAGAAACAATACAGAAAAAATCCAGTCTAATTTTATCAGCAATTTTAATTGTGCTATTAGTCGGCTCGGTTTATATAAGTCAACTTATCTTTCAAGAAATATCAAAAAGTTATCATATTGATATTTTAGAAGCGAGAAATGTGTTTAGTTTATCTTGTTTTTTTTATGCCATATCTTTTTTTATTTATGGTCCACTCTCGGATAACGTTTCAACAAAGTTATTAGTTCTGATCGGCAGTATTGGTACTATTTGTTGTCTTATTTTATCGGTGATCGTTGATTGTTTTGATTTATATTTGGTTGTTATGTCATTAGTAGGCTTTTTTGCTGCTGCTGTTCCTGCTGCTTTGTTTGCTTATACCGCTAAAAACACGCCAAATCATAAGTTACCACAAGCAATGGGAATTATGATTTCAGCTTCCATTGTTGGCATCATTTTTAGCCGTAGTGTGATTGCGATGTTAACTGATTTTTGGTCTTGGCAGATTGCTTTTATCATTTATGCGGGATTAATCATTGTAGTATGTCTTTTTGTTCCTTTTGGTATAAAGCAAACAACAAATCAATCTCCAACAACCAGTTTGATAGGTATGTATTTCTCTGCACTTAAATTATTTCTAGATAAAACTGTCGTTATTTTTTTAGTAATCGGTTTTTTACTATTTTTTGTTTATCTTGGAATATCTTCTTTACTCACTTTTTATTTGAAAGGCGCACCTTTTTACTTATCTTCAACCGTTTTAGGTTGGTTGAATTTTGCTGGTCTAAGTGCGGTTGTTGGTAGCATGATCACTGGTAAGTTAACTCAAGTCATCAATGAAAAATACTTATTCATTATCTGTCTGTTAGCTGTATGTATGTCGATTGTCACTATCGGATTTAGCTCATCATTATATGTTATTGGATTAGGCATTTTTTGTTTATTCCTATTCGTATTTGGTATTCAACCATTAGTGATTGCAATGCTAAATAAAATTGTACCAATTAGTTCTAGAGGAGCTATTTCGTCTTTATATCTTCTTGCTTGTTTAGCTGGCGGTAGTATTGGTACTTATTTACTCGGTATTGTTTATCAAAATAAAGCTTGGAATGGAGCCATAATACTTTGTGTCTTTTTGTCTATCGTTAATTTAATCCTAGCGTTAATTGCGATTCGATTAATTAAAAATAGTATTAAAAATTAATGTGTTATAAATAAGGAAATTAATAATGAAAAAATTTTTACTGCGTATGTCGATGTTTATATTTTGCTGTTTTTATGGAGGGTCATCTATGGCAGGTTTAACAAAGATTTCCTCAGACTTCAATGCTCCAACAGGAATCGCATTTGATAGTAAAGGGGAGATGTATGTGACAGATTGGTCAAATAATTCAATTTTGAAAATAAATGCTAATGGTAAAAAAGAGACTTTTTATTCAGGTATATCTTCACCAGCTGGAATAGTTTTTGATGCAAAAGATAATATGTATGTTTCATCTTATGGCGATGATTATATTTTAAAAATTAATCGTGATGGTAAATCAGAAAAAATTTCTGATGGTTATCATACGCCTACCGGAATCGCTTTTTCTAATCAGGGGCAATTACTCATCACTAATCGTTCAACAGGTGAAATTGTTTCGCTTGATCTTCAAACAAAACAAAAAAATATTGTTGCTCGTGGATTAACTACACCAGTTGGCGTGACACAATTAGCGGATAATAGTTTAGTTGTTTCTCAATACAGTGGACGTCTAACTATGATCAGTCCAAATGGTATTCAAACGGAACTCGGCGCCGAATTTAGTCGCCCAGGTGTAGGTATTGTACGAATTGCCCCAAATGTAGTAGCAGTGGTTGATAATGGTGCCGGTATGGTGCGAAAAATTGATGTACAAAGCAAAAAAGTGACGACATTAGTTTCGAACTTATCTCAAGCTGTTGCATTAGCTTATCATAATAGCAGTTATTACATTGGCACATGGGGTGACGGTAGTGTATATGAGTTTAATAATTAACTATTTATCACTAGCAATTATTTATCCTTGAGGGGAAAGAAAAAAAGTTGAGGAGCGGGGTTTTTGAGGTTTTATTTAAATGATTAAAATCATTTACATTAATTCTTTATATTATTACGCCGCCTCGACTAAATATGTTAAATAAACTTTCTATTCTGATTGAAGCTGTATTTTACTTTATACTTTTATGAATTATTCATTTATCTATTTCATCATCAGTTTAATTAAGCTTATTGATAAAATTTATCGATATTGAAGATACTCAAAAGATTTCTTATACTTCAATAATCACTCTTCCGCGAGTAATATCACTAATATTCTTTTTAAGTGTGAGTAAATTGTCTTGCGTGATAGCGATGCCGACTGTGACACCTTCTGCATCAAAATTTTGTTGTTCAATAATTGCATCGAGTTCCTTCAGTCGGTTTTCTATAATAGGCCACTCGTTATAGTAACAGTGAAATTCTAAGGTTGTTCTGGCAATAAGTTCTATTAATTCAGCTTGTTGTAAGCAATGGCTTGCTGAACCACCATAAGCACGAATTAATCCACCTGTGCCTAATTTAATTCCGCCAAAGTAGCGAGTCACAACAACGACGACCTGATCGCAATCTTGTCCTTCAATAGCCGATAGAATAGGGCGCCCAGCAGTACTGGTAGGTTCTCCATCATCATTGAAACGATATTGTTGTCCTATTTTCCATGCCCAACAGTTGTGAGTTGCATTTGGATCACTAATGCTATCAATAAATTGTGCAGCCTGCTCCGCATTTATAATGGGTGCCGCATTAACAATAAAGCGACTTTTTTTAATTTCTTCGGTTAATTCGGTTGGATTTGCTAATGTATAAGGCATACTTATTCTGGTAAAATCATTTTATTGTAACTAATAATACTCAGCAGAGTTGAAATGTCTATTAATTTAGCACAATTAAAACTTTCACAACAGCAATTAGCCAATCAGGTTAGCTTGGTGGATGATTTTAACCCAGCAATAAAATTGATTGGTGGGACGGATGTCGGTTTTGAACAAGGTGGCATGATAACTCGTGCTGCGATTGTGATATTGACATTTCCTGATTTTGAAGTGGTTGAATATAATATTGCTCGATTGGAAACAAATTTTCCTTATATTCCAGGATATTTGTCTTTTCGAGAGTATCCAGCATTGCTTAAAGCATGGCAACAGCTTAAGCACAAACCTGATTTGTTGTTGGTTGATGGGCAGGGTGTTGCTCATCCCAGACGATTAGGAATTGCAAGTCATTTAGGTTTATTGCTCGATATACCTACGATTGGTGTAGCAAAAAGAAAATTATGTGGACAATTCGAGCCTCAATCGAAAAAAGCGGGAAATGTAACGCCTCTGTTTGATAAGCAAGAACAGATAGGCTGGGTTTTACAAAGTAAAGATAATTGTAATCCGTTATTTGTTTCCGCAGGGCATAGAATCAGTCAGGACAGTGCATTACATTGGGTCAAACAATGTTTACGCGGTTACCGTTTGCCGGAGCCAACTCGTTGGGCTGATGCAATTGCGTCCAATAAGCCATTATTTAGAAAGTTTAGTCATGCCAAATAATCAGCTACCATTAAAAAAAGGTGGATTTACCTTTAAGCGTTTTTTTGTTGCTCATGATAAAAGTCCCATGAAAGTGACAACGGATAGTTGCTTGTTAGGTGCATGGGCACCAATTAAACCTGATGTAAAAAATGTTTTAGATATTGGTACTGGGTGTGGCGTTATTGCATTGATGCTTGCCCAGCGTTTAGAAAACCATTCATGTCAAATTGATGCGATCGACATTGATCCGCAAGCGATTATGCAATGTCAGCAAAATAGCTTAAATGCTAATTTTCAAACGATCCAAGCATTAAATATCAATGTTAATCAATTTAGAATAGATGATAATGCTTGTTATGATTTGATTATAACTAATCCACCTTATTTCCAATCAGCAGTCGAATGTCGAAATACAGAACGTCAGTTGGCTCGTTATACCGAGAGTTTAAACTATCAGCAACTTATTGATGCGGTAATTCGTTTATTAAAACCAAATGGATTATTTTGTTTAGTCTTACCTTATCATGTTGCAGATAAATTTAAACAGTTATGCGAGTTAAATAGGTTATTTTTATGCAGTGAAATGCAAGTAAAATATTCAGCTGATAAGGATTTTTCGTTGGCACTGATGGCCTTTTCATTTCATCAAAATGATAATTTCCTTAGTCAATCATTGTGTATGCGTGATGACCATGGGAGGTATTCTCAACCATTTAGAGAATTATTGGCTGATTTTTATCTGTTTCGTAAATAATGCCTTTTTGGTTATTGCGGAATAATGTAGAAGTATATTATCGCTATAACAGCTAGTATAACTATGGTTATGGCATAAATTTTGTCATGCAAATAACTGAAAGATGATAGATGCCTTTGTTTTCTTGCATAAAGGTAGAACAATAATCCAACACTATATAAGATCATGGATAGTAATAAATAAGACACTCCACCAGCATAGATTAACCAGAATCCATAAATTGAACCCAGTGTACCGATGAATAATAGATGTTTTTTTCGTTGCCTTATAGATAGTTTAAACACGAATAGTGCTGATAGTAGATAGGGGATGAGTACCATTGAAGTTGATAGCTGAATTAAGGTGTTGTAACCCGATTGATAAAAATGTGCCAAAATCATAAGTACACTAATTAAACTCGTTGTTAACCACAATGCATTAGCGGGTGTGCTGTTTTTATTGAGTTTACCGAAACAACTAGGTACGGTATGTTGATTTCCTTGGCCAGAAAGGAACAGCATTTCAGCCGCTAACATTAACCAAGACAATAGTCCACCACTGACCGACACAATCAAACCAATGTTGATACATTTAGCTCCCCAACTACCTACAACATGTTCAATCACTAAGGCCATGGATGGATTTTTCATTTGTGCTAGTTCGTGTTGTGGGACGATCCCTAAAGATAGTACCGAAACACAGACTAATAATAGACTGGTAATAGCAAAACCAAAAAAGGTGGCTCGACTTATACTAATTATATTTTTAGCTCGAGCGGCATAAACTGTTGCACTTTCAATCCCTAAATAAACCCATACGGTATAAAGCATGGTATGTTTTACTTGACTGAGGATGGTTCCTAATTGAGGTGTCCCCCAAAAGTCCATATTGAAAGTATCAACTTTAAACGCCAAAACGACACAAACAATAAATAAACAAATAGGCACAATTTTAGCTAATGTGACTAAACAATTAAGTAAGAATGCTTGATAGATGCCTTTTATGACAAAAAAATGGATAATCCATAAGAATATAAGTCCAGCAATCACAGCGGGAATAGTTGTGCCATTACCAAAATAATTGAAGCACTCAAATGAACCTAATGCGCTAAATAGGATAACTAAATAGCTGCCACATGACATCCATGCCGATATCCAATAGCCCCAAGCGGCATTAAAACCAATATAATCACCAAATCCTTCACGAACATAGCCATATAATCCTTCATTGATTTTGTAAAAACGAATTGAAAGATACTGAAAAATTCGCGTAAGCATAAACATGCCAAATAAGGTTATTACCCATGCAATTAAAATTGCACCTGCTCCAGCCCCTTCGGCCATGTTTTGAGGAAGGCTAAAAATACCACTACCGACAATACTGCCCACTACCATTAATGTAAGTGGGAGTATGCCAAGCTTTTTTCTTACTGGCATATTCATATCGTTTTCTTATTTTAATTGTTCAGTTAAGTTTTAATTAAAATCGCAATGACATACAACTAACTCCGCCATCAATTTTGCGATATTCTGAGGTATCAACTTCGATGACTTGATAGCCAAGTGCTTCAATTTTAGCTTTAGTAATTGGATAACCAGCCGGCATGATGACTCGCTCATTAACCCAGATACAGTTAGCGGCATAACTTTCTTCTTCTGGTATTTCAATAATATTGAGATGTTGAAATTCTGGTTTAGTGATAAATTCACCCGCAGCTAATAAATTATTGTGTTCCAAATAAGCAAGTCCGGTTTTTAGATGTAATACTTTCTCTAAAGTCACCACTGAACCTGATAGTCCGTATTTTTCTAAGATAGCAATCATTTGGTTGGCACCTTCTTGATTGGTACGAGCCGATAAACCAATGTAATAGTGATTCTCAACCATCATAATATCGCCCGCTTCAACAGTGCCAGGGGCGGTAATGTGTTCAACATTATTAGGATAAAATCGTTCAATAGTATCAACGATGATTTCTGTTTCTGCACGACGGCTTACCGCGCCAGGGCGAGTGATAATGGCGCAACAGGGCGTACATAACACGGCATCTTCAACAAAAACAGAATCTGGAAATCGTTCATCGGCAGGTAATATTGTGATATCGACATCGCATTGCTGTAATGCTCGAATGTAGTTGTTATGTTGATCAAGCGCTTTTTGATAGTCTGGTTTTCCTAAATTGGCAGAGGTTAATCCGTTGATAAGTGACTTAGCTGGGGTTCTGGCAATAATATGATTAAATTTTTTCACTGTTTAATTCCTGTTATAAATATTCATTATTTTTGAATAATAATTCATAATAATAACTATTTCAAGCATTAAGTTGATATTTTATGCAAATTGAGTATGGCGATATTTGTTGTGGTTTGGGTTAGTTAAAATGAAATTAGAGTAGCGGTTAAGATAAGCCTGAATTTGATGGCAAAAATAAGGATATTAATAAATGAGGATGTTGCAGACGAATAGGGCGACATTTCGCCCTAAAAATATGCGTTATTCACCGGCAAAATCGACTAATGTGTAACAGTTAATTCCCATATCAGTTAATTTTGTTTTCCCGTGTAAATCAGGTAAATTAATTACAAATGCTGCATCTTGAGCAATACCACCTGCTTTTTGGATTAATTTTGCGGTAGCTGCAACGGTGCCTCCAGTTGCGAGTAAATCGTCAATAATTAACACTCGTTCATTAGGTTTGATCGCATCGCAATGCATTTCTAAGGTATCTGTACCGTATTCAAGTTGATACTCTTCTTTAAATACCTTACGCGGTAGTTTATTTGGTTTTCTTACCGGTACAAAACCAACGCCTAATGCTAACGCGAGTGGCGCTGCAAAGATAAAACCTCTAGCTTCGGTGCCAACCACTTTATCGATTTTTTTATCTTTATAATGCTCAATTAAAAGATCGACAGATGTTTTAAATGCAATAGGGTTTTCAAGTAGACTGGTGATATCACGAAATAAGATACCTTGTTTAGGATAATTTGGTATTGTGATAATGCTATTTTTAATAAGTTCAAGTTTTGATTGAGTCATTTTAAATGTTCTCTAACTATTCTCTTCAAGAGCGACTAATTTTTTATTATATACCTTTGCACTTTAGACTGGCAATAAACAAACAGTTAACGCACCGTAAAATAGAGAGATTGGTTAGTTTAAGTACTAATAGGTGTTTTTTATCACGGTTTTACTTTTTACAACTTTTTACAATTAAATACATTATTTAGACAATTTATTTGGCGATTGATGAATAATTGAATAAACTTTATATAGGAAGGAAAATACTATGAAATTTATTAAACTATTTGTCATGTTAGGTTTTGTCTTGTCTAGTTTATTTAGCTATGCCACGACAATTCTACCAAGTTCACAAGTTTCACAAATTAACGTCCGTTCAGAATTGTCTTCACCTATTATTATGGCAGGAAGTGAAGAAACCAATTATTTAAAAGTTTCATTAACTGGTGAAAAAGCGAACTCTAATAAACATGTGCCGATCAATTTAGCGCTTGTTATTGATAAATCAGGTTCAATGCAAGGCGATCGCATAGTAAAAGCGAGAGAAGCTGCTATTTTTGCGGTTAATATGCTAAATGAAGAAGATACCTTATCTATTGTTACTTATGATTATGATGCGAAAGTTATTGTTCCAGCAACTAAAGTAAAGAATAAAGAACAAATTATTAAACTAATCAATAAAAATTTAGTTGCAGGTGGAGGAACAGCCTTATTTGCAGGATTGAGTAAGGGAATAAAACAAGTTGAAAGCCAACTTACGAAAGATAAAGTTAATCGTATTATTTTGTTATCTGATGGTCAAGCCAATATAGGTCCTAGTTCAGTAGCTGAACTTTCTCAATTAGCTATTATTGCGGCTAAAAAGAATATTGCTATTACCACAATGGGGATCGGTTCAGATTATAATGAAATATTAATGTCATCTATCGCAAGTTATAGTGATGGTAATCATGTATTTGTTAATAATACTTTTGATCTTGAAAAAATGTTTGTTCACGAGTTTACTGACGTGATGTCCACAGTTGCTCAAAATGTTGTGATTACTATCCAATTGAAAGATGGCGTTAAACCAGTGCGTTTACTTGGTCGAGATGGTGTAATCAAAGGTAATCAAGTTACGATTAAAATGAATCAATTGTTTTCAAATCAAGAAAAATATGTACTGTTAGAAGTCATCCCTGAGGAAGGAAAAGTTGGCCAAAGTAAAACGTTAGCTCAAATTGATTTATCATATGACAATTTATTGAGAAATAAAGCTGAACACGAAACTCAATTTGTAAGCGTAGCGTATACCGATGATAAAAAGTTGGTCAAGGATTCAATGATTCAAGAAGTTTTAGCTGAATCAGAGATCCAGAAGGTAACCATTGAGAATGAAAAAGCTTTAGAGTATTACAATCTAGGTAGGTATAAAGAAGCAGAAGATATTCTTATGGAAAATAGTAAAAAACTTAGCTCAATTTCAAATTCAGTATCCTCAGAAGAGGCAAAAGAAAGATTAAAAGGCCAAATTGAAAAAAATAATATTATGGCTGATGCTGCTAAAGCTGATAAAGACGTTTTCAACAAAATTTCAGCTGAAAAGCAGTTTGAGTCAAAAAGCAATGTAATTAAGAAATAATTATGAAAAGATTAGCAACGATTTTATCTTTAATGATGTTAATAGCGTTTATAAGCTATTTAGGTTGGCGAAGTGTAGAACACGAAGTGTTATTACGAGAAAGCAACCAAATCTTACTCGCCAAAAGCCGTATAAATAATATCAAGTTATCGATTGAATCGTTGCTAAATCAGCGTCTATCTTATCTGAGTAGATTGTCACTTCAAATTAGTGACGACAACGATAAAGCGGAAGATTTATTAGGCTCAGAAACTGATATTAAAAATATTTTTATCATCAATAAAAATAAAATTTTATTTGTAAGTGATGTGTATGATTCGCAATGGCATAAGATAGTAGAATCCATCGCTTTAGATAATTCTGTTTTATTCAATCAACAAGATCATACTGAACAGTTTCAACCAAGTTCTGGTTGGTATCAAATGTATAACCACTTAATTTACTGGTCAATTCAATCGGATAATATTATTGGTTTTGAGCTTTCTAACATCAAGCTCTCTTTTGATATGATCAATTTATTAGATAAGCAAGCTTTTGATGATAATTTCAAATTATCCGATGGCGATAAGCAGATTTATACCAATGGTGAAAAGTCTGATAATGAAATGTTGATATCACTAGACTATCCTTTACAAAATTGGCATTTGACCTATTATTATTCCTCCCCAAATGTTGTTAATTTGTATTTCTTAGGTTCTGTTGTTATTGGTCTTTTCATTACCGTAATACTTGGATTGATTTTCTATAGCTATCGAGAATATACTCGAACATTGCGCTTAGCAAAACAGCAGGTTAGTTTTGTCGGGCAAGTTTCCCATGAATTTAAAACCCCCCTAACCAATATCACACTATATTCTGAAATGTTGTCAGAGTATCTAGAAGATGAGCCTGCACCCATTCCTGATTATTTGCATGTAATCAGTGCTGAAAGTAAGCGATTAACTAGGCTAGTTCAAAATGTTTTAAGTTTTAATAAACCACTTAGTGTCAATATAAAACCAGTTAATTTAACCGAGCTAATCAACCAGATATATAATACCTTTAGTCCTATTTTAGATGCAAAATCGTTACATCTTAATATCACTAATATTGCAAGTGATTGTATTGTTAATACGGATGAAGACAGTGTAATGCAAATTCTCAATAATTTTCTGAGTAATGCTGAAAAATATGCTTCTAAGGGCAAGCAAGTTGATTTATCTTTAACTAAATCGGGAAAACAGGTGATAATTACGGTTCGAGATTATGGTGAGGGCATTGCTAATCATTTATTAAAACAGATTTTTGATCCTTTTTATCGGGTTAGCTCATCCATAACCGAAGGGGTTTCAGGTACTGGAATAGGGTTGACGATTGCCAATCAGTTAGCTAATCAGATCAATGGTGAAATTAAAGTTATGAATCAGAATCCAGGAATTGCGTTTTCACTTATTTTAATGGAGTTAGAAAATGAAGATTTTAATTGCTGAAGACGATAAGCATATTCTTAATGGTATGTCAGATCTTCTAGAAAAAGAAGGTTATACGATTATCAAAGCAAATGATGGTAAAGTTGCACTTGAAATGTTTAATCAACATCAACCCGATTTTATTATTTTAGATATTATGATGCCTGAACTTGATGGTTATTCTGTTTGTCGTGAAATCCGTAAATTAAATGAAGATGTGCCAATTCTATTTTTATCTGCTAAAGATGAAGAGATCGACCGAGTAATTGGATTAGAGCTCGGTGCTGATGATTATATGAATAAGCCTTTTGGTATTCATGAACTTAGGGCAAGAATCAAGGCAATAGCCAAACGTTACTTAAAATCAAAATACTCAAATTGCTCTAAAGAAGACTATTTTCAATTTGGTGATTTGAATGTCTATTCTTCCGAATTGTATGCAAAAAGAAACGATCAGGTTATCGAATTAACCTTAAGAGAAATTAAGATTTTAGAGTGTTTATATCAGTTTAAAAATCAGGTTGTTACTCGAGATATGCTTTTTGATTATGTTTGGGGATATGATTTTTTACCTAATAGCAGAACGCTCGATCAACATATTTCAAAATTGAGAAAACAAATAGAAATTAATCCATCCACACCAACTTTAATTAAAACTGTTCATGGGATTGGTTATAAACATTAAATTTAATATAAATTTTATGAAGTTCAATTTTATTTTATGCAGGTAAAATCTTAGATGTAGTAACTCAAACCTGATCTGACAGTTACCCGTTTTTTATAGGTGTCTGTCAGCTATGCTAGGGGACAAGTCCTACTCAATTATATCGGATTATTTGGGCAGACCCGCTCAGGCCTATGATGATAAAGGTGAGCTGGTTTGGCAGGTGGAATTTGACATCTATGGAAGAATACGGGAAAATTTATTTAACAATAAGTCGTTTATTCCGTTCAGGCAACTGGGGCAGTATGAGGATGTAGAAACGGGGCTTTATTATAACCGTTTCCGGTACTATAACCCTGAAACAGGTTCCTATATTAGCAAAGACCCTATTGGACTCGCTGGAAATAACCCGAATTTATACGCTTATACTCACGACTCCAATACGATGGTCGACCCGCTGGGGTTGGATATTTTTGATAGTATTGATTGGGATTTACCTGTAAATACAAGAAATGGTGTAAAAACTAATTTAGATTTAGCATTGGAGGGTAAAGCCCCTTTTATAGTGAAAGATGGGAAATATAGTCAAATTAATTTGCATCATTCCAAGCAAAATGCTAAAGGTTCATTATTTGAACTATCAGCATCAACACATCAAAAATATTATGGAAGTGATGCGCTCCATCCTCATTTACCAAATGCACACCCTGATAATCCAGTAAATAGAGATTTATTCAATATTGATAGAGAAGCTTATTGGAAGCAAAGGGCAGAAGCAGAAGTTAATGCTCGAAAATTAAAAGTAAAATGTCATTAAAATTTATTTTATATGTTATCAAATAAAGTTATAAACTTTTGTAAAAATAATGGTTGGTGGTTCAATGATGTATCAGAAGAATATTCAAATGTTTTATTAGATTTAAACATTTCATTAGAAACAGATTTTAGTCAATTTTATTTACATGCAGAAGATGGTCCAACTTTTTATTCTAGAGGATATGAATTATATCAAATTTGTTGGTTTTCTATAAATTCTCACTATGATTTAGATATCAAACGAACTCATGAGATACTTAAAATGCCTAAGCAGTATATACCGCTTGACAGCTTTGAAGGTGAAGAAGGTTTTTTTTATAATATAAAAACAGGAGAAATAATAAGCTTTAAATTAGGAGAAGAATTAAGTAATTTGCAACCACAGTGGAATAATTTTAATGAATTTTTAGAATGGTATTTTGAATTAAATTGAAAAGAACAAGCCAACTTTAAAATTGGCTTTTTAAATTAAAAATATTTATTCCACTGGTCTAACAATTCCCATTCCGAATTAGGGAGTAAAGATTTAACAAGCGAAAAAAGGTTATAAAAGTCTAGGGGAGAATGACAGAGCCTAAGCCCTTTGCACTGCGTTTCCGCTAAAAGGACTGTTTGCCCAATATTACAAATAGAGTTAAGCGAAAAAACTAAATTCTTATCATCAGTAATCAATTTTAGATATAGTAAAGTAATTAAAAATTCTTGAGAATAAAGGATTCTTTTCCGTTTTTAGAATGATTGTTTTTTTTATTAAATTTGTATTACGATCAACAAAAAGCAGATCAAATATATGGTGCATCGGGTAAGATTTCAAAGGAAATAAATTAGTATTATGTGTTTGATAAAAAAGGAAATTTTATATTAAACAAGCTAAATTTAATAATTAAAAAGTAAAAGGAATCAAATGTCATTTGATAAAAAAATACGAGAAAATTTAGATGGAAAGTATCTAACAATATATAGCGATTCTTTCAAAGAAGGAATAGAATATGCTTCTAAATTAAAAATTAACCATGTTCAAATAATTTGGGTATCTAAAAAAGAAGTAGATTTTAAAGAGTTTGAAAAGGTTGGTGATTTTTTAAAAATAATATCCTTTGTAAGCGTAGTAGATCATATTAAAAATTTAGATTCAATTTATTCATTACAGAGGATTGAAAAACTTTATTTTCAACAAAAGCAAAAATTTAAAATAGATATTTCAAAGTTCCCAAAAATTGAATATCTAGGTAGTGAATATTGGAAAGGCTTAATAAATATAAATAAAGCACATTCTCTGCAAGGTTTGTTACTTTTAAACTTTCCCAATGTAAATCTTAATGAACTATCAGAATTAAAAAAGTTACAAAAACTTCATATCTATAGCTCAAAAATAGAAACGTTAGCAGGAATAGAAAAACTTCCTTTGAATAACTTATCTTTGGTTCGGAACAACGCTTTAGAAAATATAGAAGCCATAAAAGAACTCAAAAAATTGAACGATTTACTGATTGAAAAGTGTAAAAAAATTTCTGATTACACTTTATTAGATAGCTTAAAAAATAAAGTGGATATAAGAATTATTAAATAACTAATTCAAAATTACTATCCTAAATTTTGTGTATTTATCCACTAAAGGTAATGGTTGATTCTGTCTTCAAATTCAGAAAATTTTAAAACGGGGCTTTATTATAACCGTTTCCGTTACTATAATCCTGAAACTGGCTTATGTATTAGCCAAAATAGATAATAACCCGAATTTTTATGCTTATGTGCATGATAGTAATGCTTGGGTAGATTTTTTTGGATTATCATCTGCATACGAAGTAGATACTTATGATAATTTAAAAGCAAAAGATGTTGTAGGAGATAAATTAGGTATTCATCACGTACCTCAAAAAGCATTGGCAAAAACGCAAGTTGTACGCTATCCTCAAACAGCATTAGCAGGAGATGCTCCTGCAGTTAGATTGCCTGATGCTGAACACGCCACAATAACAAAACTACAATCTCAAAATAAAGTAGCACGTTCTCAAATGACAGCAACACAGTTGTTACAGGACGATATTGATATGTTACGTACACATACAAACGCACCTGAAACCTCTATTGAAAAGCTAAAAGATATGAATAAACAGAAATATGGAATAACTTGTCATTAAAGAGAGTATTAATAATGGAAAACAATCTAATTGAAGTATTTGGAAAAATAGTAAAAACAAGTAGAGATAGTGGTTTAGATATAGTATCGAATTACAAAAACAACATTGAAATTCCTAAAAGTCCAGATGAAGAACAAAAAGCATTAATGGAATTAATAAAAACATTAGATGCCGAGCAGTTTGATCAATTACAAAAAGGGGTAAAGTATTGTATAGAGCTTTCTCTTTTTAAATTGATAAGCACTATTGAAAGTGGCGTAAGCGATTATGCTTTTGACTTATCTATTCAAAACAGTAGTGATAAAACACAATTAGTTGGAGAAAATATTGATAACGAGCTTTCTCTCGAATATTGGCATTGGATTAGTTAATATTGAAATTTATTATTAATTGGTTGGTATTGCACCAACCAATTTTTTATTTCTTTCAGAATGCGGAATAAAAAAGGGGGCAAAAAAAGGTGTGGCAAAGCCACGCATTTATAAAAATTGCTCAGCAAAATTTGGTTTCTTGTCCGTTTTTGGCTGTCGAAACAGCCCAAAATAAAAAGTTATTCACAATTATACTAAACCTCATTACTGTTCTTGGGTACGAGCTTTTTACACACTATCAATTTGTATTTGGGCGGTTTAGCGTTTTTTTGTTTTTTCAGAATCTTTCGAGCTGTTTTTAATTCGCAATTTTAATAATTAGGATGTGTAAAGCTATCTTTCTACTGCAAAGCTATGCGAGGGCAAGTCCTACTCGATTGTATCGGATTATTTGGGCAGACCGGCTCAGGTCTATGATGATAAAGGTGAATTGGTTTGGCAGGTAGAACTTGACATCTATGGAAGAATACGGGAAAATTTATTTAACAATAAGTCGTTTATTCCGTTCAGGCAACTGGGGCAGTATGAGGATGTTGAAACGGGGCTTTATTATAATCGTTTCCGGTACTATAACCCTCAAACTGGCACCTACATCTCTAAAGACCCTATTGGCCTCGCAGGAAACAAACCCAATCTTTATGCCTATACCTTCGATTCTAATTCGGAAGTTGACCCGTTTGGGTTGATGGCTAATTTTCCTACTAATATAGATTTTACGGGACATCCTGATTTATTCCCTTCTGAAGGAGCAATTGTTAAAATAAAAATGCAAGGTTCCCGTGGAAGAGATTTTACAGAAGCGTTTAAAAAATCTGGCATTGATAGAAAATTAGCAGATGGCTATACCTGGCATCATTTATATGATTTTAATTCAACAACAGGAGAAACTACAATGCAATTAATAAAAACAGACACCCATAAAGCTACAATACCTCATAAAGGTTCTGTTTATCAGTTTGAAGCTGAATTTGGAGTAAAATATGGAACTCCTGAAGCTATTAATAAAGCCAAGGATAAGGGTAGGGTTAAGTGTAAATAAATTAAATATCATGATAAAATATAAATTAATAAACAGCTCCCAAGCAATATATGAATATAATATTACAGAAATAGAAAAGTTATTAAATATAAAATTTCCAAAAGACTTACAAGAATTGTATTTAACTTTTAATGGTGGCGAAATTGAAGGAGATAAAAACGTATATATAAGTAATTCCGGTACTGAATACAGTATAAAAACATTTATGCCAATAAAATATAAACGTTTTACTGAAGATCAATTATTAGAAGAGAATACGATATACTTTATTAATAAAAAATTAGTTTCTAATAATTATTTAATTTTTTCAATGGATTGGGGGGGATTTCCTTTTTGCTATAATCTACAATATGGAAGTATATATTTTGCAAATTTAGAAACAGAAGAGTCTGATAAAAGAATGGAATTTGTTGCAAATTCTCTTGAAGAGTTTATTAACGGCATGAAAACAGAGGAAGAAGCTTATAATTAATAATAACAACAAGCCAATCCAAAAGTTAGATTGTTTTTGTCATTTTGCGGTAAAGCCTAAATTCTTATTATTTAGTAGTAGATTAAAGATATTATAAAGTAGTTAAAATTCTTAAGGATTATTTCGTTTTTAGAACGATTGTTTTTTTAATTTGTATTCCGAACCACAAAAATCCGATCAAATATATGGTGCATCGGGTAAGATTCTAAAGGATAAAAATTGGAATTATATTTATGATAAACAGGGAAATCTTATTATAAAAACTCCGAGAAATTTTAATAATTCTGCCAATAACTTAACAAAATAGAAAGATTAGGTATGTCAAGAATAATAAAAAAAAATAATATTTGGTATTTTGATGATTATTTTGATTATTTAAATAAAAACGAAAAACAAATACCAGAAAATACTAAATATTTTATACTGGATCATGAAAGATATCTTATTAGAGGAGAAAAAACATTATATGATTCTTATTTTAAAAGTTTAAAGTATAGTATTGGTATAGGAAAGAAAAAAGATTTATTAAGTATAATTTTTACCAATGCTTTTAATACAAAAAAATATTGTTTTGAGTTTCAAAATGTAATAGAAATAAAATTAAACTGTGATTTAGATTACTTAAAAAGCTCTTATTTATTGATTCATCAGTTTTCGATCAATAAAGATAATAGTTATAAATATGAATTTATCTTTACTGATAGATCTAAAATAATTCTGAAATTTAAAAATATATCGATTAAAGAAGAAGATATCAGTAATTATGAGTAAAGTATTAGATTAGATAAGTTTTGTATAGTTAACTCATTCAACAATATTAGAAACCAATCCAACTCTAAAGTTGAATTTTTTCTTTTAAGAGTTTAGTTTATCTAACAACTCTAATTCTTCCTTAAGGATAAGAAAGCGGAGGGGTTGGAAGTGTAGAGCATATGTTCGTTTGGGAACCTTGGAAATATGGAAGTTTATTCTAATTAATTTTAATATAAAATTTATGAAAAAGGCTAGTCCTGAAAAAAAAGCTTATGTAAAGAAACTTTGTGAGGAAGGTATTGTAAAAGCAAATGAAATTTTAAGCCATCTTAAAGAAGGTGAGTTTTATCAGGAATTATCACGAGGTGCTTTAATCAATATAAAAAATGAATTAAAAGAAATGAGTTTAATTTTGGATAAAAAACAATATGATCCAGCCTATCCAAGATTCATTTTAGATTATCCGAAAACTGATTTAATAGATTACTATGTTAATATATGGTATGAATATTATAAAAAAACATAACAAAAAGCCAACCTTTAGGGTTGGCTTTTCTGTTTTTGTGTTTCAACGGTTCAGCTTGTCCAGTAGTTCCATTTCTTCCTCGGGGATAAGGGAGCGAATCAGTTGCAGGATGTTGTAGATATCCCATTTATTATGTTCCGTATAATTCGGAAACGAAATTTTTGCCAGTAAAGCCGTTTGCTCAATATTACAAATAGAGTTAAGCATAAAACCTAAATTCTTATCATCAGGGATGAATTTAAGATAGGGTAAAGTGATTAAGATTTTTTTTAAAATTTCTATTCCGATCCACAAAAATCCGATCAAATATATGGTGCATCGGGTAAGATTCTAAAGGATAAAAATTGGAATTATATTTATGATAAACAGGGAAATCTTATTTTAAAAACTCCGAGAAATGTTAAAAATTCTGCCAATAACCTACCAAAAAATTCATCTTTCTTAAGTGAAAATATAAATTCTAAGAACAATTTTGGGATTGAAGAAAATGAATTTGACCGTAAGGCCGAAATACGGCGATATTCAAAATCCGAACTCAAACAATACGATAAAATAAGAAAAAAAGAACGCTTGAAAATTCTGCCCCTCCACAATGGCGGCAAGGTTACTGGGAATACCAATGTCAGGGAAACGGAATGTTACAAGCGGTACGCAATCCTCAGGGGAAATGGATCCGTTTTAAATACGACGCTTTAACTAGAAGAACAGCTAAAATTGTAAATACAAAGATTTATCGTTATCTTTGGGATAATAATGCATTACTTCATGAGTGGTTTTATGAGAATGAACGTCGTCCAAAGGTTGTTTCTGATGAGCTGGGAATGCTTATGTGGGAACAACCCGAACCGGTCGAAACCCTGACCACTTGGGTTTATGAGGAAGGAAGTTTAGTACCCACAGCTAAGCTATGCGAGGACAAGTCCTACTCAATTGTATCGGATTATTTGGGCAGACCCGCTCAGGCCTATGATGATAAAGGTGAATTGGTTTGGCAGGTGGAGATTGACATCTATGGCAGAATACGGGAAGATACCTTTAACAATCAGCCGTTTATTCCGTTCAGACAACTGGGGCAGTATGAGGATAAGGAACTAGACGGGCTTTATTACAATCGTTTCCTATATTATAATTCTGAAACAGGGCAATACATCAGCAAAGACCCCATCGGTCTGCAAGGAAATAACCCGAATTTTTATGTGTATTTGCATGACAGTCATGTTTGGGTTAAACCGTTGGGATTAAAGGAGCTTATTTATTTTTGTTCGTAAGTGGGTACAAATACACAGGAAAGGATTAAGCAGGGTGAATAAGTGTTCCATTTCTATCAAAACTAATCAAGTAGATAAATATGTACAGGGAAATAAACATAATATTCCTAAAGAGAATTAAACAATTATATGCTTAGTAAATCAACTTGGTATACAAATTCACACTTACAAGAAAAACAACAGAGTTAGCAGATAAATTACGAGCTGATTATGAAACTGACGTAAAATCAAGAGCGCAAACAAGTTGTCATTGATTTAATATAATTATGGAAAAATACAAAGTAAATCTTACCGAAACATCTATCTTTAAAGGGATAACAATTTTATTTGATTATCTTGAAGACGGTCTTGATTATGCTCAACAAAATAACATTAAAGATGTTTGTATTCGTACAGATATAAATGATAATCAAAAAAAGACTGTAAATTTTGACTTTTTAAACGATAGAAACTTCATTGAAACTTTTCATTGGTTAGTTCCGCTTACTAAAAGATCTAACATTGAGGGTTTGTACTATTTATCAAATTTGAAAAATTTACGTTGGGACTTTGATATTATTGACCTTTCCAATTTTCCAAAACTAGAGAACCTTAATATTGGATACTATTCTGGAGTTACGGGTTGGGAAAATCTAAAGTTGTTAAACCGATTAATGATTGGTGGTGTGGAATCTGAAGATTTATATTTTCTAAACAAAACTGATAGTTTAGAATACTTACGTCTTATAAAAGGAAAGTTTACTACAATTAGGGGGCTTGAAAAATGTGATAAACTCAAAACTATATTTATTCAAAGTTGCAATTCTTTAATTCACGTAAAAGAAACAATAAAACAAATGAAGAGTATTGAAAATTTAGTCATAGAAAAATGTAAGAATGTGGACTTAAAAGGAATTGAGTTAATAGGATTAAAAAACATATCTATTATCTAAGATTTAGAATGTTACCGAATTTCGTAATGATTAATACGGGAAAAATTGGATAGACTACACTAATTAGTACCAGTTTTATAAGGTCATTGTTATGATAAATAAAAATAAAAGAAGGTACCAACAATGACAATACATTTACCACAAATAGAAAACGTAGTTTTACAAATGAATTCAAAATACAGATGGTGATGCCGTACCAAAATGGTAAAAACCGTGCTGATATCGTTGCCGAGTATGACCTCACTAAATCTGCATTAGTGCACTAGATAAGAGGATAAAGCAATACCAAACCACCGGAGCGTTCACCGCCCAAGAAAATTGCAGTACCGAAGAAAATGAGCTGATAGCGCTACGCAAAGAGAATAAGTGCTTGTTAATGGAGAATAATATCCTAAAGCAAGCGACGTTGATAATGGGACGAAAATCGAGTTAATTTCACACAATAAGCATCGATGCAGCATCCGCACATTATGCATAAATTACTGTTAGAGGCTGATATTCCTTGGCAGGGTAGTAAATTCACTGGGAATTTAGATGATTTTATGAAAACCGCAAAAGAGGCATATAAAGATATTGATGCAAAAGTTGTCTTAAAATTTCCAGGAAAAAATGGACGAATTGTACAAAAGAACCTTACTCCATTAGTAGCCTTAGAAAAAATAGAAAGAAGATAAAAAGTAAATCATTAATTAACTTTTTTAATAAAAATAAATTGTTAAGTGATGATACTCTTGAAAAGGGAATTATCTTACCTATAAATACAATGTCCTTTAATCAATTCTATTTTGACTTTTTTTAGAAAATCAAAAACAAACTTATTTTTTAGCTAATAATTGGACTAAAATAGCTGAAAAAGAGATTTTTAATTTAGACATAAATGAAAATGAACTTTGGATATGTAGCATGGATGTTCTTAATGCATGGGATATAAATAAATTTACTTAAAATATTTTAGGTTATACTACAAAAAATGAAGTAGAAGGCAAAGAGTCGTTTTATTATGAAGCTCAAAAAATAAATTTTGCTTCAGGAAAATATCTTGTTACGCTACATGGATACAAAAGGATAAAACATAACGAACCTGTAAATGATGATGAAGACTATGGGCTTGGCTTTGAATTAAAGAAAGTAGATGATTTTTCCATTAATTCAGAAATTCCTGAAAATATAAATTTTGAAATTGTTGATTAACAATATTGAAATAAAAGCCAACTCATAAAAGTTGGCTTAGTAAATATTAGGGCAGTATGAGGATGTTGAAACGGGGCTTTATTATAACCGCTTCCGATATTACGACAGTAATACAGGAACTTATATAAGCGAAGACCCGATAAAACTTGAAGGATACAACCCAAATTTTTATGCAAATGTGTATGATTCGAATACGATGGTTGATCCTCTGGGGTTGGATTTACATCATATTATACTCAATCAGATATTTAAGGAATTTAGAAAAAATTTAGAATGGTAGTTGTTATATACAAAATGTATCTAAAAAAGCACAAAATTTAAATAATATAGAAAAAAATGAAATATAAAAAATTCGATGTTTCTTATGATCCAGTAATTACTGGAATTAATAATGGTGGAGCACAATTAAAATTAAAAGAAAATAAATCTTTCATCTCTAAAGAGGAAAAAAATAAATTTAACAAATATATTGATGAGAATTTAAATAATAGAGACAGAGTTTTTTTAAAAACTTTCAAATCTATTAATGAGGAACAAATATCTTCAATAAAATATTATCCAACGCGAAAAAAAATAAAAAGAACAGATTTTATAAGTTATTTGCCTTATGAATTTGGATTAAATTATATAATTTCAGAAAAGGCTTATGATGTAATTAAAATGTATAAAATCCCATCATTATTAAATAAAATTAATATAAGTATTGAAGGATGGGAAAATGATAAATTTTATTTGATAGGTTTTCCGATGATCCCTGATACCGAAATAGATTTAAAAAAATCCATTTTTTATGACACACAAAGAAATGAAAAAGTTAACTTCAAAAGTTATCAAGATTATAACGAGATAAATTTTAATCTAGTAGCATTGAATCTATTTCTACTTAATAAGTATCATTATGATATTATTAATATACAAGGAAAAGGTATGTTTTTTTCAGAAGACCTAATTTATGCATTAAAAGAAAATAATATTATTGGTTTTGAAATTAGAGAAATTATTTTAGAAAATTAGATAATACATTAATAACTAAATAAAAAAGCCTACTCAATGAGTCGGCTTTTTAAATTTAGAATATTATTCAACTGGTCTAAAAGTTCTCATTCCGAATTAGGGAGTAAGGATTTAACAAGCAAAAAAAGGTTATAAAAATCTAACGTAGAATGGCAGAGCGTAAGCCCTTTACACTCCGTTTCCGCTAAAAGGTCTGTTTACTCGATAATACAAATAGAGTTAAGCATAAAACCTAAATTCTTGTCATCAGGAATCAATAAGATTTGGTAAATTAGTTAAGAATTCTTGAGGATTAATGAGTAAATTTATACCTAAATACGATTTAGAAAAAGCACCAGCTAAAAATTAGTCCCTAAAGCAGGGTTATACAATAAAAAATCTTATAACAAACACTGTAGTTTAAAGGAGTATAAAAGGAATTAATACGGCAAAAATTTATTAGCTAGAGACATTAGGGAACTTAAAAGAGTATATCCAGATATTCCAAATTCAAAGCTAAAAGAACTCATAGCGTTTAAAGAGATGTAAACTGAAGCGTTTAAAAAAGCCTGAAATAAGATGAAAATAAATATGAACGATGTAGAATTTGTAAATAATATAATTTTAGAAGTATTGAAAAATAATTTAGATCAGTATAAAGTTAATTTGAGTAATTTGGATAATAAACAAGATGAATTACCTGAAGGGGAATGGAAATATGGAGTATCTCTTTATAATAAGTTAGATGTAAAAGACAAAGATAAATTTATATCTTTTTTAAAATTATCAATTACAGATACAATTTCTAATTTATTAGGTATTATTGACGGTGTCAGTTATCTGAAAGGGCAAGAGGAAGATTTCCAATTTTCATATAAAGGAAAAAAACTTAATGGAAATCTACAGGATATATTTTTAGAGGAAATAGAAGATGAAAGTTAATAATTAAATAATAACATTGGAACATGAAACGGGGCTTTATCATAATTAGTTACGATATTATAATTCTGCAACCAGCTTATATATTAGCCAAGACCCGATAAAACTTGAAGGAAACTATTATTTTCATGGTTAAGAATCCTCAATCCTGCTGTTCTCATCAATCCTTTTAATATACTCTTTTAACTTTGTTAAATTAATCTATTTTTTAGATAAAAATAGTTATTAATTTGAGTGTGTATCTGATTTTATGATTCTATTTTCATGTTCAATTAACCATTTTTTTCTTTCTAATCCACCACCATAGCCAATAAGTTCGCCATTTGTTCCGATTACTCGATGGCAAGGTATAATGATCGCAACTCGGTTATAACCATTTGCGCTGGCTACGGCTCGGATTGCTTGTGGTTTATTAATCTTTTGCGCTTGTTTTTTATAGGTGGTTAATTCACCATAAGGAATTTGCTTTAAGCAATCCCAAACGGTTTGTTGAAATAACGTACCTGGGATATGTAAGGCAATGGTAAAATCTTTTCTTGTTCCCTTAAAATATTCGGCAATTTGAACTTTAGTTTGTTTAATATGTTTATTTTCACCAAAAATAATCTTCATTTTAAGTAGAGATTGTAGTTGTTCAAATTCGGTTTCTAGCATTCTTCGATCTACAAATTCTAATAGACAAACTCCTAGACTAGTTGCGCAAACAAACATTGGGCCGAGAGGGGTAGTAAAACGGTCAATTAAAATGATGTCTTGTTGATTGCTAGTTGAAGGTGATTTTTTCATGATTTTTTTGTAGGTGTAACCAAATCCACTTAAGGAGTTGTAGCCACTATCCATTGCAGTATTAATCACATTTTTTCCTTATTTTAATTCTTGGAAAGCATTGTTAATTCGATACATTAGTTGATAAGCATGGAAGGTGATCCCATAGTGTTTTTTGAACCATCTGCGAATGATTTCAGGGCTTAATTGATTTTGTCTTAATTGATAATCGGTAATCTTATTTTTAGGAGTATTGCTAATTAATAATATTGCTTTAATTATTTCGTCAGGTGCAGCGTTTTCAGTGGGTCTACATATTTTGCAAGGTCGATAACCCGCATCAAGCGCTGATTTGAATGAAGAGAAAAATTCAACATTTTCAAATTTTGGTTTTCTGGCTCGGCAAGTAGCAATACAAAAAACTGAAGTGGTTTTAACTCCAGAATAGAAAACTCCAACATAACTTTCATCTTTTTCAAGTAACGCTTTGTAATAAATTTCTTTTTGATTAAGCATTTTATATCTTAATTTTGAACTGTTAAATGATGGAGCAAGCTCATAAAAAAAAGCTTTTGTTTCGCAAAATTGATAACTATTTTTATTTAATCTTTTATTATATTTTTTATCAATATGAAAAAAATAGATTGATAAATTAATCAATATCAATCTAATATTAAAGCGTCACTGAATTACTCACGATTTATATAATCAAATTTTCTAATTTATTAAAATCTCTTCTAAAATTTTATAGGTTTTCAGTATTAACTTTAATATTTATTGTTTTACTAGCTTAGGTCTTTAACATTTGGAGAGTACTATGCTTAACTATCTGGATTTTATTATTATTGCTTTAAAGTTATTGGTTGTTTTTATATGTATTGTTTTATTTCTAAAAATAACAGGTAAAACTTCACTGTCGCAAATGTCGAGCATTGATTTTATAGGGAATATGATATTAGGTGGGATTGCAGGTGGAATTATCTATAATCCTAAATTGACCATATATGATTTTATTGTTGTCTTATTGATGTGGACAGCAATCATGTATACCTCTAATTATTTAAAAAAACGAAGTCAAAATGCTAAAGCCTTTATTGTTGGTAATCCAATTATATTAATGGATCATGGAAAATTAAAATTGGATGCTTTCACCTCGATTAATTTAGATTTGGCTAGTTTTGCAGTACTACTCAGAATGAAGAATGTTTTCAACATTCATTGTGTTGAAAAAGCTATTTTGGAGCCTAATGGGCAATTATCAATAGTTAAAAAAGGGGATAAGGACATATCCGTCATTGTATTAGAAAACGAACAACCCGTTGATAATGTTTTAGAGCAACTAGGTAAGGATGAAAAATGGTTAAAATCCTCGTTAGCTGATCAAGGTTATAAAAGTTTTGAAGGGCTTTATTGCGTTGAGTATTATGATCATCATCTTTTTGTTATACCAAATGATGCTATACACTAAGGTTGGGACTTTTTCGATTTTATGGTGATTAACCATATAAATTAGTTATATTTATATGGTTAATCATGTTAAACAAAATTAATTAATCTGCATACAGCGGTGATAAGTTTAGTGATTTAGTTATAAAGTTTTTGACTGAGAGGGATTTCAGCTCATTTTGTATCGACAATGCTTGTTCTTTAGAATCACAACGAGTGAAAACACATGCTCCTGTCCCAGTTAGCCTTGTTGGAGCAAATTGGGATAAATACGATATAAGCTGATCGACTTGAGGATAACGTTCACGCACAATAGGTTCACAATCGTTAGTAAATTTATCAAAAGGAATTGACATTAATTGTTCAATAGTTCGTTTAGGTGTGTCACGCTGTAATTTAGGATCGTTAAATACTTTAACTGTTGAAATTTCAATATTAGGACAACTAACTAAATACCAATATTGAGGAATATCAACTTGTTGAAACTGATCGCCGATACCTTCAGCAAATGCTGAGTGACCATAAATGAAAATAGGCACATCGGCTCCAATTGAACGGCCTATTGTTATTAAAGTTTGTTGCTCAATATTTAAATTCCATAATTGGTTTAAAGCAACAAGAACTGTTGCAGCATTGGAAGACGCACCGCCAAGTCCTCCTCCCATTGGGATCATTTTCTCTATAGCAATATCCACACCGAGTTCACTATTATTTGCATAGGATTTTAACCGCTGAGCTGCAATAGTGATTAGATTTTTATCTTCAGGGACTTGTTCAAATTGAGTTAATAATCTTATTTTACCATCATTGCGAACATTAAAAGTCAGTTTATCGCAAACATCAATAAACTGGAATAAGGTCTGTAAATTGTGATAATTGTCTGGACGACGTCCAGTAATGTATAAAAATAAATTTAATTTAGCTGGCGATAACCAATGTTTCATATTCTGTTCCGTTAGTTTAACGTCCAGTTGCTAATTTTTAAGCGAATAAGTTCATCATCATGTGAAAGTTCAATGATGGCGGGTAAATCAACTTTTTTATTTTTGAAAGTATAAGTTGCATAGCTCAAAATCTTTAATGTCCATTTATTGTTATTTTGCATAAAAGATGTTGATGCAAGCCTACCTGAGTTATCTAATTTATCTGTTTGGTTATCATCAGAAAATCCTTTTAACCAATTATGTAAAGAGTTAAGAGGAATGTTGATGTTAGAAACTTTTTTCATTAATCTTTCAATATTAACATCATTATAACGTCCACCATTTTTATCCACTAATTCGGCATAGTTTGGTTCCGACTTTAGTGTTAAAATATTGGTGCCTACAGGTGTCGTTAATTTGACCTCATAATGATCTTGTGATTGTTGAATAATAAGGAAACGACCATAGTTTTTCGTTTTTGTTCCAGTATGAGCAATACTACCATTAACCTTAAAAGAATTAATTTGTTCAAGTATCTGTTTATGGCTTTGCCATTGTTGCTCGATTGATGCATTAGATTGGTATTTTGTTGTTTGACATGCAGTAATCATTAATGGCAATATAAAAAGTAACGCAAATTTGATTTTTGTCATAAAATAACTCTTAAGTAGTTATGGTCAAAAGTAGGGCATATTATAGCTGATAATTTTGCGAATAAGAAAAAGTAACTGTAATTAACCTTTATTATTTTTTTAGCTATAATATTTAAATTTAGACGCTTTATAAACTATTATAAAAGAATCAATGCAATGTCTATTACAGTATTGGGTGTAAACCATAAAAGTGCGTCAGTCGCTTTAAGAGAAAAAATTGCTTTTTCTAATGAGATTATTGATAAGGCATTATACAGTCTATATCAGCATCCTTTAATTACTGGGTGCGTCATTTTATCAACTTGTAATCGCACAGAAATTTACCTAAGTTATGAGGATGAGGCAGATTTTTTTCGAGTAAAGCAATCTGTTGAAAATTGGTTAGGACAATTTCATCACGTTGATTTGGATGTTTTTAATAAGTCACTATATTGCTATGAAGGCCAGAAAGCTGTCGAACATCTTATGTCTGTTGCTTGTGGTATTGATTCGTTAATTATTGGTGAGCCTCAAATTCTTGGCCAAGTAAAACAAGCTTATAATTTTGCTCAACAAAATAATTGTTTGTCAGTTCAGCTTGAAAAACTCTTTCAATCTATCTTTCATGTAGCCAAAATTGTTCGGACTGAAACTAATATTGGAGCAAATACCGCTTCGGTAGCTTACGCGGCGTGCTTAGTTGCGCGTGATCTTTTCTCTGATGTGTCTGAGTTAAGTGTAATGCTAGTGGGAGCAGGTGAGACCATTGAGCTTATTTCTCGCTACTTAAAGCCTCATGGATTCAAACATGTTATTGTTGCTAATCGAACAAGAGATAAAGCGCTAAAATTAGCATCTATTATTGATGCTGAGATCATCTCTTTACCTGATATTGCTAATCGACTCAAAGAGGTTGATATTGTCATTAGTTCAACTGCTAGTCCTTTACCTATTATTGGCAAAGGGATGGTTGAACGGACACTACATGAACGAAATAATAATCCAATGTTATTTATCGATTTAGCCGTTCCTCGTGATGTTGAGTCAGAAATTAGTCAACTAGAAAATGTTTATCTTTATACTGTTGATGATCTGCAACAAACCGTTCAGAACAATCTAGAACAACGGATTATTGCCGCCAATGAAGCTGAATATATTATTCATGAGCAAGCTGAGTTGTATATCGATTGGCTAAAAACCAGACATGCTGTTGAATATGTAAAGCAATATCGCCAGAATGCACAAGTTATTAAGCGTGAATTAGAATTAAAAGCGTTAAAAGCAATTAAACAAGGTGCCAATATTGATGATGTATTTTTTGAGTTTTCACATAAATTGACTAATAAATTGATTCATGCACCAACACAAACTTTGCTTGAAGCGGCAACACATGATTGTGATGATTGTTTTAAAATATTAAGTAAAGGATTAGGCTTAAAAGAGCTTTAATAGTTGTTGATCTTCATAGGAAGAGATAGATTGGATCAAATTGAATTTTTTGACATACAAAGCCCATGTAGACGAGTATGTGAGACAGATAAGCAAGGTTATTGCATCAAATGCTTTCGTTCCAGGGAGGAAAGATTCAATTGGTTAAAATTTTCAGATGTTCAAAAACAAGAAATTTTGCGATTATGTAAGCAAAGGGCATTAAGACGCCGCTATCAATTATTACAACAACAAAATAATAATCAAATAAATACTGCACAAATCGATTTCACTTTCTAATAAAAAATAGCCATTCTTATATATCTTGTATTCAATCTAAACTCGGAGTAGCATTTTTATTCAGGTTAAGTCGATTTATTTTAATTACCTGCAAATTAATTGGAATTTAAAATATGAAAATGTGTATTGCTTGTGGTATGCCAATGACAGCTATTGCTGATTATCCTTTACATGATTTGTCGAAAAACTACTGTAAACATTGCGCTCATTCAGATGGTTCAATGAAAACATTTGATGAAAAATGGCAAGAAGTTACTCTTAAATATTCAAATAACCATAATGTTGATTATTTAGTGGCAAAAGAGACCGCTTATACTATTTTAAAAAAATTACCTGCTTGGAAACGTAAATGGTAGTAGAAATTTTAGGCAACTAACTGCGTTTATAATAATATCTGTTGCAGATATCACAAAGCTTAGTATAATTGCCAACGTTTACTTATTTACACTTCAGATGCCAGTGTGGCGAAATTGGTAGACGCAGCGGATTCAAAATCCGCCGCCCTTAAAAGCGTGTCGGTTCGAGTCCGACCACTGGCACCAATAATAGATCATATTTCAATTGCTCACCCAAATCCTAAAAAATTAATACTAAATAAAGTTATTATTATCATCAAAATTTTTCCAAGTTCTCCGAAGTAAGCCTGTTTAATCATTAATCTGGTAATAGGAGCAAAATATGGCAGAAAAAATAAATGTTAGAAAATTGACAATTTTCATTTCAACACTCTACTGTTCTTTAATATTTTCTTCATCATTATTTGCTTTTCAAAAAGGGTCAACCGAAGACTTTCTTGGTCATGAAGTTGGGGTTACATATCATACTGCCGATCAAGCTGTTAGTAGTAAAGAATACTTGCCTATTTATCCTCAAGAAGGTACGCCTGAATTTGAAGCAGATAAGATTGCCTATTTACATGGTTATAATCTTAAAGATACTGATCGTTGGAAACAAGCAACAAAGGATGCTGATTTGCATACGGCAAATGTAGCTGAAATTTTTTCTGAACCTTTAGGTATTACAATATCACCCGAAACAACACCCATTTTATATAAAATGTTTGGTGATTTATTGGTTGATTCTGCTGATAATGCCACTAAAACGGCTAAAGAGTTTTATATGCGAAAACGTCCTTTTGTCTATTTTGGTAATCACTCTTGCCAGCCTGTTGATGAAGAAGAACGATTACGTCAAAATGGTTCATTTCCATCAGGTCATACCGCTTATGGTTGGACATTAGCTTTAGTTCTAGCTCAAATTTCACCTTCACATGCTGAAGCGTTAATCAAACGAGGCTATGAATTTGGTCAAAGCAGAATGATTTGTGGGGCCCATTGGCAGACCGACGTAAATGCCGGTAGAATGGTTGGGGCAGTGGAATACTCAAAATTACAAACTATCCCACAGTTTCAAGAAGATCTTCGCAAAGCAATTGACGAAGTTAATCATCAATATAGTTTATTAAAAAATTGATAGGCCATTTTGGAAAATTAAAAAGGCAGTATTACTGCCTTTTTAAAATATAAAGATTAATCTAATTAAGATTTCAATGCATCTAAAACAAGTTTAAAAACATTTGAATGGCCTTTACGGCTTGGATAATAGATATAAAATGGCTCATAGGTAATTGAATAGTCGCTTAATAATTCTATAAGTCTTCCAGTTGCTAATTCATTTTTTACATCAGGATAACCAATCCAACAAATACCTAAGCCATCAAGTATCGCCTGTTTTCTTAAATGATTATTGATGGAGAAGTGAGTAGAGGGGTGATATTGAATAATATTACCACTATTAGTAAATTCCCAAATTGTTTCCATTCCATGTTGGCTTGAAACTTTTTTGCCAATTAAAAGATGTTGATCTAAATCACTTATCTGTTTAGGCTCTTTTCTCTGCTTTAGATAATCAGGACTAGCAACTAGGACCATTCGCAAAGGATCTGATATTTTTACAGCAACCATTTCTTTAGCAAGGTCATTCCCAATTCTACAACCCATATCAAAACCATCTTTAACGATATCGACTAGATTATTGTCACATTCAATTTCAATCTTAATTTGTGGATAGCGTAAGGAAAATTGACTTAATTTAGGATATATAAAGTTTTCAATCGCAATATTTGATGCGTTGATCCTAATTGTACCTGATGGCGTATCTAAATAATCGCCAAGTGCGTTAACTTCTTCATTTATCTGTTTAAATAGAGGCGCTAGTTGTTTATAAAGTTGTTCACCAGCTTCAGTTAGTGAAAGACTTCGAGTTGTACGATTAAATAGCCTGAGATTTAATCGAGTTTCTAAATTCCTCATACTATGGCTTAATGCGGAAGAGGAAACTCCCAAAGATTTAGCTGCTCCAATAAAGCTTTTTGCTTCAGCGATAGTAATAAAGTAATTGAGTTCATTATAGTTATGCATAATATATAAAATTAATGAATTTAATTCATGATACTATAAATGAATACCCTGTTTATCTCAATAAAAGTTATCTCTAAAATAATATTATCAAAATTGACTTTTTATCAATTTATTAAATTATTTAAACGATTCTGACATACTGAGGAGTTATTGTATGGATTATATAAAATTAGGTACTTCTGATATTGAGGTCTCCAGGTTTTGCTTAGGATGTATGAGTTTTGGTGATCCTGCCAGTAAAATGCATGACTGGACACTTAATCCCGACCAAAGTGAAGCCATCATTAAACATGCTTTAGATCTAGGTATTAATTTTATTGATACAGCTAATACTTATTCAAGTGGAACTAGCGAGGAATATGTTGGAAGAGCATTGAAACGAAATATCGCTAGAGATAAAGTCGTTTTGGCCACTAAAGTCTATTTTAACGAAGGACACCTGTCTAAAACAGCTATTGAAAAAGAAATTGATGGATCGCTTAAACGATTGGGTACCGATTACGTCGATTTATACATAATTCATCGTTTTGATTACAGTACACCGATTGAAGAGACCATGGCGGCATTACATCATTTGGTCGAGATAGGTAAAGTCCGAGCATTAGGTGCATCGGCAATGTATGGTTATCAATTTTATAATATGCAGCTGGCAGCTAAGCAAAATGGTTGGACTCAATTTGTTTCAATGCAAAATCACTATAATTTATTGTATCGCGAAGATGAAAGAGAGTTAATTCCGATCTGTAAGCAATTCCATGTTTCATTAACTCCTTATAGCCCATTAGCGGCTGGTAGACTTTCCCGATTAGAATGGAAAACCGATACGTTGCGAAGTAAAACTGATAAAGTTGCTATTGCCAAATATGATAGTACGCAACAAATAGATAGAGAAATTGTTGTAAGAGTAAATGATATCGCACAAAAATATGGTGTAACCATGACGCAAGTTGCGCTAGCATGGCAATTTGCTAAAGGCGTTGCATCACCTATCATTGGTGCAACCAAAACGCAATATTTGGATGATGCAGTCGGCGCGTTAAAAGTTTCATTAACTAAAGATGATAGTGCTTATCTTGAGGAACTTTATATCCCCCATGTTATTATGGGAGCAATCTAAAAGTATTGTTTTTTAACTGTTTTTTACAGCTCACTAATCCTCGATATTATATTTGAAATATCGAGGGTTAAATAATAAATTGATTTTAAATAATATTTAAATGACTTTTTTTATCAATTTAATCAAAAGTATTCCAAATTTCGTAAATAAAAATGCGTCGTCACTTTATTTGGACCTAAACAATATTCTTTAGTCCAATCGCCGTGCTGATTATAATCACCATAAGAACACTCTTCCTTCATCTCAGCTATTCTTTGATTGTTTTCATCGAGTACAATTTTGCCAAATTCAATTTTGTAGTCGTATTGAATTCTTTTACTCAATTGTTTTTTATCATTATAAAAATATTTATATTCTCTTAAAACAACGATGAAACTGTCAGTTTCATCGTATTTTTGAAAAATTTCTACAACCCTTTTAGAGACTAAATCGTTTTCATAATAAACTTGACTAATGAAATCCAAGTCATAGGTTGAATCTTCAATTTTTATTATTCGCCCATTAGAATCATAACCTACCAATAATTTATTATTTTTTTTAGCATCCTGATAAGAAAGAATATTTTTTTCTTGATCAAACTTGATATCAAGATTCAGGTTCTTATTTTCAGATTCATAAGTATATTTCCCATTTTTATAATCAATAACAAATTTATAATAATCTAAAGTCATTGATTCAATGAGTCCATCGGTATTTGCCGTTAAAGTTACAGGATTATCCCCTTTTATTGACTGTTCTTTAATTGGAATGGAATAGGGGGCTAAATCTATACCAGCATGAATTAAATAGCTATTTTCAACGGCTATATTGGGTGTATGATTATCTTTACATCCAAATAGCGCTAAACTTATAAGAAGAATTATTTTGATTTTCATTATTATACTCCTATTTATTTACTTAAAGGTTAATATTCAATTTCACGTAAAACAAAGAAACTGAAATTTTCATTAGGCTTTAAGCAATAATATTTCGTCCAATCACCAAATTGATTAAAATCATAAAATTGGCATTCTAATTTTTGGTTATTTTTTGTTATATAATCATCTAAATAAATTATTTTTTTATCAATTTGATGATTATTATTATAAAAATATTCCACTTCATTTTTTGACATTAGTTTTGTTTCATCATTTTCTTTAATTGTGGTTTCTTCAATGATTTTTTTCAAATTATTTTGGTCATAAAGAAATGTTGATACGAAGGTAATAAGATTGGGATCAGTTTTTTTTGTAAGCTTAATCAATCTTTTTTGCTCATCATAATTAGCATACCAAGCAATAGGTAGTTTTGCTTCATGAATTTCGGTCATATTCTTGTCATTATCAAATTTTATATAAAATTCTAAAAGAAATTGATCTTGTTGCGAGAAAATCATTAAGGATTTTTGGTAATCAATATCTATTTTGACTGGAAATTCTTTATCTGATGATTGATTAAAAGTAGGTTTAATTTCGGGTGAAACAACAGAGGTAATAAAACCTTGCTGATTTATAGTAAACTCTTGGTTTATGCTACCAGATAGTATTTGTTTTTTTATTGGTTTGGAAAATGGTTTAAGTTCAGGAGCTTGAAAAAATAAGTAATTATTATTAATAGCTTGCTCATTATCACTCTTTGGGTTACAGCCAATTATCAAAAATGATAAAAAGCAAATGATAGTTTTTTTCATTATGATCCTTATGTTTAAAATCTGGTCCTAATCCTAAGGATACCATTATTTTTTTAATATAATAAGGACATTGAACTAAAAAGCTTAATAATATTAAGGATACTAGTTTAACTAATTTATTGATATCCTATTTTCTTAGCGATATTTTAATCTTATTTCACATATTTCCAATTTGAATATAGATATAATTTTTTCGTATTATCCCAATAGTTATTCACCGTCTATAATGACTCAATAGTCGTATCAGAATATGTTCGACTAATTTATCTTAATAGGGAGTGATAATGAAAAAATATATTTACTTGTTTATATTATTAGGATTTACATTAATTGGCTGTGACAACAAGTCTGATTCAGCTAAAAACAATCAACAAGAGAAGAAAGAAATCGTAGTTGGTTTGCCGCCAAGTATGCATAATATAATGATGGAAAAAGTCGTAAAACCTGCTTTAGAACAAGAAGGTTATAAAGTTAAGATGGTAAATTTCAGTTCATTAAGGGATTCAAATACCGCTTTAGTTGAAGGAAGTATCGATCTCAATGCCGCTCAACATCAATCTTATTTAGATGTATATAATAAAGAAACTAAGAGTGATCTTGTTTCTTTAGTTCATATTCCTTCAATATCCGCGGCGCTTTTTTCACAAAAACATCATTCAATAAATGAAATTGCTGATGGACAGACAATTCTTATTCCAAATGACCCATCAAATAAAGCTCGTTCATTACAATTATTACAAAGTTTGAATTGGATCACCTTAAAACCTGAAAGTGAAGCAGGAACGTTAGATTTAAATGATATTGCAGAAAATAAGTATAATTTAAAATTTAAAGCAATATTATCTGAAATTATTCCTAGAACCCTTAATGAAGTTGATTATGCCATAATGCCTGGGGGAATAGCATGGTTAAGTCATATTCCTGCAGATAATGTTTTAGTTCAAGAAAAGTTAACTCCGAATCTTGAATTAATGGTCGTAGTTAAGAAAGAAAACTTAAATACCAAATGGGCGCAAGATGTAAAAAAACTTTATCAATCAGATCAGCTTAGAAAATTTATTAATGAAGATCCTGACGCTAAAGGTCGCTTTATTTGGCCACAGCAGTAAATCTTTCCAAGATATCCTAATTACTATTAGGATATTTTTCATATTTTATATAACTGCTTTCAAACTTTGATTTGATCAAAAACTATTTTGTAAAGCAATTTAAAGATAAATAATTCATTTATTTTGATTTTTCACCATGATAAAATTGTTATCTCCCCAATTATGAATATAAATGAATGTGATGAAAAAAATTCAATTACCCATTTTAATTGTCTGTGGCGTTATGCTTTGTAGCTGTTCCGATGAACCTAAGTCAGTTGTTCGTATGATTGATAATCCCACTGATAATGAAATTGTAGTAGCCATTGATGGTAAAGAACTCGCTATTCCGGCTAACTCTAACACTACCTATACTTTTGAATATGGTAAGCATAATTTAGCTTATAACAATGAGTCGCTCGATTTTATCGTTAAACCAGCTAGGTTTCCTAATGATGGTTTTATTAATCCTACACAAAGCAACTATATGTTTCATACCTATATCTACGCTACTGAAAATACCAGTGACGAAGATTATGATAAGTTATATGAAAAATCTTTACGAAAAGTCTCCATTATTATAAATGGTGTAGAAGAAGAAGTTGAACTACCTGTTAAAGTGATAAATGATGTTTTTATCGAAAGGGAAGATAATACTTGGGACTATTCAATCAACCAGGAAGCCCCTAATGAACTTCCTAAAAAATTTAAAACCAAAAAAGATATCCAACTTCCTAGAATTAAAGTCTATCGTGAAAAAGATTATATCACCTTATTAAAAAATGAATTTTTTGAATCCAATGAAGATCCAGAGACAGGATTTGAAGTAAGTTTTCCTAATAAACCAGTAAAATTTGCTGAGATTGAGCAATACGTATTCCCTAAAATTAATTTGGGTGGAATTGAATGTGATGCTGGTAAAAAATATTTAGCAGACACATTAGATAATTGGAAACAACTTTTCACTTTAAATGGTGATGACTTTGCTAGTAAGTATAAAAAATTAGGTGGAGAGGAAGGCATAAATTCTTTAAGAAAATCTGATGAACTTTGTCCTAAAGAAATAGATCCAAATATGACTTATTACCAAGCATATGGCCCATTTGAAAAATTTTTAAATTTTACCCAAGATACTAATATCTATATTATCAAATAAATTTTAGTCATTGTGTAATTTATCACTACAATAATTATAAAAGGCATAATATTTTTATTATGCCTTTTATTTTATCAATAACCGTTATTCTGAATTTATTGAATTGTATTTATATTATAAAAAAAGTTGAGGAGCGGGGTTTTTGAAGTTTCAAAATCGCAATTATCCAATCTTTATATTCACAGATCATGCTCCTTCCTTGAATAAAATTCGAATCGCACGAATTGTAGATAATAATATTGACCTAAATCACATAAATCATAAAAAGAATTTTGATTAAAATCGAATCAATATAATATTTATAGTGAGTTAATAAAATAAAGGAATATCTTATGAGTAAAACTAGATTGAAAATTGCAGCATTAATTGGTGGTATTATTTTTAGTGCTTCAAGTGCTTACGCATCAATTGATGATGTTAAGCAACTTAAAATCATCAGTTATAATGTTTATAACGGGATGAAGTTAGATGAGAGCGAAGGCAAGCAGAAATATATTGATTGGGCAAAAGCGCAAGATGCCGATATCATTGCCTGGCAAGAGATGAATTTCTTTACTCGAGAAAAACTTGAAAAATTTGCAGCCAGTTATGGTCACAAATACGCTGTTCTGTTAAAAGAGTCACCAGATGATCCTGCTTTTTTCCCAGTTGCCATTACCTCAAAATATCCTATCGTAAATGTGAATAAAGTGGTCGATAATTTATGGCATGGAGCGCTGTTTGCAGATGTTGGTAATTATCATTTTGTGATAACCCATATGAACCCGTTTTGGACGGCTAAGCGTATCGATGAAATTAATTTGATTATAGATTCAATTAAATACAGTCGTGATCCTAATGGTAAATGGATAATCGCGGGGGATTTGAATTCATTCTCTCCAGCAGATAAACCTGATTATGATAAAAGCACGCTTTTAGAAGATATAAAAGAAAAACAGAAGAAAAGACCAATTCTTGATAATCTGGTAAATGGCCAATTAAGCTATACCGTTCAACAAAATCTACTTGATGCGGGTTATATTGATGCATTAAAGATAAAACACAAAGAATTTATCTCAACCGCACCAACTAAAGTCTTTTATGATCAAGCATCAGTACCATTACGTTATGATTATATCTATGTCTCACCACCACTTAAAGATAACGTGATTGATGTTAAGGTACTCAAAGATGATTTTACTGATAAGTATTCAGATCACTACCCAGTTCAAATGATTATAAAGAATAATTAATATCATCTATAGAATTAAGAATAAAACGGGCATAAGCCCGTTTTTTATGTTAATTAATACGATAAGCTCATTGCACTATTTTCGGGCAACAAACACCGCTCGTATTGGAGCAGGGTAACCTTCAATCGTTTTGTTCAAATTGTTCGGATCAAGAAACTCAGCTAATGAGTCAGATTCCATCCAGTCTGTTTTGCGCTGTTCATCTAAACTGGTTTTCGATATATCAACCATTTTTATCTCTTTAAAACCACATTTATGTAGCCAATTTATCATGGTGGGGACAGATGGGATGAAATAGACATTTCGCATTTGAGCATAACGTTCACCTGGCATTAATGCTTGGTGTTCGACTCCCTCAATAACCAGGGTTTCAAGCACTAATTGTCCACCATCAACTAATTGATCTTTCAATTGGTAAAGATGATCAAGTGGCGAACGGCGATGATATAATACGCCCATTGAAAAAACCGTATCAAATGCATTTAATTTTGGCAGTTCCTCAATTCCTAAGGGTAGTAAGTGAGCTCGTTGATCATTACCTAATAGTTTTCTTACTGCTTCAAATTGGCATAAATAAAGCGCCATTGGATCAATACCAACGGCAAGTTTAGCTCCTGCGCCAACCATTCGCCACAAGTGATAACCACTATTACAACCAACATCGAGAACTGTTTTGCCCACTAAATTTTCAATGTGATTAATTAGTCGTTCCCATTTCCAATCAGAACGCCATTCTGTATCAATATCCACACCATAAAGATGAAAAGGGCCTTTACGCCATGGCATCATGGTTTTCAATAATTGGGTGATTCTTTGCTGTTCCCCTGAAGATAACGGTTGCTCAGTTTTAGCCGTTACGCTGTGTAAGAAGTCGATTTGAAAAGGGATAATTGCTGGCAAGTGTTTAATGCTATTTAACCATTGGCTAAAACGGTTATCTAAATTTTGCTTTTGCCAATTAGCTAGTTGTGCTGGTAATACTTCAAGCCAATTTTTAAGCTTATTTTTTGCGATAATTTGGTAAAAATCACCAAAATCAATCATTCGTTATTCCTTTGTAATTGGGTTAAATCTGATGTTATTTTATAGCAATGATGGAACCGAAATTAAAACATTGAAACCAGGTATCGACATGTTTAAATCCTGCTTTAGCAAGACGCTGTTTATGGGTTTCAATAGTATCGGTAAGCATAACGTTTTCAAGCATATTCCGTTTTTGGCTAATCTCTAGTTCACTGTAACCATTCGCTCGTTTGAAGTCATGGTGCATGTTAAATAATAATTCATCAACACTCTTATCATTAAAACTAAATTTTTCAGATAGCACTAATATGCCATTAGGGATTAATGCTTGGTAGATATTATTTAAAACACGTTGACGATTGTCTGGCGTTAGAAATTGCAAGGTAAAATTTAGGACAACCATTGAAGCATTTTGCATATTAATATTGCAAATATCTTCACATATAACATCAACAGGTGTAGTTGATTTATAGGCATCAAGGTGTTTTTTACATCGTTCTACCATTGGTAATGAATTATCAACGGCAATGATATGGCAATTTTCTTGTTTGATATTCCGACGAATTGCAAGTGATGCAGCGCCTAGCGAGCATCCCAAATCATATATCATTGAATTGGGTTGAACAAATCTTTCAGCCAACATGCCTATCATTGAGATTATATTCGAATAACCAGGAACAGAGCGTTGCACCATATCGGGAAAGACTTCGGCAACTTTTTCATCAAAAGTCCAATCGCCTAATTTATCAATTGGTGTTGAAAATAACTGATCTTTTTTGCTATTCATAAAAGTTATTGGTGCTATAGGGTCTAATTCTGTTATCATACCATTTTTTGCTTTCGATTGTTCGGATAATTATGACATTTGTTGATTTTATAGCCATTTTTGCAACGATTGTTATTAGTGTGTTTGTTACATTCTATTTTGGTAAACGTTGGCAGTTTTGGTTTAATTTGAATTTAACAGGTTACTTTCGAATTATTTATTGGGTCACTGTCTGTTTTGCCGGATTATCATTAATTTTTGCTAGATTATTAGATGGTTTTATACCTTCATATATACATCTTTCTTTAATCTCCATTTCTGGATTGATGATTTGTAGCGTTTTTATAGCTACTATTTTTGATATCACTTATTGGTTTAGTAAAAAAAGATTAAAACCCAATCTATGGATTAAGGTTAGCTTTATTATTGCTGTTGCAGCGCTGTTTTGTTTTGGGCATGAAATGGCGATAAATCCTCAAATTGTCCATTATAAAGTTGAAATTAATAAACCTGCCCATGTTGAGCATTTAAGAATTGTTCAACTTTCAGATATTCATATCAATGAACATACGTCTACCAAAATGATTCGAGAAATGGTCGAAAAGGTAAACGCTTTGGAACCTGATTTTATTGTGATAACGGGGGATACACTGGATAAAAGTTTAAAGCCTTTTTTAGAAGATGGCTTTGATAAGCAGTTTCAACAATTAAAACCCAAATATGGTAGCTATATTATTTTTGGTAATCATGAATATTTAGGAATTAATGACGCTAATAATCGTGAAGATGATATTATTAATGCCTTCAAAAAAGCAAATTTGAAAGTCTTAAAAGATGACATAGTCTATCTTGATGAAGTTGGTATAACATTGATAGGGCGGGATGATTTTTCTTCATCTCGGTATGATATTAAGCGTGCTTCATTATCTGATTTAATCCTGTTTACTGATACCGAGAAACCTATAATCTTGTTAGATCATCAACCAAGAAATATTGATGAAGCCGCTGAACAAAATGTAGATTTGATGCTATCTGGACATACACATGGTGGGCAAATTTTCCCGGTTAATATTTTAGTCGCCATGATGTATAAAAATGCTAAGGGAATTTATCAAGATACTAATCATCATTTTACCAGTATCGTGAGTAGTGGTTATGGGTTTGGCGGGCCGCCAATACGATTAATGACACGTTCTGAAATTGTTGTAATAGATGTATCATTTGCAAAAAAATCGACCTCTTAAATAGGATTCATATTTTGAGTTATCAATATATTACTACTGATGAAGAATTATCTAGTTATTGTTTAAAAATTGCGAACAGCAATGCAATCGCATTAGATACGGAATTTGTTCGCACGCGAACATTTTATCCTCAATTAGGACTTATTCAGGTTTTTGATGGTAAACATGCAGCATTAATTGATCCAGTTAATATTAACAATTGGCAGGATTTTTTAGCTATTTTAGCCAATCCCACAATTGAAAAATATTTTCACTCTTGTAGTGAGGATATTGATGTATTTCTTTCTACATTTAACTGTGTACCCACTCCAATTATAGATAGCCAAATTTTGGCATCATTCTTAGATAATCCTGTTAGCAGTGGCTATGCTAGTTTAGTTAATAAATACCTAGGCATTGAATTAGATAAAAGCGAAACTCGAACAGATTGGTTAAAACGTCCTTTGACTGAAAAACAATGTGAATATGCGATTAATGATGTGATATATCTCTTCCAATTAATGGAAATTCTAAAAGCTAAACTCACAACTAATCATTATTTAGATGCAGCTTATCAAGAATGTCAAAGTGCGATTGCCCGTAAATGCAAGCCGTTTGATCCTAAAGATGCTTACCTAAATATCGGAAATAGCTGGCAATTAAAAGGTGACAGCTTAGGACAATTGGCTAAGTTAGCATTATGGCGATACCAATTAGCCAAATCTGAAAATATTGCATTAAATTTTGTTATACATGAAGCTGTTTTATTTAAGATTGCCCGTTTCCAACCTTCGTCGTTAGCTGAACTTGATAAATTAGGAATGAAAGGGAAAGAAGTTCGGCTATATGGTCCAACCATTTTGGAAATATTGCAGGAACCTATACCGAATATTCCACCAATTAAACGAATGAATAGTTATCCAAATTACAAAGAAACTTCTGATTTATTAAAGCAAATCACTGAAAATATTTCATCACAGACTGGACTTAGCCGTGAATTAATTATATCAAAACGGTTAATCAATCAATATATAAAATGGAAAATAGATAAAAACGAAAGTATGCCTGAAATATTATCTGGGTGGAGAAAACCACTATTTGAACAATATGGCTTATTAAATTGATCAATATCTAGGGTGTCAAATGAAATTGACACCACGTTATTTAAGCAAGTTCACTTAGCATCGATTCAACAATTTTAGATGATTGAGCTGCGGCTAACTTTAAAAAGGATTGAAAATCAATTGCTGATTCATTATCCCCATTGTCTGAAATCGCTCTAACCACTACAAAAGGAACTTTAAATAACCAACAAACATGGCCGATCGCAGCAGCTTCCATTTCAACGGCAATTGCGTCAGGATAAGTTTGCTTAATTCGTTCTAGATTACTTTTTCCATTAATAAAAGCGTCTCCACTACCGATTGAACCAGCCACGGCATTGACACCATGTTTTTTGATACAAGCTTCGGCTAATGATCGATAGTTTTCATCAGCAGGAAACGAAACAGGGCAACCAGACATTTGGCCCGGTTTATATCCAAAAGCAGTTAGATCCACATCATGATAAAAAACATCTTTTGATACAATAATATCACCGATACTGAGCTTAGTTGAAAGCCCACCAGCTGAGCCAGTGTTAATTACCGCATCAACTTGGTAATTATTTAAAAGCAGGGTAGTTCCTGATGCCGCAGCTACTTTACCGATACCTGATTGTAATAATACGATGTCGCAATTAGCAATCTTGCCAATGTGAAAATCACATCCTAAATGATGTTCTAATTGATAATCAGTAATTTGACTTTTTAATATTGCAACTTCTTCTTCCATTGCTGCGATAATAGCAATTTTCATAAGGACCTCTAGGTGTTTATTAGCCGTATATTTGTTTTAAATGTGCTATCATAATTGCCATAAGTGAACTTGACAATAAATGAATCATAACGGAGATAAAATTTGCGTACAATTTTTATAACAGGTTGCTCAAGCGGTATTGGCTTGATTTCAGCAATAGCATTAAAAAAGCGAGGTTATCGTGTTATTGCTTCTTGCCGTAAAGTTGAAGACCAAAAAAAATTAGTCGAGCAAGGTTTTGAAACCGTTCTTTTAGATTTAGATGATCCAGACTCTGTTACTCAAGCTGCACAAGAAGTTTTAACTTTATGTGAAGGAAAATTATATGCTTTATTTAATAATGCCGGATTTGGGGTATATGGTCGATTAAACACCATCAGTCGATCGCAGTTAGAATCACAGTTTTCAACAAACTTTTTTGGTGTACATCAATTAACTCAATTATTGTTACCGGCAATGCTAGATCAAAATGAAGGAAGAATCATTCAAACAAGCTCTATTGTTGGAATTGTTGCAACCCCAGGGAGAGGAGCTTATTCAGCCAGTAAATACGCCTTAGAAGCATGGTCTGATGTATTAAGGTTAGAATTAGCTAAAACGAATATAAAGGTTTGTTTAATCGAACCTGGTCCATTAAAAACCTATTTTTCAAATAATGTGAATCAAACCGAAAAAGAGAATATTGTAAAAAATCCACCAATTGCTAGACGTTTTACCTTAGCTCCCGAAGCTGTTTTACCCTGTCTTTATCATGCATTGGAGCACGATAAGCCAAAAATACGTTACAGGGTAACTAAAGTAACGAAGTTAGCAGCGATAGCTAAACGTTTGCTTCCCGACAGATTAATGGATAAAATTTTAGAAAATAAGTAATAAATTAAATTATTCATAGGATAAATTATGTCAAATCAATTTATTTTTGATGTTAACGAACAGAATATTCAAGAAATTGTCGAAAAATCGACAAATACTCCCGTGTTATTCTACTTTTGGTCACCAAGAAGTCCAAATCATCAAGAGATGACAAACACGCTAACAAAATTAGCGACAGAGCATCAAGGACAATTTATTTTAGCCAGCGTAAATTGTGATGAGCAACAAATGCTTGCAGCACAATTTGGTTTAAGAGCGATTCCAACAGTTTATATGTTCCAAAATGGGCAGCCAGTTGATGGTTTTCAAGGTCCACAAAGTGAAGATCAAATTAAAGCATTTTTAGCCAAAATCTTACCTAATGAAGATGAATTAAAACTTGTTGAAGCTCAAAAATTATTTAATGAAGGGGTATATGACCAAGCTTTACCTTTATTAAAACAAGCATGGACGACGCTAACTGATCACTTAGGCAAACCAAGATCAGATATCGCATTAATGTTAGCTAAAGCGCAAATTGAACAAAAGCAACTTAACGATGCTAAAGAAGTTTTAGCAACAATTCCGTTACAAGACCAAGATTCGGCTTTTCATGGATTACAAGCTGAGATTGAGTTACTTGAACAAGCGGCAAATTCACCAGAATTACAGCAGTTGCAAGCTGAATTGGCAAAACAGCCTGACAATATTGAATTAATGATCCAACTTTCATCACAATTGATGCAAGTAGGGCGACACGAAGAGGCTTTAGAGCTTCTATTCAAACCGTTAACAAAAGATCTAAATGCGGGAGATGGTCAAGTTAAGAAAACATTACTTGATCTGTTAGCTGCATTGGGTACTAATAACGCTTTAGCTAGTAGTTATCGTCGTAAGCTTTATACGCTATTATATTAAGAAATATTTAATTGATTTCTGGCGATGGTAATAGCTTGGCATTAATTCATAAAAAATTTTAAGAGCTTCTATCGAAACTTTGGAAAATTAAAAGATATCAAAAGAAAGTTGATAGATTAGAAGAATGAAATGAAGAGATTCAACAGTTTTGTTGAATCTCTTTTTTTATTTAATGTTCGATAATACGAGGAAAGTTTTCGTTACTACGAAGGGTTAAAACCTCAACCCCGTTATCGGTTACTAAAATAGTGTGCTCATATTGAGCTGAAAGTCCATGGTCTTTGGTTTTAACGGTCCAACCATCTTTCATTGTGCGTGTACGCCAATCGCCAGTATTTACCATCGGTTCAATCGTAAAAGTCATACCAGGTTTTAAAATTACGCCACCATCATCTGCATCATAATGTAATACTTGAGGTTCATCATGATATACCTCACCAATACCATGACCACAATATTCACGAACTGAAGAGAATCCAAATTTATCAACATATTTTTGAATAGCTTTACCGATTTCTCTCAATCGAATTCCTGGTTTTATGATTTTAATCGCTTCGTATAAGCTCTCTTGAGTAACTTGGCAAAGTTTTTCGCCAGCAACAGTGGGTTTACCTGCAATGTACATTTTTGAAGTATCCCCATGATAACCATCTTTGATCACAGTTACATCTATATTAAGAATATCACCATCTTTTAATTTTTTATCAAAACTTGGAATACCATGACATACCACGTCGTTAATGGATATACAACTTGTATGTTTGAATCCATGATAACCAATATTGGCAGGAATAGCTTTTTGTACATTTACAATATGTTCATAACAAATTTTATCGAGTTCACCAGTACTAATTCCTGGTTTAACATACGGCTCGATCATCTCTAAAACTTCAGCAGCTAATTTGCCTGCAATACGCATTTTTTCAATTTCGGCGGGAGTTTTTAACTTAATAGACATTAACGTGTTCCTGTAATTTTAATGGCAATATCCTATCATATACCGTTGTTTCTTTAAAGCATAGCGGTGGATAATTCCTCTTGATTAAAAGTTTAAATTTTACGAAAAAAAAGTTGAGGAACGGGGTTTTTGTGTATAAAAAATGAAAACTAATACAGCTTGAAACCGTTTAATTATATAATAAAACATTATAAAAAAAGGTTTCAATATGATGCAATGTAGCTATTATCAAGAAAAAAAATGTTTGTCTTGTCATAAAATTAATCAACCATATCATTCTCAATTAACTGAGAAACAAAGTCATTTGTTGGAGAAATTAGCTGATTTTAATCCTAACCAAGTTAACGATCCGTATGCGAGTCCTGAATCAGGGTTTCGTAATAAAGCTAAAATGGCAGTGCTGGGTACGGTTGAAAAACCAATTTTAGGCATTCAAAACGGTAATGATGCGATTGATTTGTGCGATTGCCCGCTTTATAGCTCGAACATGCAAAATATTCTAAAATTGGTTCGTACTTATATTCGTAAGCAAGGATTAGTTCCCTATAATATCAACAAGCGAAAAGGGGAGTTAAAATTCGTTATCATCACAGAAAGCATTATTGATAATAACAGCCATTTTATGCTGCGATTTGTATTGAAATCACATAAATTTGTAGAAAAAATTAAAAATAGTTACCACAACTTGCAAATAAATAACTTAGAAGTTGTTACTATCAACATCCAACCTAACCATGCAGCGATATTAGAGGGGGAAGAAGAACTGATTTTAACCGATAACCCTTTTTTAGCGTTCCAATTTAATCAGATACCTTTATATATTAAATCTAAAAGTTTCTTTCAAACAAATAGTTACATTGCAGAAAAACTCTATCAAACGGCTAGTGATTGGGTGGCAAACTTAAATGTTAACTCAATATGGGATCTATTTTGTGGAGTAGGTGGTTTTGGTTTGCATTGTATTGGTCATTCTAATAATGAAAAGATCCAATTGACTGGCATTGAAATTAGTTCTGATGCCATTGAGTGCGCAACAAAATCCGCTGAAAAACTTGGTTATGATAAACTCGATTTTAAATCGTTAGATGCCACTAAATATGTAAACAATGAACAAGGTATCCCTGATTTAGTCTTACTTAATCCTCCAAGACGCGGGGCTGGTAAATCACTCATTCAATACTTAGATAATATAAAACCGAAATATATATTATATTCAAGTTGTAACTTAGCATCTATGGTAGAAGATTTGCAGCTTTTAAGCGATTATCAAATGACTAAAGCCCAATTGTTCGACATGTTTCCGCACACTTCACACATGGAAGTTTTGGTTTTGTTGGAAAAATACAGATAGTTATTTACTGATTTAGGCTATTAATGACTAATATTTATATTAATAACTATTGGTCTAGATTTGCTTCTCTATTAAACCTCATTGATATTAATCGCTTATTTTAATATTTTAGCCTCTCGTATTAAAGCTAATGATAATCATTATCTAATATAAATGATAATTATTCTCATTGATCATATTTTTTATTTTTGCTAGATTAATTAGTAAAAAATGATAATTATCAAATATTGGGAATTAATTTGAGCAGTTTATTAATATAACTTTGTGGTGAAAAATGAAAATAAATAAAATCTTTTTAACCGTTTTGACTGCTTCAATCTCCTTCTCAGTATTTGCTGCTGATGATGAATTGGAAACTATGACGGTTACGGCTAGTAGACAAAAAAGAGCCAAATTAGCTATTCCAGAAACCGTTGATGTCATCTCTAGAAAGAATATAGATGATCATCAAATGTCAACAATGGAAGATTTAGTTAGATATTTACCGGGAATATCAGTTAATCGGCAAACTTCAGGGACCGACCCTTTTGGTAATTTAGGCAGTATTAGAATACGTGGTATGGCGGGTAACCGTATTCAAATGCAAGTTGACGGTTCAAGAGTGATTGAAAGTATCCAAGACGGCAATAGAAATTTTATTGATTTAGCAAATATAAAAGCTGTTGAAGTCATTCGTGGACCTGGCTCGGTATTATGGGGGGCAGATGCTGTTGGTGGGGTAGTTGCGTTTAAAACCATAGATCCGAGTGATTTACTTAAAGGTAAGTCTTATGCTGTTCGAGTAAGTGGCGGTTATGATAGTTTAAATAAACAAAATACCAAAACGAGTATGTTAGCGCTTGAATTGATGCCTAACTTAGAAGGATTGATCAGTTTTAGTCGAAGAGATTACCAAGAAACCAAGTTAACTAAAGCTAAAGCAAATGGCGGTATTTGGGGCTGTCCACGTGGCGCAGATGCTATTAAATGTAATAAATTAAATCCGTTGGATGCTAAAGCTGAAAATATGTTAACCAAATTGGTTTATCATAATGATACTCGAGAAACAAAGTTAGCATTTGAGAATTTCCGTTCTAATTCGTATGTAAAACAAATGTATGATTATGGATTACAAACCAATGGAACATTCAACGGGGATTATCGAAGAACACAAATTCAAACTCGTAAAAGGTTTGCGATTGATGATAGTTGGACTCCCGAAATAAGCTTTATCGATCAAATCAAGACCATGTTCTCTTACTCGCCGCAAGAACGTTATTTAAAATCGCATCGTCAACAAAAAGATCGAAGACAAACACCGATTTATACTTATACCACGAATGATTATAAAGAAAAGTTTTGGCAGTTGGATCTTCAGTTAAATTCAAACGTTGATTTTTTCAATACAACGCATGATTTAATTTATGGTTTTCAAGGGGATATTACCCGTAGCAATTATCGTAATGAGAGCACAAAAAATGGCGTAAAAACCATAGGTGGCGGATTTAATTTTGCTAACGCTAAAACGCAGCGTGCAGATATTTATCTTCAAGATGAATTTCACTTTATATCAGAAAATTTAAAAATTAAACCGGGTTTACGATATGCAACGTATAAAATTAAACCCAATACGGATAGCCATTATGCGGTGGTTAAAGGCAAAGAGCCTCGTGATTTGAGTTCACATCGCCTCATTCCGCAGTTAGGCATATTATATAACATCACTGATCAATACTCTGTTTATGCCCGTTATGCTGAAGGATTCAAAATGCCAACGGCTCAACAGCTTTATACCTCATTGCCTTCGGTAACGATGAATCTAATTCCTAACCCTAAACTAAAACCAGAAAAAGTGAAATCTTATGAGACCGGCATCAGAGGCGATTTTTCAGAAGGTTGGTTTAGTGTAGGCTTATTCAAAGCTGATTATAGCAACTATATCAAGAATTTCATTCGGGTTGGACCGAAGGATTATACCTACAAAAATTTATCCAATGTTAATCTATGGGGAATTGAAACATCGGGCGAGTGGCATTTTGCGCCAAATTGGACTTTGAATGCTTCAAGCTCATATCAATATGGAAAAAAACAAGATTCCCCCGGTGATAAAAGAACTTATTTTAATGAAGCCATGCCTCTGCAAGGTAATATCGGTTTGAAATGGAATGTTCCCGATTTTAATTTTGATACTGAAGTCGTCGGCACTTTTTCCAAAGCGGTATCTCACGTTTCTAGGGATAAATCCTCATCAGATGAAATATTTAAGCCAAGCGGTTATGCAGTCTATGATGCCTATTTAAATTGGCACCCTAGCAAAAATATTACTATTCGGGGATCGGTGTTAAATATATTTGACCGCCGTTATTTTAAATGGCCGATGTTTAGTAGTTATTATAAAAATCCACAAAATAATGTAAAAGTGACGAATCCTATCGAGCTTCAAACCGCACCGGGAAGAACTTTTGCAGTTAGTGCGGTTATTAATTTTTAATCATTAAAGTTAAAAACTTCTGTCAAATTGATAATTGGCAGAAGTTGATGTAGAAAAAAGGCAGTTTTGAGAGTATAAGTTGTGCAAACATTGAAAAATATAATCTTGCTTATGAAGCTTTGCTTCAAATCAAGACAAGGTAAATATGGTTATTGTTATGCTTTAATTATTATTTGTTTAAATATTATTTTAATTAAAATTAGTCTTGAAATGATTAATTGGAATAAAAACTTTTTTAATGCATTAGAAAAATATGACATGCAAGGCGTTATAACCCAATTAATCGTTTTTATGTTATTAACTATTTCGGGGGCAATAACTTACTTAATAATTGAATTTTTAAGAAAAACCTTAGTGATTACATGGCGCAAGGTTTTAAATGATTCGATACTTGATAAATGGCTGAATAACAAGGCATATTGGTATTTAAATCAAGACCAAATTGATAATCCTGATCAGCGTATTTCCGAAGACTGTCTGCTATTTATTGAGCGATTAACAAATGAAGGCTTTTCGCTGATTACTCAATGTATAGGCATGTTTTCCTATTTTATGCTTCTATGGAAAATTACCGATAATTTTGTTTTAAATTTTAGTCTATTCAATATTGATATAAGTATTTCTCATTATTTAATTTGGCTAGCACCTATCTATGTATTATTCACTTCTTGTATTGCCCACATGCTGGGGCGCCCCTTAAAAAACGTGTTAATTGAACAACAACACTTAGAGGCAAATTATCGCTTTGTCTTAACTCGATTTCGTGAATCGAAAGAGGCAATCGCGTTAGCGAATGGTGAAATAGTGGAGAAACAACAATTTGAACAGCATTTCAATCATATTATCAAAAATTGGTATTTATTAATCAAACGTCAACTTATTTTAGGCTGTTTTACACGGCCTTATTATTTAACGGTGTTAAGTGTGCCTATTTTCTTTTCTTTGCCTATCTATTTAATTGGTAAAGTTAGCTTAGGTTCTTTAATGCAAATTAGTAAATCATTTAGTAATGTTGTGACTAACTTGTCTTGGTTTATTTTCAATTATACTAAACTTGCCGAACTTATTGCATGTAGTTATCGTTTAACCCAGTTTTTTGAAAAAGCTAATCAAGCTGCTCATCAATATCAATCAGCTAGCCAATTAGAGATTAATCAAGATGCATTTTCGATTGAAGATTTAACTATAAAAAAACCGGATGGCACTGTTTTATTAACACTACCCAATCTTTATCTTAATAAAGGCGATTCGGTTGTTATATCCGGTGCATCGGGTATAGGTAAATCAACATTTTTCAAAGTAATTTCTGGCCTTCATCCCAATTTTGAGGGGATGATTAAAGTGCCAAAATTAAAGACATTATTTTTATCGCAAAATGCCTATTTTCCGGTTGGGGGATTAGCTCATGCAATAAGCTATCCGCAACCTTTGTTTGAAAAAGATTTAAGTTTGATTAAGCAACTTCTATTAAAAGTTGGTTTTTCTACAGAATTTATCGATAGAAATTTACTCAGTGATAATTTAAAAACACTTTCCGGTGGTGAAAAGCAACGACTAATGATTGCAAGAATTTTAATGCATAAACCTGATTGGATTTTTATGGATGAAACAACCAATGCGTTAGATAAGCAGTCAGAAAAACAATTGCTGAAATTGTTAAAGACAAACCTACCGACAAGTAGTTTTATTATAATTTCTCATACTGATATTTCGAACTATTTTGATAAATGCATCCAATTGAATTTATAACAATGAAGTTAATAAGTTAACTGAATAGACAAACAAGGAGTAATTATGGCTGAGTCCAAAAATGATGTTGTTGAAAGTACAATAGAAAATTTACATGAAACAATTCGCACAATTATATTATCAACAATGACTAAAAATGGTGAAGTAGATACGAGTTATTCACCTTATTTTTTTGATGGAAAAGATTATTACGTTTTAATATCAGATCTCGCCCCTCATAGTCAAAATATGAAAGATAATGCAAATCTCTCTTTTTTAATTATTGATGATGAATGCAATACCAAGAATATCTATGCTCGTAGACGACTATCGTTCCGTGCAACAACAAGCATTGTTGAAAGAGAATCTGAGCTTTTTGATAACATCATTGACCAACTTGCTAAAAGGGTAAGTAAAATGGTGTATATGTTAGCGGAAATGAAAGATTTCAATTTGTTTAAAATCACACCAACAGTCGGTAGATTAGTTTTAGGTTTTGGAAAAACCTATATTGTTGATCATCAGAATAATCTTATCACACCGGTCGATGAGGATTATGTCGCTAATCAAAAAATTGAACAAGCCAATAAATAAGCTGATTCATTAGCAAAGTTACTAACCATTATCTATCTAGTAGATAATGGTTTCTTATTTGTGACATTCTATTAGTTTATATTATTTTGTATATTGATAGATTTCTATTTTCTTTTTAATAGTCACAAAACAGCCTATATAAACCATTAAACTATGCTAAAATTAAGCCAATTTAAACTGAATTTAGGAAATATAAAATTATGATTCCTGATGTTTCTAAAGCACTCAATTGGTTGGAAAAACACTATACAATTTTACAAGGCATTCAACGGGGTGTTGAACGTGAAACGCTCAGAATTTTACCAGACGGCTCTTTAGCAAAAACACCTTTTCCTAATAAAATTGGTTCAGCATTAACTCATCCTTGGATAACAACCGATTTTGCTGAGTCGATGCTTGAATTTATCACGCCGGTTAATACGAATATTGATTATATGCTCACGTTTTTGCGTGATTTACATCGTTATGCTAGTGTCAGTATCGGCGATGAGATGATGTGGCCATTAAGTATGCCTTGTTTTGTGGCAAATGAAGACGATATTATTTTGGCGCAATATGGCTCCTCAAATGAAGGGCGTTTTAAAACGGTTTATCGAGAAGGATTGAAGAATCGTTATGGCGCAATGATGCAAACCATATCCGGCGTGCATTATAACTTCTCTTTGCCTATGGCATTTTGGCAAGCTCGGTTTGGGGTGAAAAACGCCGAAGAAGGAAAAGCGGTTATTTCTGAAGGTTATTTTACTTTAATACGTAATTATTATCGATTTGGTTGGGTGATTCCTTACCTGTTTGGCGCATCACCTTCTATGTGCTCTTCATTTATTCAAGATAAGCAAAAAGCTAAAGCATTTATAGAACAAACCAATGGTAACTGCTTTTTGCCTTATGCAACTTCATTAAGATTAAGCGATATTGGTTACACCAACAATGCCCAGAAACAATTAGGTATTACCTTTAATCATCTAGATACTTATGTTGAAGGATTAAAACGTGCCACCCATGTCAAATCAGATGAGTTCAGTAAATTAGGCATTAAAGTTAATGGTCATTATCGACAACTAAATGATAATGTTTTACAAATTGAAAATGAATTTTATGCACCAATTCGTCCTAAACGAGTTCCTAGAGCAGGGGAGTTACCTTCAGATGCCTTATTACGTGGTGGAATAGAGTATATTGAAGTACGTGCGCTTGATGTTAATCCATTTTCACCAATAGGTATTACTGAGGAACAGATCCGCTTTATTGATCTATTTTTGATATGGTGTGCGTTAGCGCCAGCGCCTGAAATGAGTAGTGCCGAACTTGAGTGTACAAAATTAAATTGGAATCGGGTTATTATGGAAGGGCGTAGACCGGGCCTTGAAATTGGTATCGGCTGTGATAGTTATCGTGAGCCATTATCGAAAGTCGGCCACGAATTATTTAAAGATTTGCTCCGTGTTGCTGATGTATTGGATCATCAAGATGATAAACAACATTATCGTAAAGTTTGCGAACGGCTTGATCTGATGTTTGACCAGCCTGAATTAACACTTTCAGCAAGAACGCTTGAGGCTATCAGCGATTTAGGTACTGCTAAATTTGGCTTAGTTTTAGCAACTCAATATAAAAATCAGCTTAGTTCAGAACCTTTGCAATTATTGACTGATGGTGATTTTGTTCAGCAAAGAACTATGTCAATTGAAAAGCAACAAAAGAAAGAACAGAATGATACTTTGTCATTTGATGATTATTTAAAAGAAAAAATGAACGGTTAAAATGTTTAAACATCGAGACTATACACTACGATATCAAGGAAATAGTAGTGTTGAACTGATATTACCAAACCATAAGATAGTCAATGATGAACCACTAATTGATCAATCATCATTCTCGGTTTTGGTTTGGAATATTTTTAAACAGAAAAGGGCTGATTGTATTAAAATTCTTGAGCAATATGCTAGCCAATCCAAGTTAATGCTATTACAAGAAGCCCAAACAACACCACAATTATTGAATTTTATATCTGCGAATAACAAAGTTGCCGATCACGTACCAGCTTACTGCTTTAATGATATTTTTGCTGGAGTTATGACTATAACTGATTCAGCACCGACTAAAATATTATCGTTTAGAGAAAAAGAGCCATTTATTCGGGTACCCAAATCAGCTCTAATTACTGTTTATCCAATTAAAAATTCTACTAAACAGCTGTTAGTTGCCAATATTCATGCCATCAATTTTAGTATTGGCGTAAAGATATATCGTCAACAGATGTATATGTTATTAAATTATATTAAGCAACATGATGGACCAGTGATTTTGGCAGGTGATTTTAATGCATGGAGTCGGCAACGACTGAATTTACTCTATCATTTGACTCGATCAATAAATCTTAAACCGGTTAATTTTGCTATTGATATTCGAAAAACGTTTTTAGGTAGGCCATTGGATTTTATTTTTTATCGAGGTTTGAAGCTTGATGCGGCTAAGATAATTAGTACAGCCGCATCGGATCATAATCCATTATTAGTCAATTTTAAAATGAATTCGAATTGACTAAATTAATTGTTAATACATCACCTTCTTTTACTCGTCCATTTTTTAATTTATTCCATTGTAAAAGATCGGTGATTTTCACTCGGTAATTCCTCGCAATGGAATAAAGATTATCACCAGCTTTAACTTGGTAAGTAATCTGTTTTTTGCCATTACTTAAAATAGATTTAGCATCTTTAGCATTTACTGTACTGTATTGAATTGTCGTTGATTTAATTTCAAACGGCATATTGTTATGTGGCACATCTTCTAAAAGCTCAGTTACTTGACTAGTAACTAAATTCTCATTTTTCAACTTTTTGAATAGTTTATTAGCATGAGAATAAGGAACTAATAGATGAAAAGGGCCATTTACAGTTTGTTGCACATAACCGGCATTGTATGTCATTAAGTCATTTAGTGATAATCCAGTATATTGCGCTATTTTAGACAATGAAATGTTTTTAGACATATCAATTCTAACTAAAGAGTTTTGATAATTACAATCCGGTAGTTTAATTCCATAACGTTTATTGTTTTTAACAATGTCGATGATAGCTAATATTTTTGGCACATAATGCATTGTTTCTTGTGGTAAATCTAAAGACCAATAGTCAATAGGTAGTCCTTTAGCTTTATTTTTATCAATCGCTCGTTGAATTCGACCTTCACCTGCATTATATGCAGCTAATGTTAATAACCAGTCGCCATTAAAGCGGTTATTAAGATTTTGTAAAAGAGATATAGCTGAGCTTGTTGAAGCAATTAGATCTCGACGTCCATCAAAACTACTGCTACGTTTTAAACCATATTCTTTAGCTGTAATTGGCACAAATTGCCATAAACCAGCCGCTTGAGCAGGCGAGGTAGCTAAAGGGTCATAAGCACTCTCAATTAATGGAATTAAAGCAAGTTCAACCGGTAGCTTATTTTTTCGTAACTGATTAATGATGTAATATACATAAGGTTCAGATCGTAATGCAATATTTTCAAATCCCTGTGGATTACGTAGTAAACGTTCTCTTTCCGCGACAACTCGGCTGTTGTTCGGAACATTTACGTTAATTTGAGTTAGCATGTAATGCCAAGGATTTTGCGTGACTGAAGCGTAATTAACACCACCACTTTTAACGCTAGAATTAACTATTGATTTAGAATTGTATGGTTTTGAGCCAGAAGTGTATCGCGACCCTTGGTTTTGACACCCGACTAAAAAAGCACATAACACTGTAAATATTAATAATTTTTTCATTAGATTATAAGTTAGGACATTAATTTAAACGACTTATTATACCTAAAAAATGTCCTTTTGGCTCCTAAAAAAAGCAAACAGTTCTAACTCATTGTTACAATTGAATTTATTTTGTAAAGATTTTTCTTTACACCGTAAAAATAAGTTAATCTGTTTTTCTTTGGTTAAAATAGAAGGCAAAGTAATTTTCTTTTTGCAAATATAATTATAATATTCATGAATAACTTTATCATGTGGAACCATCATTTGTGCAAAGTTCAAATTAGCTTTAGTATATTCGTGTCCTGCACAAATAAGCGTATCATCAGGTAGTCGCTTTAAATTATTAAGCGAGCTTAGCATTTGCTTATAATCACCCTCAAAAATTCTACCACAACCAGCAGACATTAAGGTATCACCACAAAATAGATATGGTCGGCAATAATAAGCTAAATGTCCTAATGTGTGTCCCGGTACTGAAATAATATCAAATTGAAAATCAGCAATTGATATTTTATCTATATTATCTAGATAGTTAATCTGCAAATTAATTTCACTAGGCCCATAAACTTCAATATCGGGATAAAATGCTTTTAGCTCTGTTACCCCGCCAGTGTGATCGATATGGTGGTGAGTTAGTAAAATTGCAAGGGGTGACAAGTGATGTTTTTTTAGATAACTAATTACAGGGGCAGCTTCACCTGGGTCGATAATAACAATTTGTTTATCGTTGTTTTCCAACAACCAAATATAATTATCTTTTAGGGCCGGGATAACATGTAATCGATACATAGTTATTATACCTTCTTAGTTATCTAACTGTTTTTTGTATTCAGTCCTTTAACGATGCTTCAAAAATAGTATCGTGTAAAGTTGGGGATTCGGCTTGATTTTTAGCAATAATATCACAACGCTCATTTTCGATATGACCAGCATGACCTTTAACCCAAATCCATTCAATAGTATGTGATTTAGCTATTTCATCTAAACGTTGCCACAAATCAACATTTTTAACAGGTTGTTTATTTGATGTTTTCCAGCCATTTTTTTTCCAGCCATGAATCCAATTCATAATGCCATTACGTAGATATTGGCTGTCAGAATACAGTTGAATTTGACACGGTTCTTTAAGAAGCTCTAAAGCAACAATTGCAGCTAATAATTCCATTCGATTATTGGTAGTTTTAAAATAACCTTGAGCTAATACTTTTTCTGTTTGTTTATATTTTAAAATTGCGGCATATCCACCGGGACCAGGGTTACCCAAACAAGAACCATCTGTGAAAATTTGAATTTTTTTTAACATACTAAATAAACTTTGCCTATTGAATAAAATTTAGAATTAAATAATGTGATGTTGTGTAATTAGTGGCGAAAACACTGTAGGTATCAACATCAGCGCATTTTGGTGTTAGACTATACCATTAATTATTAAATTTCCCAATTTTAGAAGAAGAGTATAACGTGATAACACATTCAACACGTCAAATTGTATTAGATACTGAAACAACAGGTATGAACCAAGACGGTAATAATCACTATGAAGGGCATAAGATTATTGAAATTGGTGCTGTTGAGGTATTAAATCGGCGACTAACTGGCAATCATTTCCATGTTTATATCAATCCAGAACGTTTAATTGATGAAGAAGCCTTTAGAGTTCACGGTATAAGTAATGAATTTGTTAAAGATAAACCAATATTTAAAAATATAGCACATGATTTTATAAAATTTATTGATGGTGCTGAATTAGTCATTCATAACGCATCTTTTGATGTCGGATTTATGGATTATGAATTTCGTCTTTGTGGTTTAAATTTTAAAACAGCTGAACATTGTATTGTTACTGATACACTAGCTATGGCTCGGCGGCTTTTCCCTGGTAAACGAAATAATCTAGATGCACTATGTGAGCGTTATCAGATTGATAATTCACATCGTACACTGCATGGCGCTTTACTTGATGCTGAGATTCTAGCTGAAGTTTATTTAGCTATGACAGGGGGGCAAACGACGTTAGCATTCAGCGCTGAAGATAATCCATTATCAATGTCAAATAATACCGTCAAGAAAATTCAACGTAATGGAACTCCTTTAAAGATAATTAAAGCAAATGAATCTGAACTCTCTGCTCACGAGTCAATTTTAGAAAAGATTGATAAAAAAAGTGGCGGGGCATTATGGAAAGCACATTAAAGTACATTAATGATTGTTTTCTATTCAATTGAACTTTATTTTTAAAAATTTTATTGACGAAAATAAAAATAATCTTTAACATCACGCCTACTTTGATTTTCCACATTAAAGTATCTAAAAAGCGGAGCGGTAGTTCAGTTGGTTAGAATACCTGCCTGTCACGCAGGGGGTCGCGGGTTCGAGCCCCGTCCGTTCCGCCAATTCTTATTTTTCTTTATACTTTCCTTGTTTATTATAATTGTGCTATCTTCGATATCCTATGAATATTAATTAAATTGATTTAGACATGCTAAAAAAATCGATATTTGTTGTTCTAGGTGGAGTTTCTTTTGCTTTAGGAACTATTGGTATTTTTATTCCTTTGTTACCTACAGTACCTTTTTATTTACTTACTGCATATCTATGGTTAAATAGTTCAGAGCGCCTCTATAACTATTTTACACAAACTAGTTATTATCAAACTTATATCCAAAAAATGCTAATTGAAAAGAAGGCAACCAGGTCAAGTTTATTTAAGATGTTGGCAATGGTGTTTGTTGTGCTACTTATTCCTTTTATTATTTTTAATTCTTTACATGTTAGAATAATCTTAGCCACTGTGTTTTTTGCTCATGTCGTTTTTGTCTACTATTATTTTAATAAAAAATGATCAATATAAAGGTTGAAATTAAGAGAAAACAGGGTAAATAAGTTACCCTGTAACAAAAGTATTAGCTCTTTATTGCGATGTATTATTTTTACTATTATTTCAAACTCTTTTTAATTTCAATAGCAAGTAACGGATTCCACATCGCACCTGTTGCACTCATTACAGCATCAGCACCATTTTTTATAAATTGATGATAATGTTCACTGTTACTAACTCCACCAACACCTATAATTGCAAATTTTAAATCCATTTGTTTACGATATTTATCGAGTCGACTAACCATATCTAAGCCAGCCCAACGAATTGCATCGCCACAGATACCGCCTTCTTTTCGGTTTTCACCTAAAGCTGGATGACCATTTGCGTCAACAGGTTTTGCTGACAACGTATTAATCGCGCTTAACCCATCAACTATATTTCCAATACGAGTTAATAATGAAACGATTCTTTCATCATCTGGGAAGTAAGCTAATTTCAGGATAAGAGGGCGGTCAGGTACAGCATTTTTAATTTCTTTAACAATTCTTTCAACTCTATCTACATCAAAGCAAAGTAATTTACTTGCACCTTCATTCGGGCAACTTAAATTAGCTTCTAAAATTGGTGCATTGGTTTCTCTTACTAATTTAGCGGCTAATGCATAATCTTGTTCAATCACTCCATTACCTTGAGTTCCTTGGAAGCTACCAATAACACATTGTCCTGGACCAGCAGCTTTAACAGCATCAGCCATATCTGGTTGCCATATATCAGGAGCAAATGATGGAACCCCAAATGAATTAGTGATTGAAAGAGGTTGGCTATAATTGGTATCAGCTAAAACTGTGTCTAAATTACACGTAAGTTTACCTTTCGGATGAACAGATAAAACATTAGGTAACGGATGGCATTTGTGTAATTTTGTTCTTACCGTTTTATATACACATAAATCGAATCCATAAGCAAATGCTGCTTTAATATAATTTGCATTTAATAAAGGCCCAGCGGGTTGGCCAAATGGTAAATTAACATCAACATTTAAGAATTTGGTTGGTTTAGTTGAAACTTGTTCTGCTTTATCTAATTCTGCAAAAAGTCCAAAAGGTCCTTTAGCATAATTATCTTCATAGCTAATACTTGGGTTATAAAAAGGGATCAAAGATTTCATGGTATCTCCTGTTTATGGCTGTTCTGGAAGTGGTATTGTTTAGTAATTTGATATAAAATTGGAAGGTTGAATTTATAGATATAAAAAATCCTCCATAAAGGAGGATGAATATTCAAAATAAAAAGACAATTCAATTTTATTATTGGTTTATTTGTATGGACCATAAGCATAATCAAATTCTCTTTTCTAAAATTGGTAAGCATTTTAGTCGAATAAAAATAAAGTACAAGTGATAGAAGTTAAAAAAAATATAAGTAAATGAAATAGTTATAGTGTTTTTTTTTAGACAGGTTTATGCAGTATTGTACGCAAACACTTTCAAAATAATATAAAAAACAGACAATTCTTTTTGTTATATCCATAGGTTGTTTTATAAATTATTAATAAATTTGAATAAATTTTTGTCGAAAAAATGATATTTTCCGACTAATGAAACTTATGTAAGTGGAGAAGAAAAATTTCGGATGTTATGATCCACGTTAACATTTAAATATTAATGATTAGGTAATGAAATATGAAAAACGAAGATATTTTTAAACCAGTAATCTTACCCAATGGTGTTTCCCTAAAAAATCGTATTATGATGGCACCAATGACTACTTGTTCAGGGTTTTACGAAGGTTCTGTTACGCATGATTTAATTGAATATTACCGAGCAAGAGCGGGTGAAATTGGCACTATTATTGTTGAATGTGGATTTGTTGACAATAAAGGGTTAGCGTTTCCCGGTGCGATTGGTTTAGATAATGATGATAAAATAGAAGGATTAGCGAAGATCGCTAAAGCCATTAAAGAGAAAGGCTCCAAAGCGGTTATCCAAGTTTATCATGGTGGCCGTATGGTTGAGCCTAAACTTATTGGTGGACAATCGCCAGTTGGGCCAAGTGCGATAGCTGCACCACGACCAGGCGCAGCAACCCCAATTGAATTGACGGCAGATGAAGTTGATGAAATGATTGATAAGTTTGGTCAAGCTGTTCGTCGAGCGATCCAAGCTGGATTTGACGGTGTCGAAATTCATGGCGCTAATACCTACTTAATTCAACAATTTTACTCACCTAACTCAAATCAACGAACTGATAAATGGGGTGGTAGCCGTGATAATCGAGCTCGATTCCCATTGGCTGTTCTAGATATTACTCATAATATGGTTAAAGAGTATGCCAATCCTGATTTTATTGTTGGTTATCGTTTTTCGCCGGAAGAATTAGAAGTACCTGGAATTCGTTTTGATGATTCGATGTACTTACTTGAAAAATTGGCTGAAAAGGGACTTGATTACGTTCACTTCTCTATGGGTGCGATCTTAAGACCATCTATTGTTGAAACTAATGATCCAACGCCTTTAATTAATAAATATGTTGCAATGCGATCACAGACATTAGCTAAAATTCCGGTTGTTGGTGTCGGTAATGTAGTTAATATAAGTGATGTAGAAGCCGCTATGGATAACGGCTTTGATCTGGTTGCAGTTGGTCGTGCATGTATTGCTTACCCTGATTGGCTTAGTCGAGTCGAAAAAGGGGAGAAACTTGAACTCTTCATCAATAGTGATAAACGTCAAGAACTCAATATACCTGAGCCACTATGGCACTTTTCATTGGTTGAAAGCTTGATTCGTGATGTGAATCTTAATGTAAAAAAATTCAAGCCGGGCAATTATCAAGAAAAGGTTAATGATGAGTCTTATGAATACTTAATTAATGTTGAATTAGGTAATGACTTTGTTAAAGACATGCAATTGCTCAATGCTAATGATTTTGATAGTGAAGTGGTCAACAACTTTTCTGAGATCAAACATCGTATTATTGACTCTAATAGCCCTCACGTCGATGCAATTTCTGGCGCGACATCACAATGTGAGGCGTTCAAAAAAGCCGTAACGAAAGCTATGGCGAAATCAAATAAAGAAGCTATCCTTGCTGAGGGTGGTGATCCTAATGATAAAGCTTATGATGTGGTGGTTGTTGGTAGTGGTGGCGCTGGACTAGCAGCCGCTATTCAAGCACATGATTTAGGAGCAAGTGTAGTTGTGGTTGAAAAAATGCCGGTTATTGGCGGCAATACAAATAAAGCTTCTGCCGGTATGAATGCAGCTGAAACTAAATTCCAAAAACTTAAAGGCATTGTGGACAGTAAAGATCTGTTCTATAAAGAAACGTTAACAGGTGGTAAAAACAAAAATAATCCTGAGTTACTTCGTTATTTTGTTGAAAATGCTCCTGATGCCATTGACTGGTTAGATAATAATGGTATCGAACTTAGTGGTATCACAACAACGGGGGGCATGAGCATTGACCGTACGCATCGCCCGGCAAGTGGTGCTGCTGTTGGCGGATTTTTAATTAGTGGATTGCAAAAAAATATCAACCGACGTGGTATTGAAGTTATGCTTGATACCAATGTAACTGAAATATTAACTGAGAATCATAAAGTTGTCGGAGTTAAAGTCAGTGAAGAAGACGGCTCCGTTCAAACGATTAAAGCCAAAGCGGTTATTATTGCTACTGGTGGATTTAGTGCAAATCGTGAAATGGTTGAAAAATATCGACCAGATCTGAAAGGATTTGTTACTACTAACCATAAAGGTGCTACTGGTTCCGGAATTATGATTCTAGAAAAACTGGGCGCAGGCACAGTGGATATGAAAGAAATTCAGATTCATCCAACTGTTGAGCAAACAACTTCGTATTTGATTTCCGAATCAATTCGTGGTGGCGGGGCGATACTGGTCTCCCAAAAAGGGCAACGCTTTGTCAATGAGTTAGATACTCGTGATAAAGTTTCAGCAGAAATTATTAAATTACCTGAGCATTATGCGTATATTCTATTTGATCAACAAGTTCGTAATGAAAACAAAGCTGTTGAAGAATATGTATCACATGATTTAGTCGTTCAAGCTGATACGATTAACGATCTTGCTGATAAACTCTCAATTGATAGCAATACTTTATCTCAAACTGTTGAGCGTTATAATCAGTTCGCTGAAACAAAACGTGACGAAGACTTTGGTCGAACGACTGGTATGCGACATCCTATTAACAAAGGACCATTTTATGCGATTAAGATTGCTCCGGGTGTGCATCATACTATGGGTGGGGTAACGATTAATACCGATACTCAAGTTTTAGATGCGGATAAACATGTAATACAAGGCGTATTTGCTGCTGGCGAAGTGGTCGGTGGTGTTCATGGTGCCAATCGTATCGGTGGAAACGCTGTTGCTGATATCATTATTTTTGGTATGCAGGCAGGTAGAAAAGCCACTGATTACATTAATCATTAATTGACTAATATGACTTAAGCTTGTTTAAAATGCTTAATTCAAGCCATGAATATACTCAAGTATTAATGGGTACCACGGTTTCATTAACGCTTTATGAGCCTAATGAAGCCGTAGCTCATAGGGTGTTTCACACCATAAAATTACTTGAAGATAAATTGACCGTTAACCGCCGTCATTCAGAAGTTATGTCGATTAACGCTGCTGCGGGTAAACATCCGGTTATCGTTAGCCGTGCTGTTTTTTCGCTTATTGAGCAAGCTTATAAAGTCAGTTTAATGCCCAATAGTTGTTTCAATTTTGCTATTGGTCCTTTAGTCAAATTATGGAAAATCGGTTTTCAAGGCCAGCAAGTTCCCTCCCCACAGCAAATTTATGATCAACTATTATTAACCGATCCTAACGAAATTGAGCTTGATCCTAAAACTTGTGCAGTTTTTTTGAAAAAAAAGGGAATGGAAATTGATTTAGGTGCTATAGCCAAAGGCTATATAGCAGATGTGGTTAAAGTAGTCTTACAGCAAAATAACATACATCAAGCTATTATCAATTTAGGTGGTAACGTCTTAACTTTAGGCAAATCACCTTTAAATAGGAATGGCAATTGGCAAATAGGTTTGAAAGAGCCATTTTCACTCAACAATGAACTGGCCGGGATTATTCAAGTTAACAATAAATCTGTTGTTACATCAGGGATTTATGAGCGTTACTTTACCTTAAATAATCACCGTTATCATCACATATTCAACCCTTCAACCGGTTACCCGTTAGATAATGAATTAGAAAGTGTAACGGTAATTTCAGATACGTCGCTTGAAGGAGATATTTTTTCAACTATTCTCTATGGATTAGGGGTTAAAAAAGCTAGTAAATATTTGATTGAACATCCGAATTTATCAGCCATATTTGTTTTAAAAAATAAAACAATCGAACTAGTTAATACTGATAATTTTGCTTTTCAGCTAATTAGCCAACAATATGTTTTACATTAACATTTTATTGGAAACGAAAAGATTTATATCAAACTGAATCGTTTTTATTATGAATTAAATTAAGTCATTTTTAATTAAAAAGGAAAATACTATGAACACAGTGAAAAAACCACCTGTCAAATGGTTACCGCTCATAATTATTGCTGTTATTTCAGCAATACTATGGGAACTTGTTTCTCCGCCTGAAGGAATTAGTATTGAGGGTTGGCAAACCAGTATCATCTTTGTTGCAACTATTGCCTGTATTGTTGCTGAAATTATGCCAATTGGTGCAATTGGATTATTAGCGATAACAGTTTTTGCGGTTCTAAGACCATCAGGGGCTGCAACAGCGACAGAGGCGATTAAAATTTCATTAAGCGAATTAAACAGTAGCCTTATTTGGCTTATCGTTATTGCTTTTATGATAGCACGTGGTTTTATCAAAACAGGGTTAAGTAAGCGTATAGCTTATTATCTAGTTAAACTTTTAGGTAGAAATACATTAGGTTTAGCCTATGGACTGTCGGTAACGGATATGGCATTAGCTCCAGCTATTCCTAGTACGACAGCTCGTGCTGGCGGTGTGATTTATCCAATCGCTGAAGCATTAGCGATCAATTTTAATTCAAATCCAAAAGATGAATCAAGAAATCGTATTGGCACTTTCTTAATGTTAACCATTAGTCATGTAAATGATATTACATCGGCAATGTTTTTAACTGCCTTTACCGGCAACTTGTTGGCAGCCAAATTAGTAACGAGTCAACTTGGTATTACTTTAGGCTGGGGACAATGGTTTATGGCGGCTATTGTACCTTGTTTAGTCTCATTTATTGTTATTCCTTTAGTTATCTACTTTTTAACCAATCCTGAACTTAAAAAGACACCAGAAGCGCCTAAATTAGCCACAGAAGAACTTAAAAAAATGGGGGCTCTGACCTTTAAAGAACTTATTATGGGTTCAACTGTTTTATTACTGTTAGGCTTGTGGATTTTTGGTAAAAACTTTGGTATTGATTCAACTACTACTGCATTTATCGGCTTAACAATTTTAATTTTAACCGGTGTACTTAGTTGGGATGATATCAAAGGTGAAAAGGCCGCTTGGGATACTTTAATTTGGTTTGCAGCATTACTGATGATGGCGGGACAAGTCAATAAACTTGGCGTAACTAAGTGGCTAGGCGATACAATTGGTAATGCGGTTAAAGGTCACTTAGGAGATAGTAGCTGGGTTTTAGTCATTGTTATTTTGTGTGTAGCCTATGTTTATCTACATTACTTCTTTGCGAGTGGTAATGCGCATATTGCTGCTTTATTCCCAGTATTTTTAACGGTTGCTTTAGCGCTCGGCGTGCCGCAAATGATTGCCATTTTTGCATTAGTTATTTGTACTAACTATTTTGGTTCGATTACCCAATTTGCTAATGCTCGTAACCCGTTACTGTTTGCTGAAGGCTTCGTACCGGTTAAAACATGGTGGAAAGTCGGTTTCATTTGTAGCGTAGTAAATTTAATTATTGTTTTCACTATTGGTATTTTATGGTGGAAAATCATTGGATTAGGCTAAAAGTTTAGCTATCACCGCCAGTTTAACTGGCGGTTTTTTTGAGTGATTAAAACATTTCAATCGATAATTTCCAATCATTAACCGATTTCCAATATTTCTGCTCCTGCTCTAAATCAAGCAAGATTAACTTATTATTTTCAACAAACTTTTCATTGAGTTCTATCGTCAGTTTGCTCAATTTATCACTATTTAATTTTAATCTAAATGCAGTGAGATCCAGATCGTTATTACGCTGATTATTAAATAAAACGGCAAGCCGCAAAATCTGCAATAACGAGATGATATGCTTGTATTCGAATAAACTAAAATAGGGCAGTTCATCAATGTTAATTGACTTTCGATGATAACGTACAAGGGTAGACAATAAAAGCTGTTGTTCTTCGTTGAATCCAGGTAGGTTACTATTTAATAGAATATAACTCGAATGTTTGTGAATTGATGAAAAATTTATTTTCAGTCCCACTTCATGGAGTTGCGCTGCCCAATAGAGGATAGATTCTAAATGTTGCGGAATATTAGTCGAAGTTTGCATTTTCCATTGTGCAAAAAGATACTTTGCCGTTTTCACCACTTGTTTGGCATGACGCTCATCAATGTTGTAATGCTGAGAGAGTGATTCGGCTGTTGTTTGTCTTATATCTCGATAATTTGGACCATCAATAAGTTCATACAAAACTCCTTCACGCAATGCGCATGGGCTAAATTGAAGCTCTTGTAACCCTAATGCATTAAAAACGCCACTAAAAATGGCTAACCCGCTGACGAAAACGTTTTTTCTTTCTTCTGAAAGCGATGGATAGTCAATATCATGAAAAGACTTGAATTCTAAAATATAACTGATTAAATCATCCAAACGTTTAGGCGTAATGATTCCATCGCTGACACCTAAATCTAATAATATTTTGTAAATACTTTTGATTGTGCCGGAAGTACCAAATGCGACACTAATATTTTGTCTTTTTATTGTGGTAATAAGATTTTCAATTTGTTGTTCAGCTGCCAGTTTAGCTCTTAAAAATGAATATCGGTCAATGGTCTTTTGTGGAAAAAATTGCCTAGTGTAAGTAACACAGCCCATTGGTCGACTTGCTACAATAAATGGTTTGAGATCGTTTCCTCGACCTATGGCAATTTCAGTCGATCCACCACCAATATCAATAACAAATTTGGTATCTTCTTCGGCGGTTGATTCGGCTGTCATGGTACCTAAATAGATTAAACGGGCTTCCTCTTGTCCGGAAATAATTTCAATTGGGTAGGGTAGAACCTTAGCCGCTTCGGCTAGAAATTTATGCCGATTGGTGGCGATACGTAACGTATAGGTTGCAACAATTCGAACATTTTCCGGGGGAAATCCATTCAACCGTTCAGCAAAGAGTGCAAGGCATTCTATACCTCGTTTAATACTTGACTCACTTAGCTCATAGAATTCATTTAAACCGGTAGCTAAATGAATATTTTTTTTATTTTTGTAAATAATTTGTGTTGCACCATCAATACAACGTGCAATGACCATATGAAAACTATTCGAGCCTAGATCAATAACAGCATATTCATCAAATTTATTCACGTTCAAATCCTTAACTTGCTGATTCTAATTGTTTTAGATAATCATAAATTGCACGTTGTGCTCTTACTTTCTTTTTATTACCTCTTTGGACGTAATTGTTCATATTATCTTTATCGATAATTCGAGCTTTGACATTATCATTACACTGAATATTGAAAATATTATGAATAGTGGATTTTAATGTCAGATCAAATATTTTTACGCCAACCTCAATCCGGTTATCAAGATTTCTAGGCATCCAATCGGCAGATGATATGTAGGTATCTTTATTACCGTCATTTTCGAAAATATAAACTCGAGCATGTTCGAGATATTGGTCAACAATACTAGTTACATAGATATTTTCACTTAAATTAGGAATTTGAGGAACAAGTATACAGGTGCCTCGCACAATCATACGTATTTTCACTCCAGCACAAGAAGCTTTGTAGAGTTGATTTATCATCTCTTTATCAGTTATTGCATTGAGTTTAAGATAGATCCCTGAAGGTTTCCCAGCTTTGGCATTATTGATTTCTCTTTCAATAAATTCATGAAAGCGTAATCGTGTATTTTGTGGTGAAACTAATAAATGGTGAAAAGTTACCGGTTTAAATGGGTTTTCAATAAAGTTAAATACTTTGATAACTTCATCGGTAATCGCGGGGTCAGCCGTTAATAATGAAAAATCTGTATAAATACGTGCAGTTTTTTCATTAAAATTACCTGAACCAATATGAGCATAACGGACAATTCGATCGTCTTCTTTACGATCGATTAAGAATAATTTGGCATGAATTTTAAGTTTTGGTTGTGAATAGATAACTTTTATACCACTACGAATTAACCTTTTAGCCCATTTTATGTTTGCTTCTTCATCAAATCGAGCTTGCAGTTCTACCACTACTGTGACTTTTTTACCGTTGTTTGCTGCATTTATAGCAGCATGAATAAATCTGGAGTCTTTAGCTACTCGATAAATATTCATACGAATATGGGTAACAGCAGGATCAAATGACGCTTGTCGCATAATTTCAAGCACATGTCCAAATGAATAGTAAGGATAATAGAGCAATACATCTCGGTCTTTTATTGTTGCAAAAGCATTTCTGAATTTCTTGAATCGATTATAAGCAAGGCTTGGTAAGCGTTTATTAAGTAAGTTTTTGACACCAAGATCTGGAAAATTTGCTAAATCTTTGAAATTGGGATAACGTCCACCAGGCATTGCATCTTGTTCAGTTAATCTTAGTTTATTTATCAATAATTCAAATAATGCCTTTGGCATGTCTTTTTGGTATGTAAAACGAACTGGCTGAGCAGTTAACCGCTGTTTCAAACCCTGAGACATTAACTCAAGTAAACTATCAAGTTCAGTATTTAATTCGTATTCAGCATCACGATTAATATTTATAGAATAAGCATTTAATTCTACCGCATCAAAGAAGACTTTAAAAATATCCGCTAAACAATAACGTAAAATGTTATCTAAAAAAATAATTGATTTATTTTTAGTTGAAACTTCTGAAGGTAATAAAACAAACCGAGGCGCATTATCTGTAGGAAGTTCAAGTAATGCATAGCTAATACTATCTTTACAGATAATTTCAACAGCTAAATAAGCATGATCATCTTTTAAAAATTGAATCAACTCAGTATGGCTATCTAACAAAATAGGGGTAATATACTGTCTTAAATTTTGCTTATAATAATTTTTTATCCAAGTTTCTTGATAAGTGGTAAGTTGCCTTTCATTTATTAGGAAAATCTGATTCCTTGCCATTTCTAATAATAGCTCGTTATAGAGCTGATCAAATTGTAATTCAAGTTGAATGACTTTTTGATTAACCTGACGCAATAAATGTTTAGCATTAGATGTTGCTTGAGCTTGTTCTTGCTCAATAAGGACATATTTTTTTAAATTTGCAAATTGGACTTTATAAAATTCATCAAGATTACTTGAGTAGATACCTAAAAAACGGATTCGTTCTATGAGAGGATTACTTTCATCAGCAGCCTCTTGTAACACCCGTTGGTTAAATGATAACCAACTTAGTTCTTTAGGTAAATATACTTTTTCTATTATCATTTTTTGTAATGCCCATTCCACTAATTTGATTTATTACAGAATAACGTAAGATAAAAAAAAAGCTAGCATATAGCTAGCTTTTTATCATTCATTTAAACAAAATTAAAGGTGATTAGATGCGGTGAACAGAAGTTGTGTTAGTTGTTCCGCTTGGAACTAATGCACCTGATACCATAACAATTGTATCACCTTGTTTTACATTACAAATTTTAACAGCCATTTCTTTACCTAAACGGTAGAAATCATCTGTTGAATTAATTGCATCAATTAAAATAGGTTCAACACCTTTAGATAAGGCAAGTTGATTGACAGTTTTTTGGCTTGAAGATAGAGCCAAAATACGAGCTGTCGGGAAGTAATGACGAAGTTCACGAGCTGATTTACCGCTACGAGTAGCAACAACAATTAATGGTACATTTAATCGTTCTGCGATTTCAACAGCACCACAACATACAGCAGCAGTAATACGTAATGTTTCTTCTTTTGTGGTTAGCTCTAATTTAGCTGGGATAGTACCATCAGTACGCTTACAAATAGTAGCCATCACATTAACTGCTTCAAATGGATATTTACCTTTAGCACTTTCGCCAGATAGCATAACAGCGTCTGTACCATCAATAATTGCATTAGCAACGTCACCAGCTTCAGCACGAGTAGGACGTGGGTTTTTGATCATTGAATCTAACATTTGAGTTGCAGTAATAACTGGTTTTGAAGCTTTATTACATTTTTTAATCATCATTTTTTGAGCAAAAATAACTTCTTCAACCGCAATTTCCACACCTAAATCACCACGAGCAACCATGATACCATCAGATGCTTCTAAAATTTCATCAAAGTTATCTAAACCTTCTTGATTTTCGATTTTAGAAATGATTTTGATTTCTTCACCGCCGTGAGCTTTAAGATGAGCGCGAATATCTTCAACATCAGAACGTTTACGGATAAATGATGCTGCAATAAAATCTACACCTTGTTCACAACCGAAAATTAAGTCATTTTTATCTTTTTCAGCTAGTGCAGGTAATTTGATTGAAACACCAGGTAAGTTAATACCTTTATTTTCACCAAGGTCACCGTTATTTAAAACTTTACAAATAACTTCGTTACCTTTGATTTCTTGAACGTCCATAGCGATTAAACCATCATCAACTAATACACGGTTACCTGGTTTTAGATCTTGAGCAAATCCTTTATATGTAACTGCTACACGTTCTGAATTACCAACTACATTTTCATCAGTAGTAAAAGTGAAAGTTTGGCCTGCTACAAGTGATACATCGTTTCCACCTTCAAGCTTAATAGTACGAATTTCTGGGCCTTTAGTATCTAACATGATGGCAGCTTTCAAGCCTGTTTCTTGCATTACTTCACGTAAATTTTTGATTCGATTACCATGCTCTTCATAATCACCATGAGAGAAGTTTAAACGCATTACATTCATGCCTGCATTTAATAATTTAGTTAGCATCTCTTTTGATTCTGATTTTGGTCCTATGGTACAAACGATTTTTGTCTTTTTCATAATATTATCTACTAGTTGTTAAAGTTAATGTTCAAATTTAAATAAATGGTTTTAAATATAAATATTTAAACAAAAAAAACCAATGCCAGTGCATTGGTATAAAAAGGGAAGAGTAACTTTAAAAAGTTACTCTTATTAAAAGCAATATCTAAAGAATTTAGTAATCTCATCAATATAAGCCATTCTTAAAAACTTTTTTTATTATAGTCTTAACGACATTTTAAATAAAGTTTTTTATCAAAAAACTAGACATCAATTGAGATAGAAAAAAACTAAAACATTTTTTTGGTTAAATTTTTACCAAGTTTGTGATAAAAAATGTCTTTTTAAATTACATTAAATCTTTAAGTTGATAAATTAGTTCAATATCTTTATTTTTTAAAGTCAATAGATCTTTGTCCAAACTGACTGATGCTCCGTCTTGAATTAATTGAGCGATGGTATCATCTAACTTACTCAATTGCTCATCATCACAAGCCATTTTTGCCATACTAACACCAGGGCCTTTGATCGTTTCGTTTTCCAATTCTACTTTTGCAACAAAGCGATTACACATTTTTCCATAAATATTCATGTTTTCACCAAATTCAAGCTCAGCGTTTTTATCTGTTGAAATATCTTGACCATTGGCTTTAATCAATACAAAGCGATGATGCATTAAATCTTCAGCTTTAACGCTCTTAGATTCACCACAACCAGTCATCACGAATGTTCCAGTAAAAAGCATTAATAGTAAAGTCTTTTTCATCTTAACTCCTAATAGTTGGCTAAATTTGATATAATCAGTTTAATTAAAATTTAATAATTACATTTTACTCTTTATGTTAATTCAACAGCAAATTAAATTTTTTCAATCAATGACTTTCTTAGATCAACACAAAATAAGAAAGCTTTCAAACAAAAATCAAAATTTAGATACCATCGAACAAGCGATTGCTCAAGCTGTTGCACATTATAATGTTCGATTACAATCGTTACCTAAAGATATCGATTTTCCAGATAATCTACCAGTAGTTGATAAGAAAGAGGCGATAGCTGAAGCAATTAAAAATAATCAAGTTGTAATTATTGCCGGTGAAACAGGTTCAGGAAAAACGACACAAATACCTAAAATATGTTTGGAACTAGGCTTAGGTGTTAAAGGTTTTATTGGCCATACCCAACCGAGAAGGTTAGCAGCTCGTTCAGTTGCCAATCGTATTGCTGAGGAATTAAAAACAGAAATAGGCAACTTAGTGGGCTATAAAGTCAGATTTTCTGATCATGTCAGCGAAACTACTTTGGTTAAATTGATGACTGATGGAATTTTACTGGCAGAGATTCAGCAAGATAAATTATTACTTCAATATGATACTATTATTATAGATGAAGCTCATGAACGTAGTTTAAATATCGATTTTATTTTGGGATATTTGAAACAATTATTACCTAAACGTCCTGACTTAAAAGTCATCATAACTTCAGCTACAATAGATGTTGAACGTTTTTCAAATCATTTTAATCATGCTCCAATCATTGAAGTTTCAGGTCGAACCTATCCTGTCGAAGTTAGATATCGTCCAACAATTCTTAATGATGATTATGGAAATGAGAAAAATAATGATTTTCAGCCTATTATAGATGCAATCGATGAATTATCTTTTGAAAGTAATGGGGATATTTTGATTTTTCTTACAGGGGAGCGTGAAATACGTGATCTGGCCGATACGCTAAGAAAAATTGAACTGAAACATACTGAGATTTTGCCCTTATATGCTAGATTATCTGCATCTGAACAAAACCGTATCTTTCAATCACACAGTGCTCGAAGAATTATCTTAGCTACAAATGTGGCTGAAACATCCTTGACCGTTCCTGGTATTAAATATGTTATCGATCCTGGTTTAGCAAGAATTAGTCGTTATAGTTATCGGACGAAAGTTCAACGATTACCAATTGAACCCATTTCTCAAGCATCAGCGAATCAACGAAAAGGGCGTTGTGGTAGAACTTCAGATGGTATTTGTATACGTTTATATGATGAACAAGATTTTTTATCCAGACCTGAATTTACTGAGCCTGAAATTCTTCGAACCAATTTAGCATCAGTTATATTACAAATGACTTCATTAGGATTAGGTGATATAGCGGCTTTTCCATTTGTTGAAGCACCTGATTCTAGGTATATCCGTGATGGTATACGATTATTAGAAGAATTAGGTGCAATTTATACTAAATATCATCATTATCATTTGACTGAGATAGGACGAATTTTATCTCAATTACCTATTGATCCTAGATTAGCTAGAATGCTAGTTGAAGCTAGACGGTTAGGTTGTATAAAAGAAGTTATGATTATTGTGGCAGCACTATCAATACAAGATCCTCGAGAAAGGCCATTTGATAAACAGCAAGCTTCTGATGAGAAACACCGTAGATTTGCTGATAAAGAATCTGATTTTATATCACTTATCAATTTATGGAATTATGTAACAAATCAACAAGCCGATCTGTCGGGTAATCAATTTAGACGGTTGTGTAAAAAAGAATATCTTAACTATCTTAGAATTCGAGAATGGCAAGACGTTTATACACAAATTAGACAAACCATTAAACAACTTGCTTTTCCGATTAATAGTCAATTAGCAGATTATCGTTCACTGCATACTGCGTTATTAAGCGGCTTATTGTCACATGTTGGTATGAAAGAAATTGAAAAACATGAATATATTGGTGCTCGTAATATTAAATTTGCTATATTCCCTAATTCAGCCATCTTTAAAAATCAACCAAAATGGTGTATAACTAGTGAACTTGTTGAGACAAGCCGTCTATGGGGTAGAACGGCTGCTAAAATTGAAGCAGATTGGATTGAACCATTAGCAAAACATCTAGTTAAATATAGTTATAGTGAGCCTAGATGGTCTAAAAAGAATGGGACAACTTTAGCCAATGAAAAAGTAACTTTATTCGGTCTACCAATTGTTGCAAACCGCATAGTTAATTATAGTAAAATTGACCCAGTACTAAGTCGTTCCTTATTTATTCGGAATGCTTTGGTTGAAGGTGATTGGCAAACTAATCACCAGTTTTATAAACAAAATCATAAATTAATCAATGAAGTTGAGGATCTTGAACATAAATCTCGTCGTCAGGATATTCTGATTGATAATGATGATCTTTATAATTTTTATGATGAACGAATAGACAAATCAGTTATTTCCGCAAAACATTTTGATACGTGGTGGAAAAACAAACAAAAAATAAACCCTGATTTTTTAAATATTGAAAAAAATATGCTGATTAAGCAATCAGCTCAACCTGTAAAAATAAACGATTATCCAGATTTTTGGTATCAGAATAACTTGAAATTACCTTTAACTTATCAATTTGATCTAGGTAATGCACGTGACGGTGTAACAATTTCTATTCCGCTTAATATATTAAATCAAATAAAAGATACAGGATTTGATTGGCAAGTACCTGGATTTCGTTATGATTTAGTTATTGCTTTAATAAAATCATTACCAAAATCTTTACGTAAAAGCTTAGTTCCTGCGCCTAACTATGCTGAGGCTTTTTTAAGTAGAGTTAATTCAATTGAACATCCATTACTTGAAACATTAGAAAATGAATTTAGGAAAATGACAGGTATAAAAATTCAGCCAACTGATTGGCAATTAGAACAAGTACCAGATTACTTAAAAATGAATTTTAGTATTGTTGATAATGAACGAGAAATAGCTTTTGGCAAAGATCTAATGATGATTAAAGAACATCTTAAAACAGAAGTTCAAGAAGCATTATCATCGCTGACTCAAAAAAAATCTGTCAAAATAGAGAAAGATAATATTATTGATTGGAATTTTGGTCACTTACCAAGTATTTATGAAGAAAAACAAAATAATTATACAGTTAAAGCCTATCCAGCCATCATTGATAATCAAAACTCGGTCAGTATTAAACTGGTTGATTCACTTGAGGAACAAAAAAGATTAACCAAGCTCGGGATTAGACGATTGTTGATTTTAAATATTCCATCTCCAATTAAATATTTGCACGAAAAGTTACCAAATAAATCTAAATTAGGCTTATATTTTAATTCATTCGGTACAGTTCTTAACCTTATTGATGACTGCATTGCCTGTGGAATAGACTACTTGATTAAGAAGTACAATCAGAAAGTTAAAAATCAAGAACAATATCAAGAACTGTTAGGTTATACCAAAGAGCATATCAATGAAATTGTAGTGGATATAGCTAAACAAGTGGAATCAATTTTAACTCTCCATTTTAATATTAATAAAAAACTTAAAGGCCGTATCGATTTGTCTTTAGCATTTGCGTTATCTGATATCAAAGCGCAGCTAAATGAGCTAGTTTATAAGGGTTTTGTGGCAAAAACTGGTTATAACAAACTCCATGATATTTATCGCTATTTAACTGCTATAGAAAAACGGATAGAGAAGTTAGGAACTAATGTGGCTAAAGATAGACAGTCGATGAATATAATAGAAGAAGTGAAAAACGAATATCAAAGTTGGTTTAATAATTTGTCAGAAAATCAAAAATCATTGAATGATGTTACGAATATTAAATGGATGATAGAAGAACTTAGAGTTAACTTATTCGCTCAACAACTCGGCACACCGTATCCAATTTCTGCAAAAAGGATAAAACAACAAATAGAAACTGTATCTTCTGAATTATAGAATATAATTATAAGGATAAAAAAGAAGGGCGCTTATGCGCCCATTTTGATTATTTATAAAGATCTACAAATACAGTGATGTTTGGCCCTTTAGAATCATGAGCAACTCGAGCAATATGATAATATTTAGCCCCAGCTTCTATTGCTCTTTTTCCTGCTTGATATGAAATTTCCTGATCAGTAACGTAGTAACCTCTAAATTTCAGTGTATCAAAGGCAACCATTTTAGCCGCAGTTGCATCGTTAAGTTCCTGAATTTTTCGCCCATCAGGAAGAGTGACAGTGTAACGAGTTACTCTTTGAGGTTCAGTGGCAACGGTACTTATTGTTTCTGTATTTGATGTTGTTGTAACTTTATTAGTTGCAGCAGAATTTGTTGTAGTTTTATCAATTACTTTATTATTAAATTTATCTGCATAATATTTCTCGTTAAATGCAGAAGGGGAGTAATAACCAGGTTTTTCAACCTGCATTGCAGCTTCTCCACCTTTAGCTAATGCTAATTGACCCGCTTCAGAATCGTAAGGAATAGCATTTTCAGGTTGTAATTTACGTTCAGGAGCATCTTTTTTAAATAAATAAGCAGCTACTTGAATATTACTGCCTAATTCTGAACGTGAATCTATGTAAAAGCCATATGCACCTTGCGCTGATGCTTCTTTAGCAATAGCTTGATTTACATCATAATCTGTCGGAAAGTATCCACGAATACGCACAATATTAAATGGTTCTAAGCGAATTGCTTTAGATTTTGGATATTCGTAAACACCTTCAAATTTACGTAAAGTTTCTGGTTGTTCTAAAGCTTTAGGTGCGTCTGCTTTGTATAATTTTGCATAAACGATACGCAAAGTATCATTAGAAGGGCTGATATTTGTTGTTGTTATGTAAAAAGAAGCAGCTCCTTCATTGTCTGCAGCCTTTGACATAGCCATAACATAATCGCTATCAGTATAAAAAGCACCTCGAATCGTAATGCTTTTAAAAGATTGCATGCTGTTTGCTTGTTCTTCAGTTAATTGCTGAGCAGCAAAAGAACAAAATGGAATAAGCGCAACAGTTGTAGCGATAATTGTTTTCTTGAAACTTAACATATAAAAAACCTTACAATGAATTTTTAGTTATTTTAGCATAAATAAATTTAATTTCCTAAATCTATTAAAGCTTCCAAGTTATTGATATAAATATATTTACCTTTAGCTATTAAAATATTTTGCTCTTGTAATTTTGATAAATTACGACTTACAGTTTCAATCGTTAATCCTAAATAATTAGCTATTTCAGCACGGCTCATTGCTAGTTTTATATTTAAAGAAGAATGTCCTCTTTGCTGATATCGAAGGTAAAGAGAATAAATAAAGGTGGCCAGACGCTCATCTGATTTTTTCTGAGAATAGCAAAGAACCAATTTTTGATAATTATAAATGTCAGCACTTAATAATCTAAAGATTAAATCTCTAACATTCTTATTAGTATCAATTAATGTCATTAATTCATCATAATGCAGTTCACAGATTAGTGTGTTACTTAATGCCTGAATGTTGTTGTTATAAACTTTGGTTGAAATGGCGTCTAAACCAACAATATCTCCAGGTAGATAAAATCCATTAATTTGTTCATTATTTTCAGAAGTTGTGACAAATGTTTTAAGTGCACCGGAATGAACGATGAAGAATTTTTTAAATGGCGTTTTTGCTTTAACTATTATTTCGCCTTTTGAATAAGATCTTTTGCGTTCTAAAACACTACTTAATGTATTATTGAGTAACATCGGAATACAGAGCCCACCGAGACTGCATAATTCGCACGGAACAGAATAACTATTGGAACGTAATGTCTTATAAATACTATGCATAATATCCTAAATACAAGGGCTGTTGATTTGAAGTGATAAGGTTACCATATTTTGTCATAAAACAAAAATTGACCAATTTTTTTTGTATTTCTATTCAATAAAAAGAAAAGAAATAGAAAATCACTATTAAATTTTTAAATAACTACACTAAGTAATTAATCTAAACAATATAAATGAATTCTTGATAAAAGAATAGTCTTATAAAGATTTAGAATTGTTAATAGAGGGTGAGTGGCGAATAAATGAACTTAATTGATTTAACACACCTTATTTAACATAATATACATTATGCGCACCAATATAGATTCATAAGAGAAGTACGTTAAACAGCTTTTAAAAATTCTAAATTTTTTGGATCATCATAAAATGATGTTGGTTCTACATACCAACTCGGACGCTGACAATTAAAATCAATATTTATAACTCTGCACAATGGAATTACATTATTTTTCTGTTGTTGTAGATTCTGTAATTGCATCTTGCTTAATCCAATCGATAAAAAATCTTGTTCGTAACGCCAAAACGTTTTACGATCCATGGAATTTTTAACGAATTGATAACCATCATTCAATAACGACCGATAAAACGAATAAATTTTATTTGACTTCGAATATGAGATTTTCCCTGTTCTAGTAACAGTAAAATAACTATCATTTAATAATGTTCGTATACGTTTATCATCATAAACATTCATATCTGCACCTTTTATAACAGACAATATATCCTTAAAAGCTATTTGCCATAATTCTCTAATAATATTAATGCCATTTTTTTGCTTATCCTTCTGATATTTAATAATATACAATACTGCATAAACCAAAAGACGTTTAGGAGTTAAAATGACAACGCAAAAACCAAAGAGAACTAGCCTAGCAATAAGCGCAGAAAGAAAACTAAGAATTGAAAGATTAGCAGTAGATTTAAGTTACAGAATAGGAAAATCCATTTCATGGACAGAACTAGCAACGTACATACTAGATAATTATGCAAAAGATGCGGTACAAGATATTATACATTCTGACAAAAAAATAAAATAAAGGCTAAAATGTGTCAAAATGACACAAGGTTGAACTATTATATATAGTTCAACCTTACACTAAATAAATTCTGTGAAAATATAAAAATGAAAAATAGAGACCCTAAAAATCTTTGGTACAATCCAAAGCTATATCGTTCTAAAAAAATAACAACAATAACACACATGACACACCAAGATATTTAATCTTTGCCGTTGGGTTTTGTGTAGGGTTTTATATATGTCATAGTTTTTTTTAGTTCGCATAATCTGCCGTTATGCTAAATTCTTGACTGTTAGCCACCTGCGGTGGCCAACATTATACAGCCTACGAATTAAACATAACGGCATTAACATTATGCGAACTGATTTTTTATAGAAATTATTAATTTCTATAAAATTTCTAATTCCAATAAAGTAATTGTGACGATAATTTATCGTTTAATCTCCCAACTCCATACCTTGCGATGTTATTTTCTGATCAATAATAGATTTTTCTGCTAAATTTTTTCCTGGAGTATCTAATGTCTGGTTTAACATTTTGCTTGATATTGTTGTATACTGTTTTTTAGCCGTTAAATATTTACTTTTGGTTAATGCCAATACCTTATCTGATTCAGTCAATGCCTTGCTTAACTCTGCCTTCTGAACATCTTTAACGTCACCAAATTTAGCTAAATTAAACTTAATATAAGCTAAATTATTATTTTTAAAACTTAACATTTTCATAATACTCATTATCTTTATATAAATCACTTTCAAAAAAGTTATTTTTTCATCCGGTTTTATCTGCAAATTATGAGTGTGTATTTCACTCTCAGTTAACCATCGGGTCTCTGAAAACCCCTTTTTGTGGCTATCTGAATATAAATCGTTTGCTTGATAGGCCTCTTGAGTATAAGGGTTTTTGGGATAGTTTCATTATTACATCTCAATTAGCCAGGAATATTCTAAATTTTCTTTAGTTCGATTACGCACAAAATCTAAGGCTACAATTTTTTCATAGTAGTTATTGATTTTACGCCAATCTTCAGCACGAAAAGTAAAACTATCTTTATATCTTTCATAAATATAAGACGTTAATTTATTGAGCTCCTGCAGATAATTATCATGTTGTTCTTGTGTAATTAAATTTACCGCCAAAGCATGTCTGAATTCATTTTTCATAATGCTTTCAATTGTTTTCACTCGTTCTTTTTGGTCTCGCATACTGCACTCCTTAGGGGGATTTCATCATTCACATCTCAATAAGCCAACTGTCTTCTAACCCTTCTTTTATATAATCTCTAACAAAATCTAAGGCTACAATTTTTTCATAGTAGTTATTGATTTTACGCCAATCTTCAGCACGAAAAGTAAAACTATCTTTATATCTTTCATAAATATAAGACGTTAATTCATTAAGCTCCTGCAGATAGTTGTCATGTTGTTCTTGTGTAATTAAATTTACCGCCAAAGCATGTCTGAATTCATTTTTAGTCAATCTTTCGATACTGTAAACTCGCTCTTTTTGGTCCCTCATACTGTTCTCCTTAGGCAGTTTTGGTGATATTAACGGCTGAATTATAACCAAATTTTTTGGGGGGTTGCATTGGTTTGTGCAAAATTCGAAGTCCCTTGCTTATCAATCCACTGTATCTGCTTGAAAAGTTGATTAATATTATCTACTTTCATCATTTACATCTCGATAAGCCAGTCATCTTCTAACCCCTCTTTTGTCCGACTACGAACAAAATCCAATCCAATAATTTTTTCATAATAGTCATTAATTTTAATCCAATCCTCATCATAAAAAGCCAAACTATCTTTATATTTTTCATAAACATAATAGGTTAATTCATTAAGCTCCTGCAGATAGTTGTCATGTTGTTCTTGTGTAATTAAATTTACCGCCAAAGCATGTCTGAATTCATTTTTCATGGTACTTTCAATTGTTTCCACTCGTTCTTTTTGGTCTCGCATACCGCACTCCTTAGGTAGTTTTGGTGATATTAACGGCTGAATTATAACCAAATTTTTTAGGGCATCCAAGCAGAAAGGCTCGCTAACTGTGTGACTGCGACTTTCGCTTTACTATTGACATTATCAATACTATTCAAGTATTAACATAATTAGCTTGATACACTTCTTGGGTATAGGGGTTTTTAGGGTGATTGGC